>DASTYQ010000092.1:0-26148 GCA_035764775.1 Gaiellaceae bacterium
AGCGCTGCCTGGTAATCCGGAACGAGGCCGCGATCCCCGCGCGTCACGATGATGCGGAGAGCCTCGCGGAACAGCTTCTCCGAAGCCTTGAGGTCGTCTCTCGCTCGTGCCAGCCAGCCGAGCTTGAGCAACGCAGCCGCCAGCACCGGCTCCATGCCGACCTCCTCGGCGGTAGCCCGGACCTCCTCCATCATGGTCTGGGCCGCGTCGAGCTCGCCCTTCACCCTCAGGAACCCGGCGTACGCCAGCGTGGCGCTGATTCGTGCCCGGACGCTGCCACTCTCGCCCGCGAGCTCGAGCGCGCGGGTCAGCAGAATCTCCGCCTCGTCGAGCTCGAGACGCATGATGTGCGCCGATGCCAGCGCCTGCGCAGCGATCGTCTGTAGGTCCTTCCTCCCCACGTCGAGCGCCTTGACGTAGGCCCGCTCCATGTACCGCACGTAGTCCTCGCCGGAGCCGAGCCACGAGCCGACGACGGCGCGGGCAGTCAATGCGTCGAAGTGGGCTACCGCGTCCGAGTCGCTGGGAAGGATCTCGAGAGCCTCGTCGATTAGTGTCCTCGCGTAAGCCGCATCTCCGTCGCGCTTGAGCGACGCCTCGCCCAGGGCGGTCAGCGCCAGCGCCTCGTACACCCTGTCGTCCTCCTGCCTCGCCTGGTCGCGGACCTTGTTCATCTCGACCTGCACGGCGCTCCAGTCGTTGAGCCTCCAGGCCGCGCGGGCAGCCACGTAGCGGGCGCCGAGTGTGGGCCGCAGCTCGAGCGCACGCAGCGCCAGCGCTCGCGCGTTGGTATACGCCTCGCGCGCGATCGCCCGCTTTGCGGCCTTCACGAGAGCCGCCGCCGTCTCGTCTGCGAGCTCCTCCGGCGGAGCACCCTCGAGCTCGGTCAGGAACTGGACGGCGTGGTCCAGGTGGTACGCGCGAATCTCGATGAGCTCTCCTCCGGTCCGCTCGGCGAGCCACTCGGCAAAGCGAGCGTGGTACTGCGCCCGCGCGAGCTTCGCGAGACCGGTGTACGCAACCTCGCGAATGAGCGCGTGCTTGAAGCGATACGCGGTCTCACCGGAGATCGAGGACCGGGGCTCGCGCAGGAGGAACTCGCGATGGAGGAGATCGTCGAGGAACGCGTCCTGGTCCGGCACGTCCGGTGACAGATGCTCGAGGGCGCCCTTCCAGAAGACACGCCCGACGATCGACGCGCGCTGAAGCAGCGTCTTGGCCTCCGGAGCGAGGTGGTCGATGCGTGCAGCGATGAGTGCCTGGAGCGTGTCCGGCACGCGATCCGACGCGTTGCTGCCCTGGCCGCTCTCGAGGAACATGCGGATCGTCTCCTCGACGAACAGCGGGTTCCCTTCCGCGCGCTCGAGCGCCTCCTGCGGCAAGGAACGCGGCCGCTCTCCGACCGCGCCGGTGAGCTGGTTGAGGAGCTGCTCGACGAGCTCGGCGCTCTCCTCCTCGGACAGCGGCTCCAGCTCGATTGCAGTCGAGCGCACGCGCCCTCCTCCCCATCCGGGGCGAATATCCAGCAGCTCAGGTCGTGCCAGGCAGATGACGAGGACCGGCGCGCGGACCCAGTCCGCCAGGTGCTCGATGAGGTCGAGCAGCGGAGGCTCGGCCCAGTGGATGTCCTCGAAGAGAAGGATCAGCGGCTGCACGTCGGCGATCCCCTGCATGACCTCTCGCGACGCCCACGCGATCTCCTGCGGGCTCCGCTCGCCCTCGAGAGCCTCCATGAGACCGGCGGCGAGGCCGAGAACGTCGGCGACCGCCTCCTCCGCGCAGCACTCCCGCAGCTTCTCGAACGCCTCCTCGAGCGGATCGTCGTCCGAGATGCCGGCGGCAGCCTTCACCATCTCCGCGAGCGGCCAGTAGGTCACGCCCTCGCCGTACGGAAGCGCACGTCCGACGAGGACGCTCGCTCGCTCGACGCCGTCGAGAAACTCGCGCGTCAGCCGGCTCTTTCCGACCCCTGCCTCGCCGTAGATCGTGAAGAGGTGCGCCCGACGGTCGCGCAGGCTGCGGTTGAACGTGTTCTCGAGGAGCTCGAGCTCGGAGTCACGCCCAACCAGAGGCGCCCGCGGTCCGAACTGGCGTACGGGGCCGTCGAGCATGTCGACGACGCGCCACGCGCGGAGGTGGCCGTCGATGCCCTTGAGCTCGAGCGGCCCTGCGTCCTCGACGACGAGACTGCCGGCTGCGAGGCGGTACGCAGTAGGTCCGACCAGGATCTCACCCGGTCGCGCAGCTTCCTGGAGCCGTGCCGCGAGGTTCACGGCTTCGCCTGTCGCGAACGTCGACTCGGCGCCTTCGACCACGACCTCGCCGGCCTCGATTCCGATGCGAGCCTCGAGCTGCATCTCGTCGACGGCGGCTCGCATCGCGAGCGCTGCGCGGGCAGCCCGGAGCGCATCGTCCTCGTGCGCCTGCGGCACCCCGAATGCCGCCATCACCGCGTCGCCGGCGAACTTCTCGACGATCCCGCCGTGCTGCTCGACGCACTGCGACACCGTCTCGAAGAAGCGCGTGACACGCCGACGTACGACCTCGGGGTCGGCGCCCGTGACGAGGCGCGTGGAGTCGACGATGTCGACGAACAGCACGGATGCGAGCTTCCGCTCCACGTCTGAAGTGTAGAAACGATGCCGGGCACGGCGTTCGTCCCGCGCAGGCCGTCTAGCATCACATCCGTGCTCGACCCGACGGTGTTCAAGGCGTACGACGTGCGAGGGATCTATCCGTCGCAGCTCGACGAAGAGGGCGCATACCGGGTCGCGCGCGCATATACCGCCCACTTCGAGCCGCGCTCGGTCGCGCTCGGGCACGACATGCGCCTCTCGTCACCGTCGATGGCGAAGGCGGCCGCCGAGGGCGTCGCCGACGCCGGCGCCGACGTCGTCGACCTCGGACTCGTCGGGACGGAGATGATCTACCACGCGGTCACGGAGCTCATCCTCGACGGCGGGATCTGCGTCACCGCGTCCCACAATCCGAAGCAGTACACGGGCATGAAGATCGTTCGGCGCGGCGCGCTCCCCGTCGGCGGCGACTCGGGCCTCGCGGAGATCCGGGCCCTGGCGGAGGCAGGCTTCGACGATCCGGTGTCGCGTGGAGACATCAGGCGTGAGGACGTCTGGCCGAGCTTCGTCGCGAAGGTGCTCTCCTTCGTCGACGTCGCAGGGATCCAGGCGCTTCGAGTCGTGATCGACGCCGCGAACGGAATGGCGGGCGCGATGCTGCCGCCGGTCCTCGAGCACCTCCCGCAGCTCGACGTCGTCCGCTGCTACTTCGAGCCGGACGGGAGTTTTCCGAACCACGAGCCGAACCCGCTCTTGCCCGAGAACCGGGAGTTCATCGTTCGCAAGGTGACGGAAGAGCGCGCGGACCTCGGCGTCGCATACGACGGCGACGCCGACCGCTGCTTCTTCGTCGACGACACCGGCGAGTTCGTTCCCGGCGACTTCGCAACGGCGCTCATGGCCGAGGCGGTGCTGGCCAGAGCAGCCGGCGAGAAGGTCATCTACGACGTGCGCGCGAGCTGGGCGGTCCCGGAGACGATCGAGCGGGCCGGAGGCATCCCGCTCATGAATCGTGTCGGGCACGCGTTCATCAAGCAGCGCATGCGCGCCGAGGGCGCCGTGTTCGGCGGCGAGGTGTCGGCGCACTACTACTTCCGCGAGTTCTCGCAAGCCGACACCGGCGTCGTGCCCTTCCTCGTCATGCTCGACCTGCTCTCGCGGAGCGGACGGAAGCTGTCCGAGCTCCTGCGGCCCTACCGCGAGCGCTTCTTCCTCACCGGTGAGATCAACACGCCGGTCGCGGACGTGCCGCTGAAACTCCAGGAGTTGAAGGAGCGCTACTCGGCCGAGGGCGGGCGCATGTCGCATCTGGACGGCATTTCGTTCGAGTTCGACGACTGGCACTTCAACGTCCGCCCGTCCAACACGGAGCCGCTCCTGCGCCTGAATCTCGAGGCCCTCTCGGAGGGTCGCATGATCGAGAAGCGCGACGAGGTGCTCGCGCTCATCCGCTCGTGACGACGGCGCCCGAGCTCGGGCGGGTCACCGACCGGCGGCCTCCGTTCAAGTACTCGGCGCTCACCCGCGTGTGGTTCTCCGACACGGACGCGCAGGGCGTCGTCTACTACGGCCGCTACCTCCCGTACTTCGACCACGCCCGCACCGAGTACCACCGGCACGTGGGGACCTTCGAAATGCCCGGACGGGAATTCGTGATGCGGGCATCGAACGTCGAGTACCACGCCCCCGCGCGCTTCGACGACCTCATCGAGGCGTTCATCCGCGTGAGCCGGATCGGCCGGACGAGCATGACGTACGAGTGTGCGGCGTACAGGCAACCCGACGAGACGCTCATGGTGACTGCGAGCCAGACGCTCGTGCTCGTCGACCGCGAGCATCGCCGCCCGGTCGAGGTTCCGAACGAACTCAGGGCGGCAATCGGCGCCTTCGAGGGAGACGATCTCGAGGATTCCGCAGCTCGAGAATCTGCAGGAGCAGATCCTCGAACGCGAGAGTCGAGGACACTCGCTGCGCAGGATCACACGGATCCACCGTCATGAACGAGCCGGTCGAAGTGGTTCGCGGCATCGTCGCGGAAGGCGCGGAGGCGGACGATGTCCTACGCGCTGTCGTCGCTGCCCTCGCGGCACAGGAGGAGCTCCGCTGGGCCGGGATCGCCTTCACGGAGGACGACGCGCTGAGGCTCGGCCCCGCCCGAGGGGAACCGGACGAGGCCAAGCGCGAACGCGTCCCGATCGAATACGACGGAGCCACCGTCGGCGAGCTGTGGGCAGATGGCGACGCGCGTCGAGAGGACCTCGAGCGAATCGCCGACCTCATCGCACCGTACGTGCTCATCGGCTGGGACACCGGCGGCGAGGCGTGGGAGCCGTAGCGTTGAGCTTCCGCAGTCGAGAATCTGCAGAAGCAGATTCTCGAACGCGAGAGTCAAAGACGCTCGCTGCGCAGGATCACTTTCGCCCCGACAGTCCTAGCTCATCCGGCCCGCTGCAGCGGCCAGTGTGGCAACCCCCCGGTCGAGGGAGCGGTCACCCGGTCGAGTGGGGTACCTCGTTCGAGGGATTGCATC
This sequence comes from Gaiellaceae bacterium, assembly GCA_035764775.1. Classification (GTDB taxonomy): domain Bacteria; phylum Actinomycetota; class Thermoleophilia; order Gaiellales; family Gaiellaceae; genus GMQP-bins7. The sequence goes on from DASTYQ010000092.1 coordinate 5,107, forward strand.
CCTCACTCGGGTGAATACAAGGAGATTTGGGGAGAGGGGAAGGGAGCCGCGCGCTCGTCCCGACGGACGAGCGCGCGGTATGAACCCCCGACCCCCACCGGTCGGGGTACCGCCGCTCTCCCCTCCACGCACCTCGCGGAATCCGCGAGTGCGGATTCCGCAACGCGAATCTCAAGAGACGCTCGCCGTGCATTTGCGTCTGCGATGACACAGTCCTAGCTTCGTCGCGACCCCAGAGGGCCCTGAGCGAACGACGGGGCCTCTCGGCCCCGTCGTCTCGCCTGCCGCTCAGGCCCGCGGGCCTTCGAACGACCCTGGTGGCCCGCGCGGGAAGCCCGAGCCGGGCCAGAACCGGCTGTGCGGGCGTTCCCGGAAGCGGAGCTCCCCGTTCACGACTGCGTTGACGTGCTCCGCAAGCTTCGACTTGATCTCGCTGGCCTGCTCCTTCGTTATCCGACCGTCCGCAAGCGCCTCGTCGATCCTGCTCTCCTCGGCGGCGACGATCGCCTTCACGAGACCGTCGACCGACTTGCCCCGGTCCTCGGCGATCTCTGCGAGCGTCTTGTCCTGGAGCGCCTTGCGGAGCTCCGCCTCGCTCATCCCGAGATAGGACGGGGCCGTCTCGAGAAGCGCGAATCCCCCACGCAGGTGCAGCCCGAACCCGCCCGGGCCGAATCCTCGAAGGCCGGGACCGAGGAGAAGCGGGTACTCGTCGGCGTCGATCCGCTCCTTGAGCTCCTTCCCCTGCTCCTCGGTCAACCTGCCCGCGTCGACCGCGTCGTCGACGCGGTTCTTGAGTGCCTGCTTGAGTGCCGCCGACAGCTCCTGCGGCTCCACGCCGAGCTGGGCAGCCGCATCGTCGATGACGGCCTTGCTCTCCTCGCTGGGCGACAGGATCCGCGATGCAGCGATCGCACCCGCAGCGCCGAGGCTGACGAGCAGGAGAGCGACGGCCACCCCGCCGGCCCCGAGCGTCAGCCATCTGCGTCGCGTCATAGGGAGCATCTGAGCATCCGTCTCTAAGAGAGCGCTGAAAGCCGGCTAAGAAGATCCGCCGCGGCCGAGGACCGCGAGCTCGGCGTGTTCGGGTGCATCGACGATGCGGCCGTCCTTCATGCGCACGATCCGCTCGGCGCGGGCCGCGACCTCGGCGTCGTGCGTCACGACGACGACTGTCCTCCGCTGCTCGTCGCCCGAGAGCGAGAGCAGGAGGTCCATGATCTCGGCGCCCGTCGTCGAGTCGAGGTTGCCCGTCGGCTCGTCCGCGAGGAGCACATGAGGATCGTTGGCGAGCGCCCGCGCGATCGCGACGCGCTGCTGCTCCCCGCCCGAGAGCTTGCCCGGGACGTGGTCGGCCCGCTCGGCGAGCCCGACCGACTCGAGCAGCCCGAGGACACGGTCTCGGCGGTCGGCCCGCGCCGTCGACGTCGGTGCGAGCGCGAGCTCGACGTTCTGCGCCGCGCTGAGCGTGGGGATCAGATTGAACTGCTGGAACACGAACCCGAGCACCTCGAGCCTGAGCTCCGAGAGCGCGCGATCGCCGAGACGGGCGATCTCACGTCCCTCGAAGCGCAGCTCACCCTCGGTCGGCCGATCGAGGGCGCCGAGGAGCTGGAGCAGCGTCGTCTTGCCGGACCCGCTGGGGCCGACGATCGCGACGGACTCCCCTGCCGCGAGCGCGAGGTCCACCTCGCGGACCGCGTGGACTCGAGCCGAGCCGAGCGAGTAGGTGCGGGAGACGCCACGCAGCTCGTACACGGCGTCCGTAGTCGTCACTGGGGTCATCAGAGCTCCAGTCAGTCGATGTGGCGGAGGGCATCGGCAGGCCGGAGGCGCGAAGCGCGCAGGCTCCCGACAGCGCCCGCGACGAGCCCGCCGAGCAGCGCGAGGCCGACCGCCCACAGGACGATCGTCGGACTGATCGGGGCGTCGAGAGCCACCTCGGTGGCGGACGTCTCGACCGCGCCCTGGCCGAACGGCCCGAAGAACCGCGGCCCCTGCTCGGAGGCGGCGCCGACGGTCGCCTCGAGGGTCGGCCCGAACGCGCCGATCGCAAGCGCGCCGACGATGCCGAGCACGACTCCGATGACGCCGCCGAGGAGACCCTGGATCAGCGACTCGCCGGTCACTTGGCGCACGACGAGGCGCTGCGACCAGCCGATCGCCTTGAGCGTACCCAGCTCGCGGATTCGCTTGGTCACGGACGACAGAGTCAGCAGGCTCGCGATGAGGAAGGCTGCGAGCAGCCCGACGATCATCAGCGCCCTGCCGAGCGAGCCGGCGAGGTTCCTGGCGTCGACCAGCGTCCCCGACACGCGGTCGGCGAGGTCGGCGGCAGTCGTCACCGATGCACCCTCGAGCGTCCGTTCGATCGCGCTGGCGACGGACTCGACGTCGTCGCCGCTCTTGGCGCGGACGTAGACGGTGTTGACGCGCCCTTTGCGGCCGGAGAGCGCCTGGAGCTGGTCGAGCTTCACGTAGACGTCGGAAGATTGACCACCGAGTGGTGTCTCAGCGGTGCCGACGACGGTGAACGTCTTCCCGCCGAGCGTCAGCTCGTCGCCCGGAGCGATCTCCTCGCGTGCCGCGTAGCTCTCGTTGACGACGGCCTCGCGGGCAGCGCCGGAGCGAAAGTAGCGGCCCGTCGTCACCTGGCCTGGCGTGATCGCCCCGATGCTCCTCTGAGTCTCGTCCACACCAGTGACGCTCAGAGCGGTCGCGTCGATGTTCCGCGGCCCCACGGAAAGCGACGGCCCACCCTGGTCCTGCTCGAAGGTCTGTGACTGGGTTGGGGTCTCCGACTCTTTCGGCACGGTGCCCTCGATGTGGATCGAGTTGAGCGTGAGCCCGCCGGCGGCCGCGCTGACTCCGTCGATGTCGGCAATCGCGCTCGCGGTGCTTGCCGCGAACGAGAGCTGCGCCGTGGAGACGAAGTCGTCCCGGGAGAACTTCTCGCCTGGCTCTCCGAGATTCCGGAGGCCGAAGCGGCCGCCTCCGTTCTCCTGCTCCAGCTGCTTGCGTTCGTCCTCCGAGAGCTGGGGGAAGGCTCCGCCCTCGCTCGGCGAGAGGTCGATCGGGCGCGACACCGACATGTCGGTGCCGACGCCGGTGAGTGGCTCGAGGATCGCGGCCTGCGCCCGATCGAGCCCGGTGGAGAGTGCGCTGACGGTCACGACCAGCCCGACTCCGAGTCCGAGGCCGAGCGCCGTGAGGACGGTGCGTCCGCTGCGTCGGCGGAGCTCCGAGAGCATGTATGTGAGGAAGAACATGCGCCGCACGAAAGCGCCGCGAGTTGAGAAGGCGATGAGCGAGCGCTAAGAGGTCGCTAAGAAGCGACGCCGGCGGGGACGCGCGGCCGGGCGACGAGCGTAAGGACCATGCGCGTGCCGCCCCCCTCGGCGTGCTCCGCCACCACCTCGCCGCCATGCGACTCGGCCACCTGCCGCACGATGGCGAGACCGAGGCCGGAACCAGGCATTCCGCGCGCCGCGCGCGCCCGGTAGAAGCGGTCGAACACGTACGGCAGATCCTCGTCGGGGATGCCAGGCCCGTGATCGCGAACGACGAGCTGGCCGCCGCGAAGCTCGACCTCGACGCTCTCGCCGGGCGGGCTCCACTTCGCGGCGTTGTCGAGCAGGTTGCCAACGGCACGCTCGATCGTGGCGGGCACGCCCTGCACGGTCGTCGGCTCGAGCGTGACCGCGTACGTGACCTCGGGCCGGTTCCGCCGGGCTCGCTCGACGGCATCCGCGACGAGCACGTCGAGCCGCACATCCTCCGGCTCCGAGGTGCGCTGCTCGGCGCGGGCGAGCTCGATGAGCTCCGAGATGAGTGTCGTCATCTCGCCCAGCTGCTCGACCACGTCCGACAGCAGTCGCCGCCGATCCTCGGGCGGAAGCGTGCGGTCGCCCGCGAGCACTTCGATGTTCGTCCGGACGCTCGTCAGCGGCGTGCGCAGCTCGTGTGACGCGTCGGCGACGAGCTGCCGCTGCGCGCGAGTCGACTCCTCAAGAGCCGCCAGCATCGAGTTGAAGCTCGTCGCAAGACGACTGAGCTCGTCGTTGCCCGATACCTCGATTCTCTCGGAGAGATCCTGCGTCTCGCTCACGTGCTCGGCCGTCTCGGTGAGACGGCGAACCGGCGCGAGCGCGGCCCGCGCGACGACGAGTCCCAAACCTGCAGCGAGAATGACGCCGCCCGCCGCGATCAGGAGCAGTACGAGCCCGATACGGCGGAGCGACTCGTCGACCTCCGTTAGCGGGCGAGCGACGAGGACCGCCGAATCGGGTCCGTATGCGAAGGTGAACACGCGCAGGTGCTTGCCGTCGACCGTCACGTCGTTCCAGAAGGCCGCGCCCTCTTGTCCCGCCACCGCGAGCACCTGATCGTCGACTGGGATCTCGAGGTCCTGCCTGGGCGGGATGAGCACGGATCCGTCCGTGCGTACGAGCTGCACGTATCCAGGAGCCTCGCCGAAGCCCCCGCGGACGTCGAGGTAGCTCGAGCTGCCTGGGCCAGGAATGATCCCGAGCGGTCGTACCGATATCTGTGCGGCACGAGTCTCGAGAGCTTCGTTGACGGGAACCCGCAGCTGATCTCTCGCGACGAAGTAGACGAGGATCGATGCAGCAACGACGGTGAGCGCTACGGCAACGGCTGCCGAAATCGCGATCCGGGCTCTGAACGTCATGCCTCGCGGAGGGCGTAGCCGACGCCGCGCACCGTGTGGATGAGCCGCGGCGCGTCACCCTCTTCGGTCTTCCGGCGCAGGTATCCGATGTAGACGTCGAGGGAGTTCGAGGTCGGCCCGAAGTCGTACCCCCAGACGCGCTCGAAGATGATCGACCGTGTCAGCACCTGGCGTGGGTTCCTGAGAAACAGCTCGAGCAGCGCGAACTCCGTTCGCGTGAGGTCGATGTCGACATTGCCGCGCCGGACCTCGCGCGTTCCGAGATCGAGCTCGAGGTCGGAGAAGCGCAGGACGTCGGACGCGCCGTCCCCGTTCCCGGCTCGCCGCAGCAGCGCCCGCAACCTCGCGAGGAGCTCGGCGAGAGCGAAGGGCTTCGGCAGATAGTCGTCGGCACCGGCGTCCAGGCCGGCGACCCGGCTGTCCACCTCCGCGCGGGCGGTCAGCATGAGCACGGGGACGACATTCGCTTCCGCCCGCAGCCGGCGGCACACCTCGAGCCCGTCGATCCCGGGCATGAGCACGTCGAGGATCACGGCATCCGGTGCCGCGATGCCCGCGACACGCTCGAGCGCCTGCTCTCCGTCCTCCGCGAGCTCGACCTGGTACCCCTCGAGCTCGAGCGCACGGCGGAGCGACTCCCGAACGGCGCGCTCGTCGTCGACCACCAGGATCTTCATCACGGCCGCATTGTGCGCATCCCAACGCAGCCGAGCCGGGCGTCTTAGCGACTTCTTAGCCCGCGCTTACAGGCTTCTCAGCGCCGGCCATGGCAGTTACGCCACACTGAACAAGCCGTGTCCGATCGTTCACGCACACCGCTCGTCGTTGCCGCGCTCGTGTCGGCTCTCGCGCTCGGAGTAGGCCTTGGCGCAGCGGCGTTCGCCGTGCTCGACGACAGCGCGACCGTCGTCCGGCAGGTAACCGTCGAAGGGTCCCAGCCGATCGCGGAGAGCGATCTGCCGGCCGCAGAGATCTACGACCGTGCCTCGAAGTCGGTGGTCGAGCTGGCAGCGTCAGGCGGCGTGGGCGGGGCGAGCGCACAGGGTTCCGGATTCGTCTACGACGAGAGCGGACACATCGTCACCAACCAGCACGTCGTCACGGGGGCGACGTCGGTCGCGGTCAGCTTCTGGAACGGTGTCGAGCTCGACGCGACCCTCGTGGGCACGGATCCCTCCACGGATCTGGCCGTCCTGCGTGTCGATGCGTCGAGGGCGCTCCTGCACCCGCTCCGGCTCACCGATTCGAGCGCGGTCGACGTCGGTGATCCGGTCCTCGCGCTCGGCAGCCCGTTCGGACTCGAGGGAACGATCACGGCCGGCATCGTGAGCGCGCTCCATCGCGAGATGACTGCCCCCAACAACTTCGTCATCACGAACACGATCCAGACGGACGCAGCGATCAACCACGGCAACTCGGGCGGTCCGCTCCTCGACCGCCGCGGGCGGGTGATCGGGGTCAACGCGCAGATCGAGAGCGAGTCCGGCGGGTCCGACGGTGTCGGCTTCGCGGTTCCGTCGAACACCGTGCGGGCGATCGTGAAGCAGCTCATTGCGACCGGCGAGGTCGAGCACGCGTATCTCGGAATTCGCATGTCCCCGCTGGAGGAAGGCGTGGCGGTGACGGAAGTCCTTCCGGGGACACCCGCCGAGGAGGCCGGGCTGCAACCTGCGACCGGAACGACCATCGTCGACGGCCAGGAGGTGCCCACGGGCGGCGACGTCGTGGTGGTGTTCGACGGCGAGAAGGTGACCTCGGCCGTGGCGCTGCAGAGCGCGGTCGACGCCCGCAGGCCTGGCGACGTCGTCTCGATCACGGTTGTGCGCGACGGCACCCGCCGCACGCTCGAGGTGACGCTCGGCGTCAGGCCATGACTGTTCGAGGTCGGGGTGACGCCTAGACCTTGAGCCAGTGTCGACATCTCCGGCACCGTGGGTATGCTGAGTCGCGGGAGGTAAGAGGAATGGGTAGAACTCGATCGTCCGCGTTCGTCTTCGCGGCTGCATATATCGCTTTGGTCGTCGGGTTGTTCCTGGCGTTGGGTGGGGCTGCATACGCGCAGTCGCCGTCCTCGGCCACCGATCAGTACGGCACCAAGGTCAAGGGCGTGAAGGTCTCGGCGACCGCGGGTGGCGATACCGCCTCCGCTGCGGCCGAGGATGCGCTCCCGAACACCGGTCTTTCGCTCCTCGGTGTCGTCGTCGTGGGCGGCGCACTGGTCGCCGGCGGGCTCGTCCTGCGGCGGCGCGAGCAGCGCAAGAGCTGAACCCGGCTTCGGAGCGTCAGGTGCCCGGCAACCCCTCTTCACGGGGGTTGAGTTCATGCACCCGCCGGTAGGCGGCGGTTCGCTCGGCTCCACGCGCCACCTGGGCGACGTGGAGCCAGGCGACCCAGCTGCGCGGATCGGCGTCGACGGCGGCCCGGTAGTTCCGTAGCGCCTCAGCCCGATCGCCGAGCCCGGCGGCGGCGTCGCCGAGTACGAGGTCGGGCTCGGCAGACCAGAACAGGAGCGCACGAGCCCGTCGGCCGTGCTCTCGCGCTTCGACCCAGTCCTTCCGCGTCGCCGCTTCGCGCGCGGCGAAGAGCGCCTGGTTGCCGACGAGGCTCCACGTCGCGGCGACGCTCAGCAGCGCCGCGGCGGCAATCAGGCCGCTGCGCCACGCCGCCGACAGGCGGCGGGGTAGGCCGCGCTCGTCTGCGAGCAGGGCGGCGGAGCCGGCGAGAAGAGCGGTCATCGTCACGGCGACCATCTCCCAGTGCCAATCGAGGCTCACAGCGACGCACCACGCCACGAACGCACCGCTCGCGCTGGCGACGAGATGGCCACGACGAGCGCGGAGTGCCGCCACGATCGGAAGCACGACCGCGAGGAGGAGGAGCGCGAGGCCGACGAGGCCCAACTCCGCAAGCGTCTCCGTGTAGAGCGAATGACCATCACGCACGACGAGGTCGATGGGTCGCCGCTGGTACCAGAGATACTCGAACGTGCCCGAGCCATTGCCCAGAACCGGTTGCTCTCGAGCCGCATCCCAGGCCACCTGGAGCTGTTCGGCCCGGCCGTTGCCCGAAATGCTGAACAGCCGATCGTTCAGGTCGGATCCCCCGCTCGGCTCCGCCTCGAATCGACTCCGGAGATCGTCCGCGGCAGCCGCCGGGCCACCGATCGCGACGAGCGACCCGGCTACGAACACCACAACGGCCGTCGCGAGGGCGACGCTGGTGCGTGTCCGACCTCTGGCGGAGAGCGGAACGCGCCGTGCCACGTGCCGGGCAAGCATCCCTGCGATAACCGAACCGGCGACGCCGATGCCTACAACCAGTGCAAGGCGATGTCCGTCGCGGATCGCGGCAGCGGGAGCGGATCCAGGCTCGGTCAGCGAGGCAAACGTGCTCGCGTACGCGACGCACGCGGCCGAGGGCATGGAAACGGCGAGCGATGCCCACAGGAAGCGAAGTCGTCGAGGATCGGCCGCGGTCGCCGCCGCCAAGCCGATCGCAAGGGCAACCCACGCCCCACGTGAGAACGTGAAGTACAGCGTTGTGGCGGCGACCGGAGCCGTCCCGGCGGCCACGATTGCGGGGGCGGTGCGCCTCGAGTGGGCGACGACCCCGAGCGCCGCGATGACCCCGATCGACGCGAGAAGCCCGAGCGAGTTCCAGTACCCGAGCGGTGCCGCAAGACGGTACCCGTTGATGCGATCGTCGTATGTGTCGAACCGATCCTGAAAGAGGCGCGTGGCCAGTGCGTACGTGCAGATGAGCGCGACCCCGACGACGATCCCCAGCACCACACCGGCCACGTCGCCGCGGCGCAGGACGAGCGCAACAGCGAGGACCACCGCGACGTACACGAGTGCCCTCTCGACCTCGCGGATACTTGCAGGAGTGCTGATCGACCAGATCGCGGAGAGCGCGATCCAGGCGGCGAGTGCGACGATCGAACCGGCGAAGGCGATCCGCAACCGCCCCGGAGCCGCGACGCGATCGAGGATCAAGAGCACGGTCGTCGGGACGAGGAACGCGAGCGCGACCCAGCCCCACGACTGTGAGAAGTACGCGCCCTGGCTTGCGTTCGCAGCGGTGACGATCGCGGCGACTCCAGCCGCAACAACCCAGGTCCGCTGCGTTCTCGTCATGCCGCGGCCACCGCTCCGATCAGCCGCCTACTCTGTGATCGGCCATGGGACATCGCATCGGAACGCTCCTCCTCGTCATCGGCATCGGCATCCTCGCTTGGGCCGCCACCGTGTACTTCTGGAAGGACCCGTTCACGACGGCGTACACAGCGTACGAACAGCGGCGGCTCGAATCGAAGCTGAACGAGCAGTTCGAGGCGTACGAGCCGCTCCGCACGCCGGTATCGGTGCAGCCGGGGAAGCCGAAGCCGAGCGGGCACGACGACGTGCGTCGCGAAGCCAGGCGTTTCCGGCATGCGAGCGATGAGGGTGACGCGATCGCGCGCCTGAGAATCCCCGAGCTCGGGCTGAACGCGGTCGTCGTCAACGGCACAGGCGTCTCGGATCTCCGCCGGGGGCCGGGACGGCACCTCGAGAGCTACATGCCGGGCGAGCGCGAACTCGTGTACATCGCGGGGCATCGGACGACGTACGGAGCCCCGTTCGGGAACATCGACGAACTCCGCGCGGGGGATTCGATCACCCTCGAGCTCCCGTACGCCACAGTCGTGTACCGCGTCACGGATCACCGCATCGTGGACGACAACGACCTCTCGGTTCTCGAGTCGCCGCATCGCGAGGAGCTCGTCCTGCAGGCGTGCCATCCGCGCTTCTTCGCAAGTGAGCGCTACCTCGTGTACGCGCGTCCCGTCTCGGTGAAGCAGCGAACGAGCTAGCGTCGGCCGCTCTAGCTCGGCGTGACGCGGTACGCGTCGAACACGGCGTCCAGGTTGCGGAGCGCAGTGAGCAGCGACCGCAGCTCCTTCACCTCACCCACCTCGGCCGTGTACCAGTTCTTCGCCATCCCGTCCTCGACGGTGCCGCCGTACGAGACGATGTTCGCGCCGTGCTCGGCGAACGTTCGCGCGACGTCCTCGAGGAGGCGAGCGCGGTCCCACGCGTCGACCGCGATCTGGACGAGGAAGCCGGCAGAGGCGCCTCCCTCCCACTCCACCTCGGTGAAGCGCTCTGGGTTCCGCTGCAGCGCACGAACGTTCGGACAGTCCTGCCTGTGCACGGTGATCCCTCGCCCCATCGAGATGTAGCCGACGATCTGGTCGCCCGGAACCGGGGTACAGCACTTCGCGAGCCGTACGAGCACGTCCTCGACGCCGATGACGTTGATGCCGACCCGGTCGCTCGCGACCGCCTTGCGGGCGCGCGACGGCTTCGTCTGCACGACCGGTTCCGCCGCCACCTCGTCCGTCTTCAGGCGCTGGATGACCTTGTTGACGATCTGCCCCGGCTGGAGCTTCCCCGAGCCCAGCGCGACGTAGAAGTCTTCCGCCTTCTTGAAGCCGGTCTCGCGGATGACCTGCGCGAGCACGGTCGAGCCTTGGAGTTTCCGGTACGGCAGCTTCTGCGCCTTCAGCGCCTGGTCGAGAAGATCGCGCCCCTTCGCCTCGGTCTCACCGCGCGTCTCACGCTGATACCACTGCCTGATCTTGTTGCGCGCACGCGATGACGTAACGAGCGCGAGCCAGTCGCGTGACGGGCCCCGTCCCGACTTCGAGGTGAGGATCTCGACGAAGTCGCCGCTGCGCAGCCGGTAGTGCAACGGGACGATGCGGCCGTTCACCTTCGCGCCGACCGTCCGGTGCCCGACGTCCGTGTGCACGGCGTACGCGAAGTCGATCGGCGTCGCACCTGACGGAAGGACCTTCACTTCGCCCTTCGGCGTGAAGACATAGACCTCTTCGGCGAAGAGGTCCGTGCGAAGGCTGCGCATGTACTCGCCCGGGTCCTGCTCCTCGGCCTGCGAGTCCATCAGCGACTTCACCCAGGTGATCCACTCGTCGTCCGTCTTCGCGGCGCGGCCACGCTTGTACACCCAGTGCGCAGCGACGCCGTATTCGGCCTCCTCGTGCATCTCGCGCGTCCGTACCTGGATCTCGAGCGGCCGGCCCTCGGGGCCGATCACGGTCGTGTGCAGCGACCGATAGCGGTTGAGCTTCGGCATCGCGACGAAGTCCTTGAAGCGGCCCGGCATCGGCTTCCAGAGCGAGTGGACGAGGCCGAGGGCCGCGTAACAGTCGCGCGTCCCCTCCTCGCCGGAGCGCTCACAGATCACGCGGATCGCGGTCAGGTCGTAGATTTCGTTGAACTCGCGGCCGCGCTTGGCCATCTTGTCGTAGATCGAGTACAGGTGCTTGGCGCGCGCGGAGATGTCCGCCGGGACGTCAGCCTTCTCCAGCTCCTCGCCGAGGATCTCGGCCGCCTTCTCCGCCTGCTCCTCGCGATCGGCCCGTTGGTCCGCGACCATCGCCTTGATCTCCGCGTACTTGCGTGGGTGGAGCGTCTGGAAGGCGAGGTCCTCGAGCTCCCACTTGAGCGCGTGGATGCCGAGTCGATGCGCGAGCGGCGCATACACCTCGAGCGTCTCGCGGGCCTTCTGGGCCTGCTTCTGCTTCGTCTGGTACTCGATCGTCCGCATGTTGTGGAGGCGGTCGGCGAGCTTGATGAGGATGACGCGGACGTCCTGCGCCATCGCGACGATCATCTTCCGGTAGTTCTCCGCCTCTGCCTGCTCGCGGCTCTGGAAACTGATGCGGGTCAGTTTCGTGACGCCTTCGACGAGCTGTGCGACCTCGTTGCCGAACTCGGCCCGGAGCTCGTCGGGATCCGACTCGGTGTCCTCGATGACGTCGTGCAGGAGCGCGGCGGCGATCGTCTGCTCGTCGAGGTGGAGCTCCGCGCAGATGCGTCCGACGCCGAGCGGATGATGGATGAACTCCTCGCCGGAGCGGCGCGTCTGACCGGCATGCGCGCGCTCCGCGTACTCGAAGGCGCGGCGCACGAGCTCCTTGTCGACGTCGGGGTTGTACGCCTCGACCTCGGCGATGAGCTCTTCGACGAGGTCTTCCCGATGCCGTCTCGCGTCGAGGACCGTCATGGGATCAGTGTACTGAGGGCGGTTTCACGATCCTGCACGCGCGGGAAGGAGCCCAAGAGATGCCCGCGAACTCGGACCGTCCATGAGCAGCTACCGCCGCTGGTGGCGTCGGCGCAACGCCCGCCGTCTCGCGCTTGCGATGCGCGACGCGCTCGTGCCGTCGCGCCCGGGTTGAGCCCTACGCGGCGCGCGGTAGCGCCGCATCGAAGAGCAGAGCCCGGAACGACTCCGACTCCAGGAGTTGACGTCTCCCCGCTCCCTCCTCGTCGAGCGCAAGCTCGCTGAACACGCGCCGGGCCTCGGGCGTCCACGCGACCTCCCCGTCCCGCCAGAGCTCGACGAACCTCGCTCGCAGCTCCTCGTAGCCGTCGGCGGTGTCGAAGATTCGCCGAACGACGAGCTGTGGTGCAACCGTGCCGTTCCAGTGGTTCTCCTTGAGACGGAAGGCAACGTCGAAGAGACCTACCGCGCGCAGCCGATCGAGCTGACCGCCCTGGCCGAACGCGATCGCGCTGCCGGCGTCGCGCCCGTGTTGGCGGACGCGGAAGCGCAGATGCTTGCCTTCGCCCACGGTCGACGGTGTGACGGCCTGCGTCGCTGGAACGAGAAGCGTCACGTCGGGGTTTCCGAGGCCGAACGGAGCGAGCCGCTGAAGCTCCTCTGCGAGCTCGAGCGTGAGATCGCGTGCAGACACGACTGCATCGACGTGGACGACCTCGAACGTGTCGTCGGGATCGATGTGCTCATCGGCATAGGCGGCGAACGCGTCCGCGAAGTCGGGGATGCGCTCCTCGGCGATCGACAACCCGGCCGCGGCCTTGTGACCGCCGAAGCGCTCCAGGTGCTCCGAGCACGCCGCCAGCGCGCCGTGCAGGTCGAAGCTGGAGATCGAGCGGCCCGAGCCCTTCCAGGAGTCCTGCGAGCGTGTCACGAGGACCACCGGCCGGTGGACGCGCTCGACGAGGCGTGACGCGACGATGCCGATCACGCCCTCGTGCCAGTCCTCGTTCCACAGGACATAGCCGCGGCGCCGCCGCCTCGGCTCCGGCATGGACTCCACGACCTCGATCGCCCCGCGCAGGATCCGGTCCTCGATGGCCTGTCGATCGCGGTTGAGCTCCTCGAGCGCGTCCGCGTGGCGCCGCGCCTCATGTGCGTCCTCGGTGAGGACGAGCTCGAGCGCGATGTCGGGCCGCCCGAGCCGCCCGGCCGCGTTGATGCGGGGAGCGAGCCGGAATCCCACGGCGCCGGCGTCGACGGCCGCCGGGTCGACCCGCGCGGCGCGCATGAGCGCCTGCAGTCCAGGCCGTGACGTCGCAGCGAGGACCCGCAGGCCCGCGGACGCGAGCGCGCGATTCTCGTCAACGAGCGGAACGACGTCGGCGATGGTCGCGAGCGCGACGAGGTCGAGGCTGCGCACGACAGCCGGATGGTCGGGACCGAGCAGGGCAGTGCCGAGCTTGTAGACGACCCCCGTGCCGCACAGCTCGGGGAACGGGTACGCCGAGGGCCGCGGCGCGACGATCGGGCATTCCGGAAGAGCCTCGCCAGGGCGGTGATGGTCCGTCACCACGACATCGAGTCCGCGCTGCCTCGCCTCGGCGACCTCCTCGACCGCTGTGATCCCGCAATCCACCGTGAGGACGAGCCCCACACCGTCGTCCGCGAGCCGCGCGAGCGTGTCGCGGGAGACCCCGTAGCCCTCCTCGAACCTGCTCGGAAGGTGCCACACGACGTCGGCGCCGAGCTCGCGGAGGAAGAGGACGCCGAGCGCCGTTGCACAGATCCCGTCGACGTCGTAGTCGCCGTGGACGCAGATGCGGATGCCGTCCGCGACCGCGGTACGGATCCGCTCGACGGCCACGCTCATGTCGCCGAGCAGGGCCGGATCGTGGAGGGGGTTCTCGGCCTCGAGGAAGCGCCGCGCCGCCTCCGGCTCGGAGTAGCCGCGACGCACGAGAACCGACGCCGTGATCTCGCTGACGCCGAGCTCGAGCGCGAGCGCCCGGGCTCGGCGCGCGTCCACAGGGGCGATCGTCCAGGGACTCGTCACGCACGATGACGGTACGGAGGCGGTCGGACGCACCCGCCACGGATGAGAGAGCACTGCAATGTCGCCGCGAAGCCGCCGCCTTCAGGGAGCTTCGCGCGGGCGAAATCCGCCGCCGATTTCGATCTTGCGAACCGTCAGGGCTGCGAGCGGCGACGCCGCAGCGAGTCGCTGACGACCTTCACCCAGAGGAGCACCAGACCCACCGTCGCACCGACCACGACGACCGCGATCGGCGTGACGAACGCCATCTGCTCGAGCGAGTACTTCGTGACGGCCGCACCGACGAGCCAGATGGCGAGCACCACGACGGCCATGATCGCCCAGAGTCGGCGGTCGTTCATGTCGGGAAGCCTAGATACCCTGAGCTGAGATGCTGGCTGCGAACTACCGCTCGGGAGACGACTTCGTCGTCGAGTTCCTCGGGCACCGCTTCGAGTTCTCCGCACGCGACTTCGAGGAGCGCGTCATCGCAGCGGCCGTCCGCATCGAGCTGATCGCATCGAACGACGTCGACGACCAGGAGGCCGCGGACCTCGTCGAGCTCGTGGCCGACGGCCGCATCGAGGACGCGCGCAGCGGGCTGGGCCTCTACATCGTGAGGCACTGGGAGCACGTCTCGCTGCAGAACGGCGAGTCCCTCGTGTACTGGCTCCGGAAGCTGGTCTTCCGCGGAGCCTGGCTCGACCATCGCGTGAAGGAAGGGCTCCTCGACGTGTCGTGGATCGACGACACCGGCGACTTCGGCTACGCGGAGCCGCAGGGGGGCCGAACGCTGCTCGAGCTCGCCCCCGTCCCGTCCTGGAGCGAGCTCCAGTACCGAGGCTGACATGCTCGAGCCCGACTCGACGGTTCGCGTGCCGCCGGCCGAGGGCGCTCCACGAAGCTTCGGGCCTGACGCGCTCCAGATCCTGACGACGGAGCACTGGAGCCTCCTCGCGGCACGCAGCCTCGTCTACACGGAGGCGATGAGTCGAACCTCGATCTTCGTCGCCGCGCTCTCGGGCGCCGTGGTCGCTCTCGCGCTCGTTGCTCAGGGGACGGACTTCGGCTCCGGCTTCGTCGCCTTTTCGCTGGTGCTGCTCCCCGTCGTCTACTTCCTCGGATTCGTGACGATCGTTCGTCTCGCCCAGGTGAACCTCGAAAACGCGCGCTGGGTGCAAGGGATGAACCGCATCCGCCACGCCTACCTCGATCTGGCACCCGAGCTCGAGCCGTACTTCGTCACGAGCAAGTACGACGATGACGTAGGCGTTCTCGAGAGCGCGGTGCCTGGAATCGCTCCTACGCCTCACTACCAGGCATTCGTGGCCGCACCCGGTGTCGTCGCCGTCATCGACTCGGTCGTCGCAGGGGCCGCGGCTGGGATCGCCGCCATGGGTCTCGACCTCGGGATCGGCTGGTCGCTCGCGCTGGGCGCGGTCTGCTTCGGCGCGTCGCTGGCGTTCTTCGTCGTCTGGTCGAAGGGAAGGATCGGTGGATTCCTGTCCGGAATCGAGCCCCGCTTCCCATCGCCGTCGCGAGAACGCGACGGCTGACCTCCGTTACTCGGCCGAGACGAATCCGAACGGACGCTCGGGGTCGGGCGCCGAGATCTCTATGGAGCGGACGGCGCCGATCGGAACGATGACCTCCTTCGGCTCGTCACCCTCCTCGCGATGAGGGGCGAACGAGAAGAACCCGAACCCGGGCTCCGCGCTCGCGGTCGCCAGGGTGTACCGCGACCCGTCGGCGAGCTCCACGCATACCTCCGCCTGTTCCAGCTCGTTCTCGTTGGCGAACGCCGTGACCATCCGCGTGAGGCGGCTCACGAACTCGTCGAGCGGTCCGGCCGCGCCCGGCGTCCAGACGTGCGTCGACATCAGAAGAGGCCGTCCGGCAGACGCTCGGCGCCGACGTGCTCGCGCCCGAGGGCCGTGATGACACGGCCGCGCGGCGTCCGCTGGATGAATCCGAGCTGCAGGAGAAACGGCTCGTACACGTCTTCGATCGTATCGGGCTCCTCGCCGAGCGACACCGCGAGCGTCGAGAGACCCACGGGGCCGCCGCCGAACTTGTCGACGATGGCGGAGAGAAGGTCGCGATCGACGCGTTCGAGGCCGGCCTCGTCGACCTCGAGCAGCTCGAGTGCCTCGCGCGCAACCTCGACCGTGACGACGCCTGCGTGGCGCACCTCGGCAACGTCGCGGATGCGGCGGAGGATGCGGTTCGCGACGCGGGGCGTCCCCCGCGCCCGGCGCGCGACCTCGTCCGCGGCCTCGTCGGCGATCTCGACCCCGAGGATCCCTGCCGATCGGCGCACGATCGTCGCGAGCTCGCGCTGCTCGTAGTAGCCGAGCCGGAACGTCATCCCGAAGCGGTCGCGAAGCGGGGTGGTGAGCAGTCCCGTGCGCGTCGTCGCACCGACGAGCGTGAAGGGCGGCAGATCGAGCGTCAGCGTCCGAGCCCCGGCCCCCTGGCCGACGACGATGTCGAGGCGGAAGTCCTCGAGCGCCGGATAGAGGATCTCCTCGATCGCGCGGTTGACACGATGGATCTCGTCGATGAAGAGCACGTCTTTCTCGTCGAGTCCGGTGAGGATCGCAGCCATGTCTCCCTTGCGCTCGAGCGCAGGCCCGGCGACCGTGCGGATGCCGACGTCCAGCTCCTCGCGGATGATCGTCGCGAGCGTCGTCTTCCCGAGTCCCGGCGGGCCGACGAGGAGCACGTGGTCGAGCGCCTCGCCGCGCCCCTTCGCCGCCTCGAGCGCGATCTCGAGCTGCTCCTTCGTCCGCTCCTGCCCGACGAAGTCGTCGAGTCGCCGCGGCCGCAGCGACTGCTCGACCTCCTCGTCGCCCTCTCGGAGGACCGGAGCGAGGAACTGGCTCGTCATGCAGCACTCCGGAGCGCTTCGCGGACGCGCTCCTCGACGGACAGGTCGGGATCGACGCCTGCGAGCGCCTGCTCCGCCTCGACGAGCGAATAGCCGAGCTCGACGAGCGCGTCTCGAGCGACGAGCTCGCGGGGCACACCGACGTCGGGAACCGATGTGGGCTCGGCCAGCGAGCCCTCGAGCTCGAGCACGATTCGCTCCGCGGTCTTCTTGCCGATGCCGGGGATCGCCTGGAAGCGCGCCGAGTCCTTCAGCGCGATCGCACGCTGGAGCTCCTCCGGCGACGCGCTCGAGACGACCGCGAGCGCGACCTTCGGCCCGATGCCGCTCACGCCGAGCAGCTGCACGAACAGCGCGCGCTCGGCGGCATCTGCGAAGCCGTAGAGCTGGAGCGCGTCCTCACGAACGTGGAGGTACGTCTCGACGGTCACCTCGACAGCGCCGTCTGCACGGCGCAGCACGGTGGGCGTGGCGCTCACGAGGTAGCCGACGCCACCGACGTCGACCACGAGCCCGTCCACGCTCCGGCCCGCCGGAGCTCCGCGGAGTCGGGAGATCATCTCGCTGCCCCTACGAGCGGCGAGCCCAGCGCGTGGCAGATGGCGACCGCGAACGCGTCGGCCTCGTGCGACGTCCGCGGCTCCACGTCGAGGCCGAGGATCATCTTGACCATGCGCTGCATCTGTCCCTTGTCCGCCCGTCCGTAGCCACACACGGTCTGCTTGACGCGGGCCGGCGCGTGCTCAGCGCACGCGACCCCGGCCTCGGCGGCCGCGACGAGCACGGCGCCTCGCGCCTGCCCGACGGAGAGCGCGATGCGGGCGTCGGCACCCACGTAGGACTCCTCGAGCGCGACGGCGTCGGGCGCGTGCTCCGCAATGAGACCCCGAACCCCCTCGAAGATCGTCAGCAGCCGCGCGTCGAGCTGCTCCCGCGCGGACGTCCGCCAGCAACCCGACACCACCGCCCGGAGGCGGCCGTCGCTTCCTTGGACGATCCCGTACCCGCACGCAGCCGTCCCTGGGTCGATGCCGAGGACCTTCACGTGTGGAAGTTACGCGGGGGTCCGGACGTTCCTGCGTCTGCGCAAGACCGGAATCCGGATGACCGGATTCCGGTCGCGCGAAGATCCCTCAAGCGCAGCCGCTTCGCGGCTGCGGTCGCAGCCACTGACCACTCGGGCCTTGCGCGAGCCGCTAGCCCGTGCAGTTCTCCTCGGACCAGGCCTGGAGTCGCTCCGACGCGGCCGTGAGCTCTTCCTGGTTCGTGTCCGCCAGGACGGCCTGCAGCTGCGCGAGCTGCTCGGCGGACGGCGTCTGCCCGGCCTGGAGGCCGATGTCCTCGAGCTTCGCGGCGTAGTCGGCAAACCAGTCGGCGAGCACCTGCACGTCCGCCTTGATCTCGTCGGGGACTTCGTCCGCGAGCTTCGCGATCTCTTCGGCGGCCTCCTGGTCGCTCGCGCCCGTCACCGCCTGTGCGAAGGTCGCTCCGATCCCCGCGAGCTGCAGGCAGTCCTCGTCGTCGAGGATTCCGGAGACGTCGACGTCCGTGTCCGTCGTCTCTTCGGTCGTCGTGTCCTCAGACGTGGTCTCGGTGGTCGTCGCCTCCTCGATCGCCGTCTCGTCCGAGCCGGCGGATTCGTCGTCGCCGCCGCCGCAGCCGGCCGCGACGAGCGCAAGGGCCAGTACGAGGAGTGCGAGCCACCGCATCGCGCGGGACCCTAACAGCGATCTAGGATAGATGCTGCGCGAAGAACCCGACGATGGTGTCGTAGCAGCGGACGCGATTCGCGAGCTTGAGCACGTCGTGGCCTTCGTCCTCGAAGACGAGGTAGTCGACGTCTCGCCCGAGCCCGCGGAGCTGCTCGACGACGTCGCGCGACTCGCGTTCGACGACTCGCGGATCGTTCTGTCCCTGGATGACGAGGAGTGGGCAGGCGATGTCGGCGATGTGGGTCTTCGGCGATCGCTCGATCAGATGGTCGCGATCGTGCTCCGGGTCACCGACCGCTAGCGCGAAGTAGGGCTTCCACGTTTCCGGCAGCCGGTCCATGAACGTGAAGAGGTCGTACGGGCCGAACATGTCGACGGCAGCGCGCCAGAGCTCGGGATGCCGCGCGGCGAGCATGAGGGTCATGTAGCCGCCGTACGAACGCCCGACGACGCCGGTTCGCGACGTGTCGACGCGCTCGTCGTGCGGGAGCACCTTCGTCATCGCGTGGACGTGGTCGAGCCGGTCGAGCCCTCCCCAGTCGCGGTCGACCCGCTTCGAGTAGTCGAGGCCGTAGCCTGTGGAGCCGCGCACGTTGGGAACGAAGACGGCGAAGCCCTCGAGCGTGAGGATCTGGATGAGCGGCATCGAGAACCACGCGAAGTTGGGACGCTCCTGGCTTTGCGGGCCGCCGTGGACGTAGTACACGAGCGGTCGCGGACCGTCGTAGCCGAGCTCGGGGGACGGGAGGTACAGACGAGCCGAGACGCGCAAGCCGTCGTGCGACTCGAACGACGCGTCCTCCCCGGCGGCCAGGAGCTCGGAGTCGAGACCGAGTGCGCGCTCCCGCGTGAGCGAAACGGACCCGCCGTCCTCGGCGGGGAGGACGTGCAGCTGCGTCGGGCTCGTCGCGGTGCAGAACGACGCGACGTACCGACCGCTCTCCTCGTCGAAGTCGATCCCGTGCAGCACGCCGCCCGCGAGCTCGTCCTCGCCGACGAGCACCCGTTCGACGACGAACGTGCGGGACTCCTCGTCGAGCGCCCCCGCGTACACCCACGAGCAGCCGTCGATGTTGTAGACGAGCGCGTAGCGGTCGCCCTCGAGATGGTCGATGCCCTCGAGCTCTCCGATCCCCTCGTGGCGAAGCCCGTCGATCGCGACCGGATCGAGCTCGCCCGGCCGGGAGAGGTCGAGGTACGCGAGCGTGCCGGTGTCGTCGTAGAGCGTCGTGGTCAGAAGCACGCCGAGGCCGCTCGCGGTCCCGTGTCCCCCGCCGAAGCCCGAGAGTGGGTAGTCCTGCTCCGGGTCGCGCTCCTCGATCGGCGTTCCGTGGAGCGTGGTGCGCTCGCCCCCCTTGACCTCGTAGAGGACGACGTCGCCCATCGTGTAGCCGTCGCTGAGCACGACGCGGGAATGGTCTGGCGTCCACGCGGCGACGAAGGCGCCGTAGGCGCTCTGCCACAAACGCTCCGCGGATCCGGTCGAGAGGTCGACACGCACCGCCGCGATCGAGGACTCCTCGCGCGACTCGACGGCGAAGTACGCGATGCCCGTCGCGTCGTCCACGTGCAGGAGGTGAGAGCGACCTCCGGTGAACGTCTCGGGCGTCAGCGGCTCGGGGAAGCCACCGCCGAGGGGGATCGTGTGCGGAACGTAGTTCTCGTCTCCGTCCGCGTCGATCATCACGACGATCCGTCCGAGTCCGTATGCGACGTGGAAGAGGTCGCCTCCGACGAGCTCCGGGTTCTGGAGCGCGATCTGCGGCGGCAGGAGCGGCTCCGGTACGCCAGCCGACGCGTCCATCGCATAGAGGCTCAGGTGGCCCGAGAGATTCGAGACGAACGTGATCCGGTCGCCGGCGAGCTGCGGCTCCAAGAAGAGCCGCGCCGAGAGCAGCGACTCGATCCGATCCGCTCTCCTGCCTGCTGTGTCCGCCGCCGCGACCGCCACGGGTCCTAGGAGGCTACCGCCTCGAGCACGTCTTCGGGGATGTCGAAGTTCGCGTAGACGTCCTGGACGTCCTCGGTGTCCTCCAGGCCTTCCACGAGCTTGACGATGCGACGCGCTACGGACTCGTCCGACACTGCGACCGTCGTCTTCGGAACCATCGCCAGCTCGACCGACTCGACCGCGAAGCCGCCGGTCTCGAGCGCCTGGCGTACTGCGGAGAGCGATTCCGGAGCGCTCGTGACCACGAAGCTCGTGCCGTCGAGCTCGACGTCGTCGGCACCGCCGTCCGCGGCTGCCATGAGCACGCTCTCCTCGTCCGCGCCGGCAGCCGAGACGAGAACGACCCCGCGTCGCTCGAACTGCCACGCGACGGCGCCCGTCGTTCCGAGATTGCCTCCGTGCTTCGTGAACGCGTGTCGCACCTCGGACGCGGTTCGGTTCCGGTTGTCCGTCAGCGCCTCGACGAGAACGGCGACGCCCTCGGGCCCGTAGCCCTCGTAGACCACCGTCTCGAAGCTGGCCGCCTCTGCATCGGCGCCCGACCCCCGCGCGATCGCACGCTCGATGTTGTCCTTCGGCATCGAGTACGACCGGGCTTTCTCGATGGCGTTCTGCAGCGCGAGGTTGCCGGCTGGGTCAGGTCCGCCCTCCTTCGCGGCGACGATGATCGCGCGGGAGAGCTTCGAGAAGAGTTGTCCG
>DASTYQ010000093.1:0-15919 GCA_035764775.1 Gaiellaceae bacterium
CAGCGTGCCGCACCGCGTGAAGTGCCCGATTCCGTGCTCGCGACCGTTCTCTTCACGGATCTCGTCGGCTCGACCGAACGCGCCGCTGCGCTCGGAGATCGAGCCTGGCGCGAGCTCCTGACGCGCCACCACGCCGCGGTCCGTCGCGAGTTGGCGCGCTTTCGCGGCGAAGAGGTAGACACCGCTGGAGACGGCTTCTTCTGTCGCTTCGACGGGCCGGCACGCGCGATGGCGTGTGCCCGCGCCATAGCGGATGGGGCCGAGGAGCATCAACTCGAGGTGCGGTTCGGCATCCACACCGGCGAGTGCGAGCTCGTCGGAGACAAGATCGCCGGAATCGCGGTCGCAACGGGAGCGCGCATCTCGTCTCTCGCCGCACCCGGGGAGGTCCTGGTCTCGAGCACCGTGAAGGACCTCGTAGCCGGTTCCGGGTTCTCGTTCATCGATCGAGGTGAGCACGATCTCAAGGGCGTGCCAGGCGTTTGGAGGCTCTACGCGGTCGCCTGATCGGCGCCGCGGGCCGTCAGCTCAAGGGCACTGGGCCGGTGCGCTCAGGATTCATGCGATGAAGATCTTTCTCGAGACCGAGCGCTTGCTGCTGCGACAGTTCACCGAGGACGACGTCGACAATCTCGTCGAGCTCGACAGCGATCCCGACGTGATGCACTTCATAAACGGTGGCCGCCCGACGCCGCGCCGCGAGATCGAGAGCGACGTCCTGCCGACGTTCCTCGACTACTACGAGCGTTTCGCCGGCTACGGCTTCTGGGCCGCCGTCGAGAAGCGGAGCGGTCGCTTCGTGGGATGGTTCCATTTCCGACCCGCGACGGCCGCCGACCCCACCGAGGTCGAGCTCGGCTACCGGCTGCTCAAGTCGGCGTGGGGAAACGGTTATGCCACCGAAGGCTCGCGCGCTCTGATCCACAAGGGGTTCGCTGAACTCGGCGTTCAGCGCGTGGTCGCATTCACGATGGTCGTGAACGTCGCGTCGCGTCGGGTGATGGAGAAGGCGGGCCTCCGCCTCGTGAGGACGTTTCATCAGCCTTGGCCCTACTACATCGAGGGCGAAGAGGAAGGCGACGTCGAATACGCGCTGCTCAGATCAGAATGGGAGGAGCAGACCGTGGAGGACCGTGAGGCGCTTTCCGCGACTGAGTAGTCATGGCGCCCTGCAGCGGGCGGGGCTTGCCAGGCAGCAGCCTTAGGTCACCGCGGCAGCGGGTTCGGGCCGGTGGCGGTGACGAGGCGCTGCGGCACCCAGTCGTCGACGTGGACGAAGCCCTCGAAGCGCCCTTCCTCGTCCTCGACGACGTCGAAGAAGGAGCGCCGGTAGAACTTCACGTGGGTGAAGTCCTCGAACAGCACGTAGACCGGGTCGACGGCGAGGCTCTGGAACTGCTGCCCGGTCAGCGCGGCCCGATGCACGCGCGAGAACTCGTCGAACTCCTCGCCGACGACGACGCCGAGGTGCTCGAGGCCCATCCGGTAGACACGCTGGTGAACGGGCGGGATGAGCTCGATGCGCGAGACCGAAGTCCCATCGAGGACCTCGAGTGGCTCAGAGAGGACGATCAAGGAGATCGGACGCCCGTTCCAGACGTTCTCGCGGTTCGCCCTCGCATGGCGCTCGAGAAGCGTCCGCTGGTGGACGTACAGGTCCCAATCGGCGACACGGACGGCGAGGTGGCTGAGCGGGTAGGGCGCGATGTCGATGCCGCGGGCCAGAAGACGGTCCCGCTGCATGGCCGCGAAGGCCTGGTAGTCGCCGATGATCTCGGCGATCGGATCAGACAGAGCCACCCGGCATCCTCGTCCGCGATCGTACGAGATGCACTCAGGAAGCTCTCGTAGCCCAGTCCCTGGCGGCCTCTTCTTCCATGCGCTCCAGGCGCACGTAGTAGTCGGGGAACTCCTTCATGTGTGCGAGCGCGATCTTCCCGGTCAGGACGGGGTCGTCGCCTGTCACGTCCGTCTGCGGGTCGTGTGAGCCGTGCTCGTACTCGACGTCCATCCCGTGCCGGAACTGCTCCAGATCGAAGCGACTCCAGTCGGCCCCGATCTCGTCGCCCACCCTCTTGGCTTCGGCGCTCGTCGTTCGGCGCGTCCCTGTCACTGGTAGCCCCCTACCTTCGTTGTCCCCTCACGGCAACTCTAACGCCGAGTGGTCACCACCGGACCCCATTCCGAGGACGGCACGCAGAATCGCCAGGAACGAGTCATGCGGCTCGCCTCGTCGTGTCGGCCGGGATGTCGACGAGCCTGATCGCGCCCATCGGGCAGGCACGGGCCGCTTCCACGGCGGCCTGGGTGTCCGTGTCACCGACGCGGGCGATCGCCACCAGGTCGTCGGACAGCTCGAACAGGTCGGGTGCGACATCGATGCATGTTCCATAGGCGCTACACAGCGAGCGGTCGATCTCTATCCGGTACACGGGTGCTACCTCCTTTGGTTGCAGGGACGAGGACTCGCCAGCAGGCCGCCGCGGTAACCGCGCCGACGGCGCCGCCGTAGAGCGCAAGCGCCCACGCCCTCCCGCTGTCGGTTCCGGCTGCGAGGCCGTGGACAGTGGCGAGCCCGAATACCCCATAGGTGAGCCAGTGCAGACGCCTCCAGGCGCGGACGCCGATGCGACGCCTGAGCACGGACGAGGCGTACACGACGAGCATGAGCTCGGCGGCCAGTACTCCGAGTGACGACCACAGCGGCCGGTACGACACCAGGCCGGGCACGAAGAGAGCTGTGACGGAGACGCGGACCGTGCTGTCGAGGACCAGCGCGCATGCGTGAAGCGCGACGAAGGTGAGACCGAGCAGGGCGAGGAAGCGGTGCAGATCGGCGACGGCGGCAGCCTTGAGCGCGGCACCGAACGGGCGTGCCTTCAGCACGAGCCCGGCCAGGACGGACGACGTCAGGAGTACGTAGGCGACGAGTCCACTTGCGCGCGCGAGAATCCAGAAGGTCGGATCGGACCTCACTGCAGTCCTCCCGCGAGGAGCACTTCTCCCGTGGAGGTCGTGAGCACGGTCGGGATCTCCGCAAGGTCGGCCTCGTCGACCGCCCGCCTCGAGTCGCCCGCGAGGAAGAGCGCTTTCGCGAGCACTTCTGCCTCGCACGCGGAACCGGCCGCGACGGTCACGGTCACGATGTCGCTCTCAGCCGGCAAGCCGGTGACGGGATCGATCAGGTGATGTCGCGCCTTGCCGTCGCGCATCCACGCGCGACGATCGCGGCCGCTCGTCGCCACCCCGCCCTCCTCCAGGCCGAGCGTGACCTCCCCGCCCCCGGCCTCGACGGCAATCGTCCACATGCGGCCTCGGGCCGCAACGTCTCCCCCGGCGTTCACGAGCGCCGGGCCGACGTTCGCGAGGACGGCCAGCGCGCGGTCCGCGGCCCAGCCCTTCGCGATGCCTCCGAGGTCGAGCCGGAAGCCGGGCTCGAGCGCGACGTGACCGGCCGGTCGATCGATCTCGATCATGCCCCCGACGCGCGCCTGTGGCCTCGCGGCCTCGGGGCCGGCGCCTTCGAGGAGCTCGAACGAGCGGTCGTACCCTGCCGCGAGGACGGCGTCGTGCACGGTCGGGTCGAAGCGTCCGCCGCTCCGCGCACGTGCGGCGACGGCGAGCTCGATCGCCTCGAGCAGATCGGGGCCGACCTCGCCCGCACCGGCTTCGTTCAGACGCGACAGCTCGGAGTCCGGGCGAAAGCGGGACAGGACGGTCTCGAGGCGCCGGAACTCCGCCTCGACCTCCCTCAGGAGGGACGAATCCTCCGCGTCGAACAGGAGCTCGACCT
This sequence comes from Gaiellaceae bacterium, assembly GCA_035764775.1. Classification (GTDB taxonomy): domain Bacteria; phylum Actinomycetota; class Thermoleophilia; order Gaiellales; family Gaiellaceae; genus GMQP-bins7. The sequence continues at coordinate 3,794 of DASTYQ010000093.1, forward strand.
CGGTTCCCATCGCGGTGAAGGCGTGACGGATCACGAGGTCCGCGTCGTCGTCAGGGGCGGGAGCGTGACGACACGCACCGAGGGGGTCGCCAGGCGACGTCCGGAGAGAGCCGCGACCAGCGCCGCGTCCGCGTTCAGCCGTCGCGTGTACGCCTCGAGGGCCGCGGACGTGGGCGTCGCGGAGGACGCCGTCTGCGCCCACGGATGGGCCGCGATGCCGGCCCAGGCGAGGAAGAGCCCGAGGATCGACCCGGCGAGCGCATACAGCCTGGGTGCGTGATCAGTCGTCACGGTCCTCTCGCTCCTCGTGGTCCTCGTCGCCGAGGCTCGACGCCAGCGTCACGGACGGGGCGTGCCGGTACACGGTCGTGGCCTGCTTCTTCGGAACGGCCGCGAGCTGCTCTCGCAGCGACTGCTCGAAGCGGTCGAGCTTGCGGAGCCTGAACGCGATCGCGGGGTCGGAAGTCGTCGCCGCATGTGCAGGTCGTCCCAGCGCGACCGTGCGGGAGACCGCCAGCAGTCCTGCGACGAATGCGGCAGCGAGCATGACGACGATGGGAAAGAGGTGCTTGCGGGACATCGGAGCCGTCCTTTCCAGTTGATGTCCCGAACGTAGGTGCGCGCCGGTTAACCGCGGGCGCGCGCACGGTAAACCAAGTCCAAGCCGAGGTAAGGATTCGGATTTCCACCGACGCTGTTGGGCAGCAGCGGTGCGACGATCCGCACATGGACATCCTGCTCGTCGAGGACGAGGATGCGATCGCGGAGCCGCTTGCCGCGGGCCTTCGTCGCGAGGGATTCCGTGTCGAGAGGGTTGCGACCGGCGCCGGCGCACTGGCGGCGGAGCGACCCGATCTCGTTCTGCTCGATCTCAGGCTTCCGGACATCGACGGAACGGAGGTGTGCAGAACGCTGCGTTCCCGGTCAGACGTTCCGATCATCATCGTCACGGCAAAGGGCGAGGAGGTCGACCGAGTGGTGGGCCTCGAGCTCGGCGCGGACGACTACGTGGTGAAGCCGTTCGGCTTCCGCGAGCTCCTCGCGCGGATCCGGGCCGTGCTGAGGCGCACTCGTCCGGAGACCTCGGGCGGCCGGCTCGTGGCCGGGCGGCTCGTGATCGACGTCCCGTCGCGCCGCGCGACGCTCGAGGGTCAGGACCTCGCCCTCACACCGAAGGAGTTCGACCTTCTCGCGCTGCTCGCAGCGGAGCCCGGCACCGTCGTGAGCCGCGAGCACGTGTTCCGCGAGGTGTGGAAGACCGACTGGTACGGGTCGACGAAGACGATCGACGTTCACGTCGCCGCGGTGCGGAAGAAGCTCGGCGATCCGCATTGGATCGAGACCGTGCGCGGTGTCGGGCTGCGGCTCGCTCCGCAGCCGTGAAGCGCCGCCTTCTCGCCGGCTACCTGGGCGTCGCGGTGCTCGTCCTCGTCCTGCTCGAGGTTCCGCTCGCGATCTCGTATGCGCGAGCGGAGCGACAAGCGCTTACGGACAAGGTCGAACGGGACGCGGTCGCGCTGTCGAGCCTCGTCGAGGACTCGCTCGAGCGAGGGGCTCCCGTGCCTGCTCGGGTTCAGCGGATCGCGCGGGACTACGGTGGCGACACCGGCGCGCGCGTCCTCGTGACGGACGACCGCGGGCGGCGATTGGTCGACTCGACGCCGAACGGAACCACGGACTTCTCGTCCCGCCCGGAGATCGTGAGCGCTCTCAGCGGTGAGATCGCGACAGGCACGCGCTCGTCCAGGACGCTCGGCACCGACCTGCTGTACGTCGCGGTTCCCGTCGCGTCGAGCGGGGTCGTGCACGGCGCCGTCCGGATCAGCTACCCGACCTCGGCGGTGGATGCTCGCATCCACCGCTACTGGACGGTCCTGGCGGTCATCGCCGGCGTGGTTCTCGCCGTCGCGGCCACGGTCGCGGCCGTCCTCGCGCGTTGGGTCACGCGTCCGCTCGATCGCCTCGAGCGGGCCGCCGCCGCCGTGGGCGGCGGAGATCTCACCGCGCGCGCCGCCACCGAGGGCCCGCCCGAGGTGCGGCGCCTCGCGGAGACGTTCAACTCGATGGCGTCGGAACTGGACGTCCTGCTCCGCTCGCAGGACGCCTTCGTGGCCGATGCGTCCCATCAGCTCCGAACACCCCTGGCCGCGCTCCGGCTCCGACTGGAGAACCTCGAGCCCGACGTCACGGATCCGGGGATGGAGAACCTGCGGGGAGCGCTTCGTGAGGTCGAGCGACTATCCGCACTCGTGGATGGGTTGCTGACGCTCGCGCGAGCCGATCGCGCTCACAGCGCCCCGGCATCCATCTCGCTCCGCCCGCTCGTCGAGGAGCGCGTCGAGGCCTGGTCGGCGCTCGCGGCCGAAAGTGATGTCGGCGTGCGCATGGATCTCGAGAGCGACCTCGCAGCCCTCGCGACGCCGGGGCGCCTCGACCAGGTACTCGACAACCTCCTCGCCAACGCGATCGACGCGTCGCCGGTCGGCTCGACGATCACCGTGTCGACCCGTTCCGTGAACGGCTGGGCCGAACTGCACGTCACCGACGAGGGGCGCGGGTTGAGCGATACCGAGCGGGACCGGGCCTTCGACCGGTTCTGGCAGGCGCACGAGGGACAGGGCGGGTTCGGCCTGGGCCTTGCGATCGTCCGCCGGCTTACAGCCGCGGACGGGGGTGACGTCCAGCTCAGAGCCGGAAGCCGCCGCGGCCTCGACGCCGTCGTCCGGCTCCATCGGGGCTGACGGCAAGGCAGTTTGCGCCCGTCGCTCGACGAACAGGACGCGCTGAGCGCGCCCGCATGGCTCTCGGAGCGGCTTGTACGTCGAGCGCTGGCCTCGAATCAGGGCGTCGAGCCGGGAACGAACTCGCGGACCTCCTGCGCACAGCGGCAGGCGACGGCGATCCTGCCAGCCCACTCGAGCGCCTCCTCGCGTGACGCGACGTCGACGACGGAGAATCCGCCGATGTACGCCTTGCCGTCAGGGTGTGGGCCGTCGGTGACCGTTCCGTCCGTGGCCACGACACTCACCTCTTCGTGGGAGTGCAGCCCACCGCCGAACACCCACACGCCGGCGTCCATTGCCTCTTGCGCCACCGCGCGAGCTGCATCGGCCACGTCGGGGAGATCCTCCTCGGGGAACGCCATCGCGCCGTCATCGAACGAGATCAGGTACCGGGTCATCTCACGACTCCTTTCTCGGCGGCCTGCTCGGGCCGCGTCTCAGCTGGCTACGGACACGCGCGCAATGGAGACTGACGAACGGCCGAGAACTCCTCGGCCGCGGGGCAGATGCGCCGATCCCACGCCTCGCGAACAACCGGTGCTCCTTGCGAACCGCAAGAATGGCGGCGTGGCGCTCCACCGGATGGACAACGTCGGCATCGTGGTGGAGTCGCTTGATGCCGCTATCTCCTTCTTCGGCGAGCTGGGCCTCGAGCTCGAAGGGCGAGCGATGATCGAGGGAGACTGGTCAGGACGCGTCACCGGACTGCGCGACCAGCGCGTCGAGATCGCCATGATGCGTACGCCGGATGGCCACGGACGGATCGAGCTCTCACGATTTCTCGCGCCGCCTGTGGTCGCCGATCACCGGAGCGCCCCGGTGAATGCTCTGGGCTACCTGCGTGTCATGTTCGCCGTCGACGATCTCGACGACACGCTCGCGCGGCTCCACAGACACGGCGCGCAGCTCGTCGACGAAGTGGTCCAGTACAAAGACGAGTATCGGCTCTGCTACGTCCGAGGCCCCGAGGGCATTCTCGTCGGGCTGGCCGAGCAAATCGGCTGACGCCCGACACGCGCTCAGGCCGAGATCGACGCCTCGGTCGGGTGCGCATGTAACGGGTTGCGTCGCGTCGCGGTCTGCCGCGGACCCGCGGGTGTCGACGCGATCGGTGCCGGTGCTCGACTCAGGCGGGAGGTACGACGGGGACTTCCTCGGCCCACGCCACGACAAGGCGCGAAAAGTCCATGAATGTCCGAGCGTCCTCGATCACCGCAGCCCACTCGGCACTTTCTGACGCTTCCTCCGCGGCCTGCACACTGTCGAACCAGACCTCGCCCAGACCCGAATACGGTGGGTCGCCGCCGTCCGGCGCGAGAGTGCAGACGTTTTGGACGTATCCCCGGAGTCCCGGCACATCCACGAGGAGCTTGGCGTGCTGCTCCGTCCAGTAGCGAAGAGCGTCATCGCGACTGAGGCCCTCGCGTGGATGCCATTGCGTGAGTCGCTTGACCATGACTCCCACCTCCTTGCGACGCTGATCGGTCGATTGTGACGACGCGACTGGGCCACCGGATCGGCGGCCGTTCACGAGGTCGTCGGTCCACTCGCGGGCGGCGCATCCAGAACCGTGGGGACGTACTCGAGAAGCTGCAGCCGTCCGTCGAACGTGCGGCTCTCGACCATGTCGAGGGAGACGTCCGGGTATCCGTCGTAGATCCGATCCTTGCCGGTGCGTCCGGTGATGACCGGGAACACGACGACGCGGAAGCGATCGACGAGGCCGGCTTTCAGGAGCGAGCGACAGAGCGTGAGGCTGCCGATGGTGCGCATGGACGAAGTGCCTTCGTCCTTCATCTTGCGCACCGCTTCGGCGGGATCCTGCCTGACCAGCTGCGCGTTCTCCCACGAGAGCGGCTCGCTCAAGGTGCTCGAGAAGACAATCTTCGTCAGCCCAGTGAGCGCGTCGGTGCCCGGCTCGCCCTCGCTGACCAGTTCGGACATGAGCCGATAGGTGTTGGCACCCATCAGAACGGTGTAGTCCGCCTCCGCCTGGTCTCCCAGCCACGCCAGGTACTCAGGCCCTTCCAGGCCCCACCAGCCGGGCCAGCCCTCGGCAGCTCCGTACCCCTCGAGCGACGTGATGAAGTCGATCAGCAGTTCTGGCATTGCGGCTCCTTTCCGGTGTCTCTGCGACGCAGAGGCCGAGCGCGTCCGCCGCTGTCCGGGAGCGAGCTATCGGCGCGGAGTTACACCGTGGGGTACCCGTGGCCCGTTGGGGCAAACGACGAAGGAGAGGCACGAGCACGCCTGTTCGCTAGGCGGGGCGAGCCGGGAAGGCGTCCCTCGTTCTGTCTTCGAGATGCGTCACCGTCAGCAGATCCACGGCCACGAGCCGGTCGATCGACCCGAGGATGAAATGCGCCGCTGCGACCGCGCGATAGAGCCGAAGCTCGGCCGGCGGCTCGATGTCCTCGAGCGTCAACGGGCCGCCGCCGTGGCCGAGAGAGCGTCGGGAGAAGACGTCGACCATGGCGAGCCGGGCGTCGCCGGTGACCTCTTCGGAGGTGGCCGCCATGTAGACGCCCTGGCCGGTGCTGATCGGCACCGACGAATCGAAGATCACGAGGCTGACCTGAGGCCGGGCGACGAGATTGCGGGAATGGAGAGTCTCGGGTCTCGACACCCAGAGGAACTCGCGATAGTGGACGTGTGCGTAGTAGACGGGGGAGACCCATGGGCGACCACGTTCGTCGGCGGTCCCGAGCACCATGTAGAGGTTGCCGTCGACGATCGCCCTCGCGGTCGCGACCGGATCGGCCTCACCTCGCATCGTCACAACCTACGCGCTCGCCGGTGCACGCTCCCGCGTTCTCCGAAGCATCGCCCGCCTCCAGGACAACGTTGCCTTGCACGTCTCTGACCACTAGGGTCGCGGCGGTCCTTGCAGGCCGACGGGAGGCACCATGGCACAGGACGAGGCTCGAGTTCGAGGGTTTGCGCACAGCTACACCGACGCCTGGTGCAGCCACGATCCCACGCGAGTAGCCGCCCACTTCGCACCGGGCGGGACGATCGCGATCAATGGCGGCGCCCCCGCCGAGGTCACCGACGTCGCGCGTTCGTTCATCGATGCGTTCCCCGACATCCAGGTGTTCATGGACGACGTCGTCCTGAACGACGAGACGGTCGAGTACCACTGGACGTTCACCGGCACGAACACGGGACCCGGCGGTACCGGACGAGCTGTGCGGATCACCGGCTTCGAGGAGTGGGCCCTCGGAGAGGACGGCCTCGTCCTCGAGTCTCGCGGCACCTACGACCAGGACGAGTACGACCGCCAGCTCGAACACGACGCACCCAGGACGTAGCCGCCGCATGCGCCGCTTGAACTTCTCGGAGGACGAGCCTTGGGGCCTCTCGCTCACGAGCCGGTCTTGCGTACGATCGCCCGGGTCGCGCCCCCGGAGGTGACGCTGGTTGGCCCGAACCGGATTCATCGACCATGTCGGGATCGGCGTTCCGGATCTCGCCGTGGCCAAGGAGTACTACGACGGGCTCATGTCCGTCCTCGGATTACGTGAGTGGTTCGACACTGGCGCGGAAGGACCGCTCAACTATGGGCCGGACGGCGCTCGAGGCTCGCAGCTGTTCCTCTACCGGGCGGAGGACCCCGACGCGTACTCGCGCGGGCACACAGGCCTGCATCACCTCGCGTTCCTGGTCGAGAGCAGAGCCGTCGTCCGGGAGGCGCACGAGTGGGCTCGAGCACGCGGGGCGGTCATCCTCGACGACCCCCAGGAGTTCCCCCAATACGGGCCGGACTGTTTCGCGACCTACTGGCTCGACCCCCACGGGTTCAAGCTCGAGGCGGTCTGCCACACCCCCGAGGAGTAACAGCAACCGTGGAACGGTTCAGCTTCGCCCCGGACGTCGCCTTCGCACCGCGTAGCGATCTCCTGGAGCGTGCGACGGTCGCGCCTCTCACACCCTCGATCTCCGAGGGGTCGGTCGTGCAGGCGGCGATCTTCCGAATCGCACCCGGCGGCCGGCTTCTTCGCCATCCGGCGACCGTCCCGCAGGTGCTCGCGGTGCTGGAAGGCTCGGGTGAGGTGAGCGGCGCCGACGCAGTCGCCGAGCCGATCGCGGCCGGGGACGCGGTCTTCTGGCACGAGGGCGAGGAGCACGAGATGACCTCGGCCGCCGGCCTGACGGCGCTCATCGTCGAGGGTGCGGGGCTGGATCGCTTCCGCGAGCGACCTGGTCCCGCATGAGTTCCCTGTGACTGGCGTCATCGACCACGTCGGGATCCGCGTCGGCGACCTCGCCGCGAGCCGCCGCATGTACGAAGCTGCCCTGGGCGAGCTCGGCTTCGCGGTGGTCGGAGAGGGCGCGTTCGAGGGCGACGCGTACGTCCTGTTCGGGCGTCCCGAGAACGACGACTTCAGCCTCCACACGGTCGGCACCGAGCCGGGTCGCGACCGCGCGACGACCGGAGCGCACATCGCGTTCGCGGCCCCGGGCGAGGAGGAGGTCACGCGCTGGTACGAGGCTGCCCTGCGCAACGGCGCAGCGGACAACGGTCCGCCCGGCCTGCGTCCCGAGTACAGCGGGCGCTACTACGCCGCGTTCGTCATCGATCCCGACGGCAACAACGTCGAGGCCGTCTTCCACACTCCGCAGGTCGGAGAGAGCGCCGGCTGAATCCCTCGGCCTGGGCTGTGCTCGTGGCCGAGAGCAAGTTCAGCGGCGACGCCGTCCTTGGGACCGGCCGACTCTGACCCGGCGAGAGTCGCGGCGGCGGCCCGCCTGTGGAGCGAGGCGGAGGAGCACTTCGACCCCGCGCTCGCCGCCTGCGAGCGGATAGGAGCTCGCGCAACGGCCGCCCGTACGCGCTGGTGGTACGCGGAGATGCTCCGTGCCCGGGGCGGGGTCGAGGACGCTCCGCGCGCGGCCGAGCTCGAGGCGCTCGCACGAGCCGATGCTTCCGAGCTCGACCTCGCACTCTGACGGGAGCCGGATAGCCTGGCGGGGTGCCCAAGGTCGAGCACCTGCTGTACGGCGACCGCAAGGTATTCACGGTCTCGGCGTTCAACCGCGGCATCGGCCTGCATCTCGCACGGCTTCCGACCCTCTGGGTCGAAGGTGAGGTCACGGAGCTCCGACGCAACCCGGCCTGGGCGAACGTCTTCCTCACGCTGAAGGATCCGAAGACCGCCGCGACGCTCGCCGTCTCGATCGCGCGCCCCGTCTACGACCGGCTCGAGCTCGAGCTGGTCGAGGGCGAGACGGCGCACGTCGCGGGCCGAGCCGAGGTGTACGAGCAGAATGCGAAGCTCGGGTTTCGCGCAACGACGATCGAGCGCATCGGCATCGGGGGCCACCTGCTCGCGCTCGAGCTGCTCAAGCGCAAGCTCGCTGCCGAGGGCCTGTTCGGGACGGAGCGCAAGCGTCGTCTCCCGCGCGTCCCGCGCGCCGTCGGGATCCTCACCGGGGCCGATGCCGCCGCTCGCGGAGATCTCGTCGCCACCATCGCCGCCCGTTTCCCGGCCGCGAAGATCGTCGTCTGCGAGACACGCGTGCAGGGCAAGGGTGCGGCGGAAGCGATCGTCGGTGCGCTGGCCGTGCTCGGCCGGCACCCCGAGGTGGACGTCGTCGTCCTCTCGCGCGGCGGAGGGAGCGTCGAGGACCTGCTCCCGTTCAGCGACGAGGCGGTGGTGCGTGCCGTCGCCGCCGCGCCCGTCCCGGTCGTGTCGGCGGTCGGACACGAGCAGGACACGCCGCTGTGCGATCTCGCGGCCGACGCGCGCGCGGCGACACCGACCGCGGCGGCGGCTCTCGTCGTGCCGGACGCGGTCGAGCTCGAGGCAGCGCTCGCGGCGACGCGCCGACGGCTGGGGGTCGGTCTGCGTGCACAGCTCGAGCGCTCACGCAGCCGGATCGAGCGCCAGGGGGAGCGCCTGCGCGCGGCCCCGCGTCTGCTCCTCGAGCGCCGCCGGTCTGCGATCGACCATACGGGAGCGCGCTTGCAGGCCCTCTCGCCGCTCGCCACCCTCGCACGTGGGTACGCGATCGTCCGCTCGGGAGGAGGAGCCGTACGGGACGCAGTCACGGTGAAGGCAGGCGATCCGCTGGACGTGCAGCTCGCGACGGGCTCGCTCGGCGTGCGCGTGGAGGAGGTGCGCTTGTGAGCGGCGAGCGCTCGTTCGAGGAGCTGCAACGCGAGCTCGAGGAGATCGTGACGCGGCTCGAGCGTGGCGACGTCCCTGTCGACGAGGCAATCGCCCTCTTCCGACGCGGCGAGGAAGTCTACAAGACGTGCGTCGAGCGCCTGCAGGGAGCTGAGTTCCAGGTCGAGGAGCTCGCGCCGCGCGACGCTCGAACGTGACACGGGGCACCCCGGTGGTGTATGAATCGCCCCATGTCCAAGCCGACTCCAGCGCTCCTTCGTAACGTCCGCCTCTTCTCCGACCTCGACGAGCGAGACCTCGAGAGCCTCGCCGACGAGTTCAGCGAACGCCGCTTCTCCGCCGGGGACAAGATCGCCCTCGAAGGGGAAGGCGGCCTCATGTTCTTCGTCGTCGAGGAGGGTGAGCTGTCCGTCGAGCAGCACGGCGAGCCTCTGGCGACGCTGGGACCGGGCTCGTCGTTCGGCGAGATCGCGCTCATCGACCGCCGCCCGCGTACCGCGAGCGTGACCGCCGCCAGCGACGTGAAGGCCTACGGCCTGCCGGTGTTCGTGTTCCGGCCGTTCGTCGAGGCCCGGCCGCAGGTCGCGTGGAAGATGCTGGAGGCGATGGCCGACCGCCTCGCCGTCGCCGAAGCCCGCTAGGCGACCAGCCGCCGGCCGAGCTCTTCGAGGTCGTGGCGTGCCCGCGCGGGGTCGCCCGAGAGGCTGACGGTCTCCGCTTCGGCAAGCGGGCGGAGGACGCGGCCGCCGAAGACGATGCAGCGCACACCCGCCGCGGCACACCGAGACGCGACGATCACGGGCGCCTTGCCCTCGGCCGTGGTCCCGTCGACCTGGCCCTCGCCGCTGACGACGAGGTCGCTCTCGGCGAGCCGCTCGTCGAAGCGGACGAGATCCAGCACCATCGGCGCACCTGCGACCAGCGTGGCGCCGAGCGCGGCGAAAGCTGAGCCGAGACCTCCCGCGGCGCCCGCACCCTCGAGCTCGGCGTACGGCGCGAGCTCCGGCATGGCCGCGAGCCGCTCCTCGAGGATCGAGACGTCGGCCACCGAGGCGCCCTTCTGCGGACCGTAGAGCCTGGCCGCGTCGGCCAGCTTCGTGCGTACGTCGCAGAGGACTGTCGTCGGCACGGGGAGCTCGCGCAGCACCTCGCGGAGCCCGGAGCCGCCGTCGACGGTGGCACTGCCGCCGAGACCCACCACGAGCGAGCCGGCGCCGGCCCGAACGGCCGCGAGTACGAGCTCGCCGAGGCCGCGGCTCGACGCTCGCAGAGGATCGCGCTCGTCGGCGGCGAGGAGCGGCAGCCCGATCGCCGTCGCCGCCTCGACCACGCCGCGGCCGTCCGGGAGGAGCAGCCAGCGTGCCGACACGGGACGCCCGAGCGGGTCGGAGACGAGTGCCTCGCGCCACTCTCCGCCGAGCGCGGCGTAGAGGGCGTCACCGGTTCCCTCCCCACCGTCTGCGACCGGAAGCTCGACCGCCTCCGCGCCCGCGGCGCGCACTCCGGTTGCCAGCGCGGCGGCAGCGGCTCGAGCGGAGAGAACGCCCTTGAGGCTAGCGGGACACAGCAGCGCCCTCACGGGCCGCCTCGTGCTCGCTGTCGTTCTCGCCCTCGAGCTCCTCCACCATCTCGTGTACCTCGGCGACAGGATCCTCGGACGACTGCTCGTCGTCCTCCATCCGTCGCAGCACGGCGATCGAGATCCCTTCGCGCGCGAGCGCGATCAGCCCGAGCGAGACGCCGCATGCGATCTCGATCGCCTGCAGCACGATCCCGTAGGCGAACCCGATCGGATACGCGACGCCGTAGTTCCGGAGCGGGATCGCGACGGCGGCCTGCACCAGGCCGATGTTCCCCGGCCACAGCGGAACGATGGTCGCGATGTTCATGAGGACGAGCACGAGTCCCGCCGCGGGCAGCGGCGCGTCGATGCCGAATGCCTGCATCGCGACGTAGACCGCGAGGAGCTGCATCAACCACCCGAGGCACTGGAGCAGGATCGCCGCGGCGAGTGGGACGGGCGCCTTCAGCACCGAGAGACCCTGTCGGCCCATGCTCACGAGATCCCGGATCGAGCCCAGGCCCTCGGTCACCACCGGCCTGGCGTGGCGCTTGGCGCCGAGCCACGCAACCGTGAAGAGCGCGAAGCCGACGGCGGCCGCGATCGTGATCGAGACGACGGCCCAGTGCGGCACCTCGGCGGTCAGGAGCACCCACGTGACGAGGATCGAGGCGGGAACGAGATCGAACAGGCGGTGCGCGAAGACCGTTCCGACGAGCGTCGCGCTCGTTCCCGGGGGCGCATCGGGGAGATGGCGCCGAAGGGTGGCGACGCGCGCGAGCTCGCCGAGCCGGCCGGGCACGATCGCGTTGGCGAGCAGACCCACTCCGAACGAGGAGAGGACGTGCACGAGCTTCGGCTGGTGCTCGGGCGGCAGGGCCTGCCCGACGGTCAGCCGCCAGGAGAGGGCCCGGAACAGCGTCGAGACGACGTTGAGGAGATAGGCGAGCACGATCCAGCTCCAGATCACGAGCTCGAACGCGTCGAGCACGCTTCCCCACTCGGGCCCGCGCCACCAGAGCAGCGTCGCGGCGAGGACGAAGGCGACGACGGCGACTGCCGCCTGCGTCCATCCGCTCCTCCAGATCCGTCGGGCGGATCTCACGCGGCCCTTGCCTGCGCGCGGTCGAGTCTCGTCACACCCTCGTAGATCCGTTCGAGTCGCCGGGCGAGCGTCGGCCAGGAGTAGCGCTCGATCGCGAGCTCACGCGCCGCCTCGCCCATCCGCTCACGCCGCGCCTCGTCCGCGACGAGCCCGGAGACAGCGTTCGCGAGCGCGGCCGTGTCGTTCGGCGCAACGGCGACGGCTGCGTCCGGAGTGAGCACCTCGCGGTAGCCCGGGATGTCGGAGGCGACAACCGGGAGCGCGCACGCGAATGCGCGCGTCAGCACCATGCCGAAGCTCTCCTGCCCGATCGAGGGCGCGACGAGCGCCTTCGATCGGAGCAACGTCGTGGTGAGCTCGTCCTGGCTGAGGAAGCCGACGACGTCGATCCCGTCGTCCGAAACGCGCAGCCGGGCAAGGAGGAGGCGAACGGCGAGCGGATCCGCGCCCGCGACGGTCAGGCGGAGCCCCGTCCGCGAGTGAATCTCCGGCCAGGCGCGGAGCAGCACCTGGAGCCCCTTGCGCGGCTCCTGCCTGCCGGCGAAG
>DASTYQ010000094.1:0-3413 GCA_035764775.1 Gaiellaceae bacterium
GGTTTCGCGGGCCCGCGATCGTGATCGCGAGGATGATGAGCGCGCTCATCACGCCGCCGAGGAGCATCCACTTCGGCGAGCCGAGGGCGTCGCCGATACCCGACAGCGAGCGGGTCGCGACGAGCAGGACGAGAAGCGCGAGCAGCGCGCCGATGAGCGACGCGGTCGTTACGGCCTCGATCGTTCCGACGCGCTCGCCGAGCCGTCCCTGAACCGCGATCTGCACAGCTCCACCGAGGCCCGCAGTGAACGCGAGCAGCGCGGCGAAGGCGGTCGAGTTCACGCGAGGACGCTATACGCTCCTCGGAGTCATCGAGGAAGGGAGCGAGAGTGGTCCGCGCAGTCATCCTGTTCGAGGCTGAGCCGGAACCGGAGCGCTATCGACAGCACATCGACGACTTCGCCGTCAAGGTCCCGTGCAGAGCAGTGCGGCACGGACGCGTCTTCGGGTCGCCGTTCGGCGAGCCGAAGTTCCGTCACTACGCAGAGTTCGAGTGGGACGACATGGCGTCGTTCGAGGCAGCGACGAACGGCCCGGAGTTCGCGGCGTCCGGCGAGGACGCGATGACGATGGGTGTGCCGTTCACGGTTCATTTCGCCGAGATCACCCAAGAGTGAGCGAACCCGCCCATCCCCGTCCGGTCGATCCGGTCGAGCTCGGCTTCGAGCGCATCGTCTACGAGAAGGCGCCGCCGCGAGCCACGATCCGCCTGAACCGTCCCGACCTCCTGAATGCGTTCGACTTCCTGATGCTGCGGGAGATCGCTCGCGCGTGCGAGGACGCGTCCTGGGACGACGAGGTCCGGGTCGTCGTCGTCACCGGCACGGGCCGCGCCTTCTGCGTCGGCGCCGATCTGCGCTCGTGGGGCGAGGAGCTGCTCGGAAACTCGAGCGAGTACTGGAAGTGGTTCGGGGCGTTCAAGGACATGCACGACCGCCTGCGCGAGATCGGGAAGCCCACGATCGCGCGCGTGAACGGGATCGCCGTCGGCGGCGGCAACGAGCTGCAGATGGCGTGCGACCTCGCGGTGATGGTCGACGGCGCGTTCATCCGGCACGTCGGCCTTCAGCACGGCTCGGTGCCAGCGGGTGGGGCGACGCAGTGGCTGCAGCTCATGGTCGGCGACCGGCGCGCGCGAGAGATCGTCTTCCTGTGCGACGAGATTCCGGCGGCGCAGGCCGAGGAGTGGGGGCTCGTCAACCGCGCCGTGCCGGAGTCGGAGCTCGACGCCGTCGTCGACGCGTGGGTCGAGAAGCTCTCGGCCCGTCTGCCGGAGACGACGCGCTACGCGAAGCAGCAGCTGAACGTCTGGCGCGACCTCGCATGGCACCAGACCGTGGGCCACGCCCGCGACTGGCTGGCCATGTCCATGCTCGGGAGCGAGGCGCAGGATGCAGTGCGCGCGTTCCTCGATCGCACGAAGAAGGAGGAGCCCGATGGCCGATGAGGTCCTCACCGCGCGTGACGGCGCGGTCCTGACGATCACGCTGAACAGGCCCGAGACGTACAACGCGATCAACCGTGCGCTGCACCAAGGGCTCGCCGCGGCGCTGCGCGAAGCGGCCGACTCGTCGGTGAGAGCGGTCGTCCTCACGGGTGCCGGGCGCGGCTTCTGCTCAGGGCAGGATCTTCGCGAGTTCGAGTCACTGCCGGGCGGCGTCCGTGAGGCGCTCGAGCGGACCTACCACCCGAACGTCCGCGCGATCCGCGCGCTCGAGAAGCCCGTGCTCGCCGCGATCAACGGGCCGGTCGCCGGGGCGGGCCTGTCGCTCGCGTGCGCATGCGACGTGCGGATCGGGTCGTCGACTGCGACGTTCGTCCCGGGGTTCGTCGGGATCGGGCTCGTACCCGACGCGGGTAGCACGTGGTTCATCCATCGACTGCTCGGCTTCGCTCGCGCGTTCGAGTGGATGGTCTCGAATCGCCGACTCAGCGCGGACGAGGCGCTGGTCTGGGGTCTGCTCTCTGAAGAAGTGCCCGAGGAGCGCTTTGCCAAGCGGGTCGAGGAGCTGGCCGAGTGGTACGCGGCGCTACCGACTCGTGCCGTCGCGATGACGAAGCGGCTCTTCGAGCACGCGTACACGGCGTCGCTGGATCAGCAGCTCCAGCTCGAGGCGGAGCTTCAGCAGGCGGCGACCGAGACCGACGACTTCGGCGAGGGAGTCCAGGCCTTCCTCGAGAAGCGGCTGGCAAGCTTCAAGGGCAGGTAGCGAAGGAGCCGTCGCCTGGATCGCGAACAGAGCGTCCTTACCACCACCGCTGCGGCAACTCCCTGTCGGGCGGTACTCGATCCCGGAGCGCCGGGGGTCCACGCTCGACGGATCCTCGACGCTCCGACGTTCGTCTATGCCCTGCGCAAGACCGCACATCCGCTAGCGCGGACGTCCGGTCGCGCAAAGACCCCTGAAGCGGCCGCATTCGCGGCCGGTCGTATCTACTGTCGATGCTGATGGAGATCCGCGCAGTCGACTACCACACCGCCGGGGAGCCCTTCCGGATCGTGACCGGCGGCGCCGACCTGCCTCGCGGAGCGACGATCCTGGAGAAGCGCCGCGACGCGCTCGAGCGGCTCGACCACTCACGACGTCTGCTCGTGCACGAGCCGCGGGGACACGCGGACATGTACGGGTGCTACGTGGTCGAGCCGAACGATTCGGCCGCCGACCTCGGCGTGGTGTTCTTCCACAACGCCGGGTACTCGACGGCATGCGGTCACGGCACGATCGCACTCGTGACGTGGGCGCTCGACGACGGTATCGTCGAACGGCGCGAGGGCGAGAACCACGTCGTCGTGGATGTGCCCTCGGGACGGCTCGAGACGTGGGCGTCCGTGCAGAACGGCCGCGTGCGTTCCGTCCGGTTCCGCAACGTCCCGTCCTTCGTCTGGGCGGAAGGGGTCGAGCTCGGCGGCAGCACCGTCGATGTCGCCTTCGGCGGCGCCTTCTATGCGTCCGTGGAGGAGCGCGTCGAGTCCTCCGAGCTTCCGCGCCTGATCGAGCTCGGACGGGAGATCAAGCGCGAGCTCGAGGCGTGGCAGGCCGTCGTCCACCCCCTCGAGCCCGAGCTTCGCGACATCTACGGCGTCGTCTTCTGGCAGGAAGAGGCGGAGTCGCCGCTCACGCAGCGGAACGTGACCGTGTTCGCCGACGGCGAAGTCGACCGGTCGCCGTGCGGGAGCGGCACGTCCGCGCGACTCGCGCTCCTCGACCGGTCGGGTCGTCTCCCGCGCGGTCGCGAGCTCGTTCACCTCGGCATCGTCGACACCGTCTTCACGGGCCGTGTGGTCGGCGACGACGAGGTGGCGGGCATTCCTGCCGTCGTCACTGAGGTCGAGGGGAGCGCGTTCCGTACCGGCGAGCACGTCTTCACGCTCGATCCCGCCGACCCGTTGGGTGACGGCTTCCTGCTCCGT
>DASTYQ010000095.1:0-3022 GCA_035764775.1 Gaiellaceae bacterium
AGGTAGGGGATGCGGTCGCGCACGGCGTGCCGCGCGGCGGCGGCACCTGATCCGAGCTCGCGCGGGCCGCGCAGCTCGACGGCCTGCGCTGCGACGGTGAGCTCGATTGCGAGGAGGCGCGCGCCGAGGTCGAGCATCTCCGCGAGCCGCCGCGCGCCGAGCGAGACCAGAGCCATGCGGTCCTCGACCCCGGACTCCTGCATCGTCGACGCGAGCTCGAACGAGACGGGCTGCGCCAGGAGCCGCGCCTCCGCCCCGATCGCCTGCGCGGCGACGCCAAGCTCCGAGAGGCCGTCCTCCCACGAGCCTTCGACGGCGACGAGCCCCTCGGTCAGCCCGCTGAACCGGGGGCTGAGCAGCTTCAACGCTCGCTCGACGCCGGCCGTGAGGACCGGCGCGAGCGCGATCCGCAGGAAGTCGAGCGCTGCGGCGAGAGGCTGGGAGTCGAAGTTCCCCACCGAGACGAGGCGTTGCTCGGAGCTCACGACGAGCGGGTTTCCCTGGTGGGCGTTGAGCTCGACGGCGAGCTGGCCCTCGACGAAGCGCAGAGTGTCGCGCAGGGCGCCGTGCAACTGCGGGACGCATCGGAACGTGAGCGGGTCCTGGAGGAATCGCGCGGCGTCCGGCTCCCAAAGCGCGCTCCCGGCGAGAAGCGTTCGCATGCGCTCGATCGTGTCTGCGATCCCGGCGTAGGGTCGGGCGATCCCGACCTCGGTGTGCAGCGCCCCGACGTTGGCCTGAAACGCCTCGAAGTCGAGGGCGGCAGCAATGTCGATCCAGCCGAGCAGCGCGCGCGCGTCGGCGATCGCGAGCGCCGCCTGGGCGGTCGAGAACGCGTTGTTGGCGAGGAGCGCTCCCGCTTCTCCCGCCTCGAGCTCGACGCGCACCGCGCCGTGGGCGAGATCGGCGTTCTGCGCGAGGTCGGCCTGGCCGACGGTTCCGAGTGAGCGGACAGCCGGCAGGTCACCCGCATTGAGCACCGCGACGAGACCTTCTGCGACCTCCGGCCTCACGCCCTGGAATCCCGCGACGAGGCCGTTCGCGAGCCGGAGTAGAGAGGCGCGCACGAGCTCGGCGGACGCATTCGGGCCGAGGCCGACGAGGTGGCCCGAGATGGCGGAGCGGTTGAAAGCGCGCGCCTCCTCGGCGTCGACGCGGGCGTCGCGTCGCATGCCGACTCCGGTCGTAACGCCGTACGTCGGCGTGCCTTCTGCCGCGGTCCGCTCGACGATGGCGCGCTTCTCGCGCATGCGCTCGATCGCCGGGCCGGCGATTGCGACCGGCTCGCCGTCGCGCGCCACCCGCACGAGCTCGTCGAGCGTGAGGTCCGCGCCGGTGAGGTCGACGGTCACGCCGGGACTCTACGAGTCCGGTCCACCCATTCCCGGCCGGGCGCTCGGATCGGCGGCCGGCGCAGCGTGGATCGGAAGCCCCGCGTCCTGCCACGCTGCGAAGCCGCCGACGACGTCGGTGGCGCGCGCGAAGCCGAGCTGCTGCAGCGTCGCGGCGGCGAGGCTCGTCGACTCTCCGTGCGCGCAGACGAGGACGAGCAACTGGTCGAGCCCGTCGATGTGCGGGTTGTGGAACTCGGGATCGGCGTCCGGGTCGAGGCGCCACTCGAGCACGGAGCGGGGGATGTGGAGCGCTCCGGGGATGACGCCGTCGCGGGCGCGCTCGTCGTTCGAGCGCGTGTCGATCAGGAGCGCGCCCTCGGACTGTGCCGCGAACGCGGCCGTCGGGTCGAGCCGATCGAGCCGGCCCCGTGCCTCCGCGAGAAGGTCGGCGAGGGTCGTTCGCGAGCTTCCATCAGCCATGGTCGTGCCGGCAATCCTCGCATGCTCCTCGCAGGACCACGTCGTGGGCTGCCACCGAATATCCGCGACCGCCGGCGACGCGCTCGATCGCCGTCTCGAGCCCGGCGTCTGCGAACGGCTCGACCTTCCCGCAGTCGTCGCAGATGAGATGGTGGTGATGCTCGCCGTCGGCGTGAGCAGGCTCGAAGCGCGCGACGCCGTCGCCGAGGTCGACCCGCTGCACGAGGCCGAGCTCGTCCATCCCGTCGAGTGCGCGGTAGACGCTCGCGATCCCGACGCGGCCGCCGCGCGCGCGGACGGCGTCGTGGATCTCTTGGGCGGAGAGGCAGCAGTCCTGCTCGCCGAGAAGCTCGACGACGAGCCGCCGTGCGCCTCCGCTCCGACCGCTCGCGCGACGGAGTCTCGCGAGCGCCGAGTCGACCCATGGCTCCGTCATAGCGATAATGATACCCGTTCTCAAAGACGTGCTACCGTCTTCGGGGTGCGCGTCCTCCTCGCCCTGCTCGCTGTCTTCGTCCTCGGCGGGTGCTCCAACCGGGAGGAGTCCGATCACCGGCGAACCGTCGTCGCCTCGTTCTATCCGCTCGCCTGGGCGACCGAACAGGTCACGGGTCGTGGTGCGAAGGTGGTGAACCTGACGCCGCCCGGCGTGGAGCCGCATGACGTCGAGCTCACGCCGAGCGACGTGGCGCTGATTCATGACGCAGAGTTGGTGGTCTACGTCGGCTCGGGCTTCCAGCCGGCAGTCGAGGGTGCGGTCGCCGATCGTGCGGGATCGTCCCTCGATGTCCTCGACGGCGCCGGTGATCCCCATGTGTGGCTCGATCCCGTCGCGTTCGCGGGCATCGTGCAGCGAATCGCCTCCCGCGCAAAGCAGCTCGGGCTCGAGCCTGAAGCGGCGGGTGCGGTTACGTCACTCGTGTCCAGATTGCGCGGCCTCGATGTCCAGTACCGACGCGGGCTGGAGGACTGCGAGCGTCGCGTGGTCGTGACGGCCCACGCCGCGTTCGGCAGGCTCGTCAGACGCTACGGGCTGACCGAGATTTCGCTCGCCGGCCGAACGCCCGAGTCGGAACCGAGTCCCCGCGATCTCGAGCGGTTGGTTGCAGAAGTGCGCGCCTCGCGTGCCACGACCGTGTTCGCAGAGCCTCTCGTCTCCAGCCGTGTCGCAGAGACCGTGACGCGCGAGACGGGTGCTCGGGTCGCGA
>DASTYQ010000096.1:0-4670 GCA_035764775.1 Gaiellaceae bacterium
ACTTCGTGAGCTACGACGCCGGCACGCACCACAACTCGTGGACCGAGACCGGCTGCCTCATCGCCGTCTTCGAGTGGAGCAAGGCAGGGCGCGCGGCGAGCAGCTAGCTACGACGCCGAGGCGAGTCCGGCCGTAGGACTGCAAACGCGAACCGACCTCTCCCCAGGAGCGTCTGAAAGGGTGTTCGCGCGAGCAGGATTTCCACTCGGAAATCCTGCTCGTGCGCAATGAGAAGGGCCGCGTCGTCCGCGGCCCCTTCTCGACGCTCCAGGCCTGGCTGATTGCCGTCAGTCCCCAGCCGGGAGTCGCTGTCGCTATCGGCAGGAGCCAACGGCGCCTTGAGCGCCAAAGGTGCGCAGTGGGTTCGCGCGATGGGAACTCGCGCGAGCGAGTTTCCATCATGCGCAAGATCGGGATCGGCCGCCCACGTCGGTCCTGGCTCGCGAGCGTCTCGAAAGGTGCGTGCGATGGGAACTCGCGCGAGCGAGTTTCCATCATGTGCAAGATCGGGATCGGCCGCCCACGTCGGTCCTGGCTCGCGAGCGTCTCGAAAGATTCGCGCGATGGGAACTCGCGCGAGCGAGTTTCCATCATGTGCAAAGAAGACGGGCTGCCGCCGCATCGCCGCCCGTCGTGAGTGACCGCACTGTGGTCGATTCACCCGCCGCGGGCGACACCCGAGCGCGCTTGATCGCTCCCTCGGGCGGGGTTGACCGCCGCGCTTGACTCGCCGCCGAGGCACTGACCCAACCGCGCGGCATGCTGCAATGCGGCGGTGAGCAGGTTCCTCGAGCGTCTCGCGACCGGGCCACCCCTCGTCGGCGACGGCGGGATGGGAACGCTCGTGTCGAGCGCCGTGCCGCGTCTGCGCTGCCCCGAGGAGGCGAACCTGCGCGCGCCGGAGAGCGTCCTCTCGCTCCACCTCGGGTTCATCCGCGCAGGTGCGGACCTCATCGAGACCAACACGTTCGGCGCGAATCGGCGCAAGCTCTCCGAGCGCTACCTCGCGGACGACGTCGCCGCGATCAACGAGGCGGCGGTCAAGATCGCGCGAGACGCGCGCGAGGTGTCAGGCGCAGACGTCTTCATTGCCGGCTCGATCGGCCCCCTCGGCGGCCCGGCCAAGGAGCGCGACGCCGTCTTCGCCGAGCAGGCGCAGCTCCTCGAGGGCCGCGGCGTCGACCTCTTCATGATCGAGACGTTCTACGAGCTCGAGGAGCTGCTGGCCGCGATCGGCGCCGTCCGCGGCGTATCCGCGCTGCCGATCGTCGCACTGCTCACGTTCGACGAGGACGCGCAGACCCTCGGCGGCCTGTCGGCGGAGGAAGCCGCGGCGGCGCTCGTCGACCAGGACCTCGCCGCAGTCGGCGCGAACCACGGCGCGGGTCTCCAGGCTGCCCTGCGCGCAATCGAGCGTATGGGAGACGCAGACAAGCCGCTCGCGGCACTCCCGAACGTCGGCCTTGCGAGCCTCGCCGGCGAGCGCGTCGTCTTCCCGCATGCGACGCCCGAGTACTTCGCCGAGTTCGCGGCGCACGCGCGCGAGCTCGGCGCACGCATCATCGGCGGCTGCTGCGGGACGACGCCCGTCCAGATCGCAGCGATCCGCGGCGCCGTCGACGAGGACCGCAGTCCGAGAACGCGGCTCGTCGTCCGTGAGCGTGAAATCGTGATCTCGGCGAGCGAGCCCGCGCACGAGACCGTGCTGCAGCGCAAGCTCCGCCAGGGCGAGTTCGTCGTCTCGGTCGAGATCGACCCGCCGCGAGGCGGCAACGCACACTCGATGCTCGAGCTCGCCCGGTCGCTCAAGGCATCGGGCCACGTCGACGTCGTCGACGTGAACGACAACCCGCGGGCGCGTGCGCGCATGAGCGGGCTCATCGCCTCAGCGACGATCGAGCGGGTCGTCGGCCTCGAGACGATCCCCCACCTGACGCCGCGAGACGCGTCGATCGCCGGGCTCGAGTCCATGCTCCTCGGCGCCCACGCTGAGGGGATACGGAACGTTCTCGCGGTCACGGGCGATCCACCCGAGGCCGGCGACTATCCGGGGGGACAAGGCGTTTATGAAGTCGACTCGATCGGGCTCTCGCAGATCGTCACGCGCATGAACGCGGGCGAAGACTTCAACGGCCGCGAGATAGACGCCCCGACGTCCTTCTTCCTCGGCGTAGCCGTCAACCCCGCCGCCGACGACCTCGACGAGGAGCTCGAGCGCTTCGAGCGGAAGCTCGAGGCGGGCGCCAAGTTCGCGATGACGCAGGTTCTCTTCGATCTCTCGTACCTCGAACCGTTCCTCGACCGGCTCGGCGGCGCGTGCCCGATTCCCCTGCTGATCGGGATCTTCTACGTCCGCAGCTACCAACTTGCGCTTCGGCTGCACAACGAGGTTCCCGGGATCGTCGTGCCGGAGCACGTCCAGGAGCGGCTCCGCGACGCAGGAGCCGACGCAGCCGAGACGGGGCTCGCGATCGCGCGCGAGCTGCTCGACGCGTCACGTGAACGCGCCGCGGGGGTGTATGTCATCCCCCCGTTCCGCCAACCGCACGCCGCACTCGACCTGTTCGGCTAGTCGGTGCAGCTCGTCGCCGCGACGGGCTCGCCGGCCTGTGCGAGGACCTTCCGCACGAGGTCGGCCGGAATCCCGTAGCCGCCGGTCTCACGCGGCCGGCGCGCAAAGACGGTCGTCCGCACGCGCCCCTGCGCGTCCACGCCGGGGCCTCCCGAGCTCCCGGGCTGGACGGCGCCGCGGATGGTCGTCATCTGACGCCTGATCGGGCCCCGGCCGTAGGCGTCGCGACTGACGACGTTCGCCGTCCCTCCCAGCCTCCCCGGCGTCCGGGTGAGCGGACCGTTCTGCGGGTAGCCCACGAGCGCCACAGGGGTGCTTCGCGCCGGCGGCGCGAGGACGAGCGGTGTCGCACCGAGGCCGGGGACGCGAAGCACGGCGAGGTCGTTGGTCGCATCGAATGCCACGACTGTCGACACGAACCCGCGCCCGGTCTCGGTGTCGACACGCGGCTTCGAGATCCCGGCGACGACGTGTGCGTTCGTGACGACGAGCCCGCGCTGTGCCACCCAGCCGGAGCCCTCGACTCCGAGCCCGCACGCGATCCCCGTGACCCGTACGACGCTCTTCGAAGCGCGAACGACGTCCGGATCGATCGCGAGACCCTTGTCCGGCGGCGCAACGATCGCGGGCGGCCCGAGGAAGACGCCGATGGGATCCACGCGCTCGAGCTCCTCGAGCAGCCGCTCGGGCGGCACGACCTCGTTGATCTCGCCGAGGATCGTCGACTCCTGCACGGTGCGGCGCAGCTCGGTCTCGCCCGGCAGATAGAGGAGCACGGCGCCGATCGCCCAGCACAGGAAGACACCAGCGACGAGCCCGAGCACGAGGCCCGCAAGCCGGTCGAGGAAGCGCATTCCGGGAATCACGCCGATGCTCGTCCGCAACGCGCCCGCGAGCAGCGCGGCGAGCCCACGCATGAGCATCCCGCAGAGCACGGCGCTCGCAAGCGAGACGACGGGCACGTAGGGCGATCCGTCGCTCAGGATCAGCGGCGCGAGCCGCGCGCCGACGTAGGCACCGAACGCGAAGCCCGCGAGCGAGAAGGCGCCGCGCAGGAAGCCGGTCGAGATCCCGTAGAGCCCGGCGAGCGCGACGACGGCGATGACGACCCAGTCGGCGGTGGACACGTTCGGTCAGCTACGTCCCGCAGCCTCCGATCCCTGCCGCCCGGCTACAATCCCCCGGCCCTCGGGGGCGTAGTTCAGTTGGTTAGAACGCCGGCCTGTCACGCCGGAGGTCGCGGGTTCGAGTCCCGTCGCTCCCGTAGAAAATCAAGTCGAGACCTTTTGTTGTCGGTCTTCGTGCAGACGACCTTCGGTTTTCTGTGCGTCCCGCTCTGATCCCGCAGCCGGTGAAAACAGCTTTGTTTGCAGGCTTTTCGCCGTGGGCAGTCAGGACTCGCGGCCGCCATCCCGCACGACTCTCGTCCGGACGGCCCGGAAACGGCCAAAACGTCGGTCTGCACCCTGTGTGAACTAACGGCGAGTGAGCCGCACGCTTCGAGCCACGGTGAGGGCGTTACCAAACGGATCACGGAGCCTCAACGTGACACGGAGCGGTGCCCGATACGCCCGCAGTGGGAGCGTGTATGCGACACGGAGAGGCCCGGACGTCGTCCCGACGCGCGTCGCCCCGACGCGTCGACCAGCGATGGCCGCGGTGATTCGGTACTCGACGTGCTGCCATGGCCGGTCATCCTCTACCCGCACGGCAACGTGGACGGTCACGTTCGTCGGCGAGCGCCTCACCGAGCCTCGGAAGTCCGTCAGCATCGGCGCACCGGTGTCTGGCACTCGAGTCCACGGATGCACGGTCATCGTGAAAGCGCTGTAAGGGCACGCGTCCTCGATCTTCGTGAACAGCAGCTCGTCACCGCCCACCGCCCACTCGTAGATCCCGCGACTTGGGTGGCCGAAACAGTTGTCCAGCGGAAGCTCGATACGACTTCCGGTCACGCACACCGGGCTTCGGTCGACAGCACCGCGGAACAGAAAAAGACGATGGCCGGGACCCAGCTGCAACAGGACCTCGCCCTTCCGGGTGTCCCAGATCTCGGGAGGAACCTCGGCCGGATCGATCTCCATCCTCCAGATCCCGG
>DASTYQ010000097.1:0-11907 GCA_035764775.1 Gaiellaceae bacterium
GGTGTTCCGCGGAGCGCTCGACGTCCGCGCGACGACGATCACCCGCGAGATGGAGGTCGCGGCGGCGCACGCCATCGCGGCGACCATCGGCGAGGACGAGGTCGGCCCGGAGTACGTCGTCCCGAGCGTCTTCAACCGGGATATCGCGCCGCGCGTCGCCGCCGAGGTCGCAACGGCCGCCGAAGCGGCGGGAGTCGCCCGCCGCCCCAGGTCCTGACTACTCGTACGCGATAGCCCTGAGCGGATCGAGCTTTGCGGCTCGACGCGCCGGGAAGATCGCGGCGACGAGGCCGACGACGATCGCGGCGATCACGAAGACGATCACCTGCGTCGTCGGGAAGGAGAAGACGAGGAAGTCGACGCGCGCGATCAGAAGCGCGGCGAGCACGATCCCGAGGATGATCCCGAGCGCGGCGCCGATGAGCGCCGTGATGACGCTCTCGTGCCGGATCATGCGGCGGACCTGCCGACGCGTCATGCCGATCGCACGCAGCATCCCGATCTCGCGCGTGCGCTCGAACACCGTCAGGACGAGCGTGTTCACGATGCCGAAGAGGCTGACGATCACGGACAGCGCGAGCAGCACGTAGAGGATGTTGAGCACGGAGCTGAGCCCCGAGATCTGGTTGTCGATGAAGGCCTCTCGATCCTGCGCCTTCGCATTCGGGAAGTCGGCGAGCGCCTCGTCGAGCACGGCCTGGTTCGCGTCCGTTGCGCCGCCCTCCATCTTCACGAAGGAGTACAGGTTCCTCGGCTGCGGCGTCTGCGCGTCCCACTGCGCCGCGGAGATGGTCACGGGTCCGAACGGCGAGCCGCCGGTGGGCGGGTCGAAGATCGCCCTCACGACGAACGCCTTCGAGGTGCCGTTGGCGAACGTCAGGTCGATCTCGGAGCCGAGCTTCAGATCGTGGTCGTCGGCGAATCCCTCGTCGACGAACACGCCGTCGTCGCCCAGCTGCGAGAAGACCGCCTGCGAGCCCTCGACCCAGTCCATGTTGATCACCTGTGCCATCCCCGGGTCGACGGCGGTCGCGAACTCCGCTTCGCCGTAGACGAGGGCCTCGCCGGTACGGACGTTGCCGACTGCGGTGACCCCCGGCGCCTTGGCCGCGGCCTCCGCGGCGTCGATGGGGATCGGCGAGAAGTTGTTCTGCGCCGTGATCGCGTAGTCGCCCGTGAAGAGCTCGTTCACGGAGTCGGTGAACGACGAGATGATTCCCGCAGCGAGCGTCGCGACGAGCGTGACGAGCGCGAGCCCGATCATCAGAGCCGCAGCGGTCGACGCGGTGCGCTGAGGGTTGCGGCGGGCGTTCTCCGTTCCGACGTGCGTCGTCGAGCGGTCGGGGATCACGCCCGGGAACTCCATCGGCCACTCGGGCTCCCAGCGCGTGACGGTCTTGCGGATCCACATGATCAGCACGATCACGAGGATGAGCGGGTTCAGGAGCGCGCCGCCGAGGAACGCGAGGATCCGCAGGCCGGTGCGGCCCGGTCCCCAGGCGCCGTGTCGCAGCAGCCAGTACGGCAGGGTGAAGAACGGCCAGAAGAGCACGGAGAGGAGGAAGACCGCCCAGCGCGCGATCGGCGACATGATCGCGGCGAGCCGCGGGATCAGTCGCGTCGAGACGCGGGCGACGCCGAAGAAGACGAGGAGCACGCCGACGCCCATCCACAGGAGAACGCCGGTCGTGCCGAGCCCGGGAACGAAGAGCCCGTAGAGCAGCGCGCCGAACCCGAGCGCCATCGAGACGAGCGCCCCCACCGTGCGCGAAGGGAAGAGTGCACAGCCGAACAGGGTGAGGAGCAGCCCGAGGACGGCGAGCAGGATGCTGACGAGTGTGTTTCCCGGCGTCGTCGCAATCGCTGTCGCGCCGACGACGACGCCGACCGCGGTCATCGCGACCGCGCGCAGCAGGCCCCGCACGCGGTCGAGCGGCTCGTCCGGCAGCACCGCGCCCTCGCGCACCGCCGCGATCGGAGGCACCCCTGTCGCGCGCAGGCCCGGGTACACGCTTGCGAGGAGTGTCACCAGGATTCCGGCTGCGAGCGCGATGATCACCGCGCGCGGCTCGAAGACGAGGCCGGTGTTCGGGAGCGTGAAGCCGACTGCGTCGAACAGCTGGAACAGCCCCTTCGCGAGCAAGAGTCCGAGGAAGAGCCCGATGATCGAGGCCATTACGCCCACGACCAGCGCCTCGATGATCACCGAGCCGAGAATCTGCCGGTTCGTGGCGCCGATCGTCCGCAGCGTCGCGAACTCGCGTGTGCGCTGCGCGATCGTGATCGAGAGCGAGTTCGCGATGACGAACGAGCCGACGAAGAGCGCGATGCCGCCGAAAGCCAGCAGGAACCCGCGCAGGAAGGAGATGAACTCGTCGGTGTCGGATGCGTCGTCGGCCGCCTGCTCGCTGCCCGTCCGCACCTGCGCCGTCGGCGGCAAGATCGTCTCGATCTCGCTCACGAGCTGCGTGTCGGTCACGTCGGGCTTCGCCGCGACCGCGATCTCGTCGAACTCTCCGACCTTCTTGAACAGCCGCTGCGCGGTCGGGAGGTCGAAGCCGGCCAGGGTCGCCCCGCCGATGGTGAGGCCGGAGCTGAACTGGACGATCCCGGAGATCTTCAGGTGCTGGACCGGCCCTTCCGCCTGGACGCCGATCGTCTCGCCGACCTCGAAGTCCTCCTTCCCGGCCGTCTCCTTGTCGACCACCACTTCGCTCGCCCTCGGCCAGCCCCCCTGGACCAACGTCAGGGGATTGAAGACCGAATCGCCGTTCGCGATGGAGAACCCGAGGTTCGGAGCACCGCCGTAGACGATCGCCTTCCCGTCGTCGCCGATCAGCTGCGTTGCGTCGGAGTCGACGCTTCCCTCGGCCTCTGCGACTCCGGCGAGCTCGCGGACCTTCGGCAGCAGCGACTCGTCGAGTGGCGGCGCACTCACACCCTCCTGGTCGCCGATGTCGAATGCCGACTTTCCGGTGATGACCGCGTTCGAGCCCTTGCG
Source organism: Gaiellaceae bacterium (assembly GCA_035764775.1). GTDB lineage: Bacteria > Actinomycetota > Thermoleophilia > Gaiellales > Gaiellaceae > GMQP-bins7. Next base: position 3,002 of record DASTYQ010000097.1, read on the forward strand.
GATATCCGTGAAGATCCGGTCGAACGCCTGATCGATCGAATCGGTCAGGACGTAGGTCCCGCTGATCATCGCGACCCCGAGGACGATCGCGATGGCGGTGAGCGCGGTTCGCAGCTTCCGGCTGAGGAGCCCTCGTATCGCGAAGCGGCCCATCAGCGGCCCAGGCTACTCGTAGGCAATCGCCTCGAGCGGGTTCAACCGCGCCGCCCGGCGGGCGGGCATGATCGCGGCGAGGATCCCGATGACGATCGCCACGATCGTCAGGATGACGAGCTGGCCCCACGGGATCGAGAAGCGGACGTCGTACTCCGACAGCGCCCGGTTCACGAGCAGCGCGAGGAAGATGCCGAGCGGCAGCCCGATGGCGGCGCCGATGAGCGCGGTGATGATGCTCTCCTGGCGGATCATCCGCCGGACCTGGCGGCGAGTCATCCCGATGGCGCGCAGCATCCCGATCTCGCGCGTGCGCTCGTACACCGACAGCACGAGGGTGTTGATCATCCCGAAGATGCTCACGAAGACCGCCAGCGTCAGCATCACGTACAGGAACGAGATGAACTCGTTGAAGTCGGAGTCCTCGCGCTGGATCCACTCCTCTCGCGTCTCGAGCTGCGTGTCCGGGAAGCCCGCGATGGCCGCCTCCAGCGCGGCTCGGTTCTCGGCGTCGGGCTCACCGGGCACGTTCGCCCACGTCCAGCGGTTGCGCGGCCGGTCGTACAGCGAGTCGAAGAGTGCAGTCGAGACGTTGACGCTCTCGATGAGCGGATAGAACGGCGGCGGCTCGAACGTGCCGACGACCGTGACCCGCGCGCGCTCATCGGCGGTCGAGCGGATCGTGAGGACGTCGCCGACCGAGATGTCGTGATCCTCGGCGTAGTTGGCGCTCACGACCGCGTGCTCGGTTCCGAGCGTCGCGAGCACGCTCTCGTCCCCTTCCTTCCAGTCGAAGACGTACGCGTCGGCGATGGTGCCCGGCTCGATTCCACCGACCTCCGTCGTCACGCCGTTGACGAGCCCGCCCTCGGAGCGGACGCTCGTGACCACCTCGGCCGCGGGCGACTCCGCGAGCGCGTCGCCGGCAGCGGAGACGAACGGGGTGTAGCCGTCGGTCGAGGTCACGACGTAGTCCGCGGCGATCTGCTCCTCGATCGCCTCGCGGTTCGACGCCTTCATCCCGTTCGTGAGCGTCGCGATGAACGCGACGAGCGCGATGCCGATCATCAGCGCGGCCGCGGTCGCTGCGGTCCTGGCCGGGTTGCGGACGGAGTTGCCGCTCGCCAGCCGTCCCGCCGCGCCTCCGGCCCGTCGTGCCGGCGTCCCGACGACCGCCGCGATCGGCGTGACGAGGTGGGACGACAGCATCGCCACGCCGAGGAACAGCAGCAGAACGCCGCCGGCGATCGACAGGAGCCGGTCGCTCGTTCCGAGGTCCTCCGAGAACATCGCCCGAGCCAGCAGGAGCAGAGATCCGACGACGACGAGACCGGCGATCCACGGGGCATAAGGTGCGAAGCGCGACCGGGGAAGGGTGGCCCCCTCCCTGACGGCAGAGATGGGCGGCACGCGCGTCGCCCGGATCGCCGGGAAGAGACCCGCGAGGAGTGTGATGCCGACACCGACGATCAGCGAGACCACGATCGTTCGCGTCGCGAACACGCGCGCGGCACTTGGAAGATCGACCCCGAGGCTGCCGAAGAGCGCCTCGATGCCCTCGGCGAGCACGACCCCGAGTCCGAGCCCGACGAGCGATGCGAGCAGGCCGATCACGAGCGACTCGAGGACGACCGAAGCGAGCACCTGGCGCCGTGACGCCCCGAGCGTGCGCAGCGTGGCGAACTCACGCGTGCGCTGGGCGACCGTGATCGAGAAGGTGTTGAAGATGACGAACGCACCCACGAAGAGCGCGATCGCGCCGAACGCGAGCAGGAAGTAGCGGAAGATGGAGGTGAAGTCGCTCACTTCGTCCGCCTGCTCCTGCGCCTCCTCGGTCGCGCTGACGACCTCGACGTCGCCGGGGAGGACGGGCTGGATCGCGGTGACGAGCTCCTCCTCCGAGATCCCCTCGTCCGCAGCGACCGAGATCGCGTCGTACTGCCCTTCGCGCCCGAGGAGCTGCTGCGCGGCCGGCGTGGTGAACACGACGAACGTGATCGCGCCGAGGCTCTCGACCTCGCCGTACTTCGCCACCCCGACGACTTCGAAGTCGCGCTTCGGCTGCAGCGTGGAGATACCGACCGTGTCACCGACCGCGTAGCCCTGCTTGTCGGCCGTGCCCGCATCGATCTCGACCTCGTCGTCCGCTGCCGGCCACCGCCCTTCGTAGAGGTTCAAGGGGTTGAGCTGCGCGAGCGCCGGATCGGTGTCGATGCCGAAGCCGAGCGTCGGCCAGCCCTCGGAGTTCACGGGCTTGCCGTCCGGCGTCAGGAGCTTGGTGTTGCTCTCGTCGAGGATGCTCCCCGTCGCGAGCGCGACGCCGTCCACCCCGCGTACCTCGTCGAGGAGCGACTCGTCGACCGGCGGCGGCGGCGGCTTGTCGCCGTCGATGGAGATGTCGATGCCCTTGCCCGTGACGACTGCGTCGGTCCCGGCGTACGAGTCGACCAGGAGCTCGTTGAACGCGCGCTGGACGGTGTCCGTGAGGATGTAGGTGCCGCTGATCATCGCGACGCCGAGGACGATCGCGATGCCGGTCAGCACGGCACGGAGCTTGCGCCCCGCGAGGCCCCGAAGAGCGACCTTGATCACTAGCCCGTGGCGAGCTCTTCGAGCACGGCGTGGATCGTGTGCGCGTCGCACTCGCCGAGCTCGCGAACGATCGTCCCGTCGGCGAGGAACAGCACGCGATGCGCGACGGCCGCGGCGCGCGCGTCGTGCGTCACCATCACGATCGTCTGGCCGTATTCGTCGACCGACCGGCGCAGCAGCTCGAGAATCTCGTGGCTCGTCGTCGAGTCCAGGTTGCCGGTCGGCTCGTCCGCGAAGAGCACGGTCGGCTTGGAGATCAGCGCGCGTGCGATCGCGACGCGCTGCTGCTGACCCCCGGAGAGCTCCGACGGGCGGTGCGAGAGCCGGTCCTGGAGACCGACGTCCGTGACGAGCTGCTCGAGCCATCCGTCCTCGGGCTTCTCGCCTGCGATGGTGAGCGGCAGGAGGATGTTCTCCTTCGCGGTCAGCATCGGCAGCAGGTTGAAGAACTGGAAGACGAATCCGATGTGCTCGCGGCGCAGTTTGGTCAGGTCGTTGTCGCCCAGCGTCGTGATCTCCGTGCCCGAGATCCCGACCGAGCCGGAGGTCGGCTTGTCCAGACCGGCGAGGATGTGCATGAGCGTCGACTTGCCCGAGCCCGACGGCCCCATGACGGCCGTGGCCTTGCCCGGCGCGATGTCGACGGACACGCCGCGGAGGGCGTCGACGGCGGTGTCTCCTTCTCCGTAGCGGCGGGTCACGTCGCGTGCGAGAACGACCGCACCGTTGGTGCTCTCACTCATTCCACCCGGCTCCTCTCTCGGTTGCGAGTGTCGAACCATACGTCATCCCCCAACCGTGCCTTGCACTGTCCGCGGAGTGCATCAGAGTGGGAATGTGGAGACCCGCACCGAGATACGGCGGGCGCTCGAGCGCGGGCGCGAGACGACGGAAGAGCTGCTGGCGCCGATCTCGGACGACGAGCTCGTCACGCAGATCTCGCCGCGCGTTCCCACTCTCGTCTGGAGCTTCGCGCACGTCGCCCGCTTCGAGGAGCTGTGGATCCTGCGGACGGTCGGAGGCGCGAAGCCGATCCCCGACGCCCACGACCACGTCTACGACGCGTTCCGGCGCGAGCGCTCGAACGGCGCGAAGCTCCCGACGCTGAACCCCGCAGCCACGCGTGCGTACGCCGCGGACGTCCGCGAGCGGTCGCTCGCCCTACTCGAGCGCATCGACCTCGATGCCCCGGACGTCCTCGGCCGACACGGCTTCGTCTTCGGGCTCGTCCTCCAGAACGAGCTGCAGTCCCAGGAGTCGATGCTCGAGACTCTGCAGTGCCGCATCGGCTCCGAGTACCCCGTCGTCGAGGCGGCAGCGCCCGATCGCGCACCCGGGGGGCCCGATGAGATCGAGGTCCCCGGTGGCTCGTTCACCCTGGGCGCGATGTACGAGCCGTGGGCGTACGACAACGAGCTCGAGCCGCACGAGGCGGAGCTGCCCGCGTTCAAGATCGACCGCGCGCCGGTCACGAACGGCGAGTTCGCCGAGTTCGTCGAGGACCGCGGCTATCGGAACGAAAAGCACTGGAGCGAGGCGGGTCTCGCATGGCGCGAGCGGGAGGACGTGCGGGCGCCGCTCTACTGGGAGCAGTCGAGCTTCGGTTGGGAGCGCATCCGCTTCGGCCGGCGCGAGCCGATCACGCCCTGGGAGCCTGTCCAGCACGTCTCCTTCCACGAGGCGGAGGCGTACGCGCACTGGGCGGGCAAGCGCCTCCCCACCGAGACTGAGTGGGAGCGCGCGGCGGCCTGGCACGACCACGAGGGCAAGTTCCGCTACCCGTGGGGTCAGGCGTGGATGGGCTTCGAGGCGAGCCTCGACCGTCGCCGCTACTCCCCCGCCCCCGCCGGCTCGTATTCGGGAGGCGTCAGCCCCGTCGGCTGCGTACAGATGGTCGGCGACGTCTGGGAGTGGACGTCGTCTCCGTTCGCCCCCTACCCGGGGTTCATCCCCTTCCCCTATCCCGAGTGCTCCGCGGTGAACTTCGGAGACGACGTGCGTGTCCTGCGCGGCGGCTCGTGGGCGACGGACGCGCTCGTCGCCCGCACGTCGTTCCGCCGCTGGGAAAGCCCGGAGCGCCGCGAGCCCTTCGCAGGTTTCCGCTGCGCCAGGGACGCCTAGAGCTCGAGCTCGGCGTCGTGCGCGACGCGTTCGGCGAGCGTCTGCATCACCTTGAGCTGGACGGACGGGCTCTCCTCGAGAACACGCCGAAACGCCGACCGCGTGAGGACGAAGCAGCGGAGCGGCGTCGTCGCGGTGACGGTCGCGGTGCGCTTCGTCGTGCTCAGCAGCGCAATCTCGCCGACGAAGTCCCCACCCGAGCGCATCGTGATCCGCCTCCCGTCCTTCGTCACCTCGGCATCACCCTCGACGATCACGAAGAACTCGTGGCCGATGCGCCCCTCACGGCAGAGGACCGTCCCCGCCTCGACTTGAAGATCGTCCGTCGCCGCCGCGAGCCTCGACAGCTCCTTCTTCGAGAGCCCCTCGAAGAGGGGCGCGCGAGAGAGAGCGTCGACCTTCACGTCGCGGCTGAACAGGCGCATCGCGCGAGTCTATTCGTGGAGACTTCGCGCAGTGAACGCCGAGACGAGGTACGCGAAGAGCGGCGACCTGCGGATCGCCTATCAGATCCTCGGGGACGGACCGATCGACCTCCTGTTCGCGCCCGGGTACCTCTCGCACCTGGAGCAGAACCAGTGGTGGCCCGCGTATCGGGCGTTCTTCGATCGAATGGCCTCGTTTTCGCGGCTCCTCGTCTTCGACCGCCGGGGCACCGGGCTCTCGGATCGGATCCTGACCCTCGGCTCGTTCGAGGAGCTCATGGACGACATCGCCGCCGTGCTCGACGCCTCGGGCTCGGAGCGCGCCGCGCTCTTCGGCGGCGCCGAGGGCGGTCCCATGTGCGCGCTGTTCGCGGCGACCTACCCCGAGCGCACGTCGGCCCTCGTCCTCGGAGCGTCGTACGCCCGGCGACGCTGGGCGCCCGACTACCCGTGGGGCCTCGACGACGAGACGCAGCAGCGAATCCTCGATGGCTACGAGGAACGGTGGGGACGCGTCGGCTTCGGCTCGCACTCGATCGCGCCGAGCCTCGTCGACGATGAGCGCTTCCAGGACTGGTACGCGCAGGCGCAACGGTTCTCGGGCACGCCTGCGTCCGCACAGGCGTGGTTCCGGATCACCATGGAGATCGACATCAGGGGAGTGCTCCCCGCCATTCGCGTCCCGACGCTCGTCATTCACCGCGCGGGAGACCGCGTGATTCCCGTCGAGTCCGGCCGCTACCTGGCCGAGCACATCCCGGGCGCCCGCTACGCGGAGGTTCCGGGCGACGACCACTTCCCGTTCGTCGGCGACGTCGACTCGCTCGTGGACGAGGTCGAGGAGTTCCTCACAGGCACCCGCCCGGAGCGCGAACGGAACCGCGTCCTCGCGACCGTGCTCTTCACGGACATCGTGGACTCGACCCGGCGCGCAGCCGAGCTCGGCGACCGTCGCTGGACGGAACTGCTGGCCGAGCATCACCGTCGCGCGCAGGAAGAGCTCGAGCGGCACCGAGGAACGATCGTCCGCATCGAGGGCGACGGGACGCTGTCGACGTTCGACGGGCCGGCGCGCGCGGTCGGCTGCGCCCACGCACTCCGAGAGTCCGTCCGCGCGCTCGGCCTGGAGATCAGGGCCGGGCTCCACACCGGCGAGGTCGAGCTCGCCGCGACGGGGGTCGAGGGAATCGCCGTGCACATCGGCGCGCGGATCGCAGCGCTCGGTGCACCCGGAGAAGTGCTGGTCTCGAGCACCGTAAAGGATCTCGTGGTCGGGTCGGGGCTCGAGTTCGCCGATCGCGGCGTCTACGAGCTGAAGGGCGTCCCCGGCGAATGGCGGCTGTACTCGGTGGCCGACTGACGGCTGACCTACGAGCGCATGAGCTTCGCGCCCTCGGCCAGCACCTCTCCGAGGATCGACGTGATCTCGTCGAACTCCGCCTGACCGGCGACGAGCGGCGGCGAGATCTGGATGACCGGGTCGCCCCGGTCGTCGGCGCGGCAGATCATCCCCGCGTCCCACAGCGCCGGGGAGAGGTAGCCGCGAAGGAGGCGCTCGCACTCCTCGTCGGAGAACGTCTCGCGCGTGTCCTTGTCCTTGACGAGCTCGATCGCCCAGAAGTAGCCGGTTCCGCGAACGTCTCCGACGATCGGAAGGTCGAGAAGCTGAGCGAGCGTCGAACGGAAGGAGTCCTCGTTCTCGCGGACGTGCTCGAGGATCTGCTCGCGCTTCATGATCTCGATGTTCTTGAGCGCGATCGCGCACATCACGGGGTGGCCGCCGAAGGTGATGCCGTGCGAGAACATCGACGTATCGCCCATGAACGCCTCCATCACGCGGTCGGTGGCGACGACCGCACCGATCGCGGCGTACGAGGACGAGAGGCCCTTGGCGCTCGTGACGAGATCGGGGCGGATGTCGTACCGCTCCGACCCGAACCAGTAGCCGAGCCGGCCGAAGCCGGTGATGACCTCGTCGGCCGAGAGCAGGATGTCGTAGCGGTCGCAGATCTCGCGGACGCCCTTCCAGTAGCCCTCGGGCGGCGTGAAGCAGCCGCCGGCGTTCTGCACGGGCTCCATGTGGACGAGGCACACCGTCTCGGGGCCCATCGCGAGGATCGCCTGCTCGAGCTCGTCGAGCAGGAACTGCGTGAACTGCGCCTCCGTCTCGTCCGTGGGCCGGTGGTAGCGGTTCGTGTTCGAGACGTGCCGAACCTCGGGAATGAGCGGCTCGAAGGGCGCGCGGATCGCAGGAATCCCGTTGATCGAGAGCGCACCGAGCGTCGTCCCGTGGTAGGCGATGTGCCGGGCGATCGCCTTGTAGCGACGAGGCGGAGTCGCCGCGCTGGCGACGATCGCGTCGTGGTCGACCTCGGGCTCCTGCGCGCCCGCCCGTGCACCCGGCGTGACGAGGCCGCGCAGGTGCTTCTCGCCACGGGCCGTGTAGTACTGCCGCGCGAGCTTCCACGCCGACTCGACCGCCTCCGAGCCGCCCGAGCAGAAGAAGACGCGGTTGAGGTCGCCCGGGGCGAGCGACGCCACCTCGGCGGCGAGCTCGATGGCGCGCGGGTGCGCGTACGACCAGTTGGTGTAGAAGGGCAACTCGCGCATCTGGTCGAGCGCCGCCTGCCCGATCTCGTCGCCGAACGAGTAGCCGAGGTTGACGGAGAAGAGGCCCGCCAGCGCGTCGATGTAGCGCCTGCCTGACGCATCCTCGAGGTAGCACCCGTCGCCCCGCACGATGATCGGGACGTCGGCCGTCCCGTACTCGCCCATGCGCGTGAAGTGCATCCAGAGGTGCTCCTTCGCTGCGCGCTGGAGGTCGATCGACTCGACGGCGGTCATGCGACTCCTCGTGCTCGTTTGGCGCTTCGGTACTCGCGCAGGACGTTACCGAGGGCGAAGGCGATCGCCACGATGAAGATTGCACTCGAGACGACGTTCACCTGCGGCGGCACCGAGACGCGCGCGATCCCCCAGACGAAGACCGGGTACGTCTGCGTTCCGCCCGAGACGAAGTACGTGATCACGAAGTCGTCGATCGAGAGCGCGAAGCCGAGAAGCGCCGCCGCGAGCATTGCCGGCGCGAGGAGCGGGAGCGTCACCTTCCGGAACGTCGTGACCTCGTTCGCCCCCAAATCCATCGCGGCCTCCTCGAGGTGCCTGTCGAACCCGATCAGCCGCGCCTTCACCGTCACGACGATGAAGCTGACGATGAACATCACGTGCGCGATGAATATCGTCCAGAACCCGAGCTGGAAGACCGCGGTCGAGTTGAGGAAGAGCGTCAGCAGCGATGCCCCGAGCACGATCTCGGGTGTCGCCATCGGGAGAAAGACGAGCAGGTTGGTCGCGCCCCTTCCGACGAAGCGGTGCCGAACGATCGCCATGGCGATGAGCACGCCGAGCGCGGTCGCGACGATCGTCGCGAGCAGGCCGACCTCGAGCGAGGTGACGATCGCGTCCTGGATCCCGAGCACCGAGTCCCACTCGAGCCAGTTGTCGAAGGTGAAGTGCTGCCACACGTAGTTGAAGCGGCCGACCGGGTCGTTGAACGAGAAGAGGATCACGACCGCGATCGGCAGCATCAGGTAACCGACGACGAGCAGCGCGTAG
>DASTYQ010000098.1:0-7444 GCA_035764775.1 Gaiellaceae bacterium
GACTCCGAGCGCCTCGGTGAAGGTCGAGGCGGCTGCGAGCGCACCAGTAGCCGTCGGGAACGCGAAGAAGAACGCGTCGCCCTGCGTGTCCACCTCGACTCCGCCCTCCGCATAGCACGCCGCGCGGATCACACTCCGATGCTCCGCCAGCGCCTCCGCGTACGCCTGCGCCCCTAGCTCGTGCAGCAGGCGCGTCGAGCCCTCGACGTCGGTGAAGAGGAAGGTGACGGTGCCGGACGGGAGATCGGATCGCATGCGGGGATCATGTGCTGATCTCTGCGGGCGAGCAAGAGGCGTGCGGCTGCGCATCGGAGCTCAGACCGTTGACCGGAGGTAGAGCTGTAGACGGTCGACACGCTCGTCCCTCTTACTCCGACTCGTTCGGTCGCAGGCCATCTCAGTGTCCCCAGCCGCGCCGTCAGCGCGGGCTCCGAGGCACCGTGGTGCGTGAACTCGTGCTCGATCTGTAGCGACCCGACCAGATGGAAGGCCGAAGCGTGTCGTTCGTCAGGCTGGGCCGAGATAGGCGAGCGCGGCGCGCGTCATCGTGTCGATCGCGACCGGCAGAGCCGTCTCGTCGTCGATCGTGAAGCGCGGGTGGTGGTGCGGGAACGCGTCCTCCCTGCCTGCGCCGACGAGGAAGAAGCAGCCTGGCGCGGCGCGCAGGTAGGCGGAGAAGTCCTCGCCGGCCATCAACGGCTCGGTTTCGATCAGCCGGTCGGAACCCGCTGCGTCGCGCACGAGCACCGCGAGCGCCGGGTCGTTGACGACCGAGTCGTACCCGAGCTTGTAGTCGAACTCGTAGCCGCCGCCGTGAGCGCTCGTGACGCCCGCGAGGATCCGCTCCAGCGCCGCGCGCGTCTGCTCGCGCACTTCCTGCCGGTACGTGCGCACCGTACCGCCGAGCTCGACCACCTCCGGGATGACGTTGTCGGCCGTGCCGCCGTGAACCCGCGTCACGGAGACGACCGCGCTGTCGCGCGGCTTCGTGTTGCGCGAGACGATGTGCTGCAGGCTCGAGATGGTCTGCGCCGCGATCGCGACGGGGTCGACGACCAGATGCGGGAAGGCCGCGTGACCGCCCCGACCGAGGATGCGGGCCGAGAAGACATCTGCGGCGGCACTCACGGGTCCGTCGAGCACGCCGACCTTTCCGGCGTCGAGGTTCGAGATCAGGTGGGCGCCGAGCACGGCGTCGACGCCGTCGAGCACGCCCGCCGCGACGAGCTCGGCGGCGCCTCCCGGGGGCAGCTCCTCGGCGTGCTGGAAGAGGAAGCGGATCTCGCCTGCAACCTCGTCGCGTCGCTCGAGGAGGCCGCGGGCGACCGCGAGCAGCGCGGCCGTATGCCCGTCATGGCCACAGGCGTGCATGACGCCGGGCCGCCGCGACGCGAACTCGAGACCTGTCTCCTCCTGGATCGGTAGCGCGTCCATGTCGGCACGCAGCGCGAGCGTGCGGCCGGGCTTACCCCCTTGCAAGCGCGCGACGACGCTCGTCGGCGTCGGCTGGGAGAGCTCGAGCCCGCCGAAGGATTCGAGCGTCTCGCGAACGAACCGCGACGTCTCGTGCTCCTGAAAGCCGAGCTCCGGGTTCGCGTGCAGATGGCGCCGCCAGGCGACGGCCTCTGCGGCGAGGCTAGCCGTCTCCACTGCGGGGGAGCCTAGTCAGGGGCCCGCGTGTGCGGGCCCCTGGTCGCTTTCCCTACCGCGATCAGCTCACGAGATCGTGAGCGGGACGGGGCGGATCTGTCCGCGGATCTCGCCGCCCGGGTTCTTCGGCGTGTGGATGTTCACGTAGCCGCGTCCGGCTTGGAGCGCAGCCAGCGTGGCCGGCGTGAGATCAGCCGTTCCTCGCTGCCCGTTCCTGCACGGGCCGCAGAGCGCAACTGCGACCGGGCCTGCCCGCCCAACGCGCCCCATGTGGATGTGCGCCGCGATCGCCCGACCCGTCAGCCTCGAGAACCGGAGCCTCCACGCGACGGTGCCGCCTGCGCCCAGCTTCGCCACGGTCGCCGTGAAGCTGCCGGTCGCACGCTTGACGTTGCCCTTCGGCTTCGGGACTTCCTGGCGTGACGAGAGCCGAGTGGCCACGGTCGCCGACGTGGCGAGCTGGCCGCGAATCTCACCGCCGGGGTTCGTCGGCGTGTGGATGTTCACGTACGCCGTGCCCGCCTGTATGGCGTCGAGTGCCGCCTGGGTCAGCGTGCCGGTACCGCTCAACGGACTCGAGCACGGCCCGCACAGGGCCAGCACGACGGGCCCGGGTGAGCCGACCGCACCGGTGTGGATGTGCGCGGCGATCGCGTTGGCGGTGAGGCCGTCGAACGACAGCTGCCACGAGATGGACGCCCCCGTTTCCGACTTGGTGACGCTGGCGGAGAACGTGCCGCCCGCGTTCGACACCGCGCCGGTCGGCGACGGGACCTCCTGCGCCGCATTCAGCACGGTCCGGATCTGGATGGTGGTCGCCTGCGGCCTCGCGGACGCGCCGACCGTCGCCACGAGGGCCACCGCCAGGGCGAGAGCGGGGACGAGTGCACGAAGTCTCATGAAACCTCTCCTTCCGACGTCTGTCTTCCTCTGTGGAGGGGCTTACGCGAGCGCGGCCGTGGCGGATTGATCTGGCGGCTGCTCGGTCTCGATGGCGAGGCACCATCGCGCCAGACCCGCCAGAGCGAACGGGCGACGCGATATGGTCGCTGGCGACGCCATGGCGCAGAATCCCGTCGTGAGCGTGGGGCCAGCCTCGGGTCGGGCGCTCGAGCGGGCGCGAGCTTTCTGCGACGAGCGAGCGTGGGTCGACGCACACGCCGCGCTGAACGCAGCTGACCAGATCACTCCACTCGCTCCCGACGACCTCGAGCTCCTCGCGCAAGCCGCATACATGCTCGGGCTGGACGACGAATACCTGCGCGCACTCGAGCGCGCGCACTACGGACACCTGGACGCCGGTGATGCGCCGCGGGCAGCCCGGTGCACCTGGTGGATCGGCCTATGCCTCCTGATGCGACGCGAGGCGGCGCCCGCGCAAGGCTGGTTTGCGAGAGGCGACCGCCTGCTGGAGCGCGAGCAAGGTGACTGCGTCGAGCGGGGCTATCTCCTCCTCGCGAGCATGCTGCAGTGCTTTGCTGACGACGACTTCCAGGGCGCGCACGACGCAGCAGCCGAGGCGATCGAGATCGGGCACCGTTTCGAGGACAGCGACCTCGTTGCCATAGGCGTGATGGACCAGGGACACGCGCTCCTCGAGCTGGGGCGTACCGCCGACGGGCTTCGCCTCATCGACGAGAGCATGGTCGCGGTTACGAGCGGTGAGCTGTCGCCGATCGTCGCCGGCATTCTCTACTGCAACACGATCGCCGTTTGTAGGGACGCGCACGAGCTCCGTCGCGCGCGTGAGTGGACTGCTGCACTGACTGTCTGGTGCCAACGACAGCCGGACATGGTCGCGCACAAGGGCGTCTGCCGCGTGCACCGGGCCGAGATCATGTTGGTACAGGGGGCGTGGGATCAGGCACTCGACGAAGCCACACGAGTCTCGTCCGACGGCGTCCTGAACCGACGCGCGTCGTCGGCAGCGCTCTACGTTCAGGGAGAGCTCCATCGGCTTCGTGGGGAGTTCGAGGCCGCCGAAGAGGCGTATCGCCTTGCGACCCGTAGCGGAGGCACGGCGCAGCCGGGCCTCGCGCTCCTGCGACTTGCACAGGGCAACCTCGACGACGCGCTTGCGGCGATCGGACGCGTGGCGGACGAGAACGTTCCTTCGCTCGATCGCGCGAGGTTCCTGCCGGCGCTCGTCGAGATCGGACTGGCGACCGGAGAGCTCGAGAAGGCAACGGAAGCGAGCAGCGAGCTCGCGGCGATCGCACGAAGGCAGGGCAGCGACGTCCTACACGCGATGTCGGCCTACGCCCGCGGAGCGGTTGCGCTCGCACGCAACGAGCCCACCGAGGCACTCACGGCTCTCCGCCAGTCGTTGACTGCATGGCTCGCGCTCGAGGCGCCATACGAGGAGGCACGCGCACGTGTGCTCGTGGGTCTCGCGTGCAGGGAGCTCGGAGACCGCGACGGCGCGGCGCTCGAGCTCGATACGGCGCGAGCAGCCTTCGACGAGCTCGGCGCACGACCGGACCTAGAACGGGTGGACGCGCTCGCGGGTCACGTGACTTCCCGCAACCGCTTCGGCCTGAGCCCGCGCGAGCTGGAGGTCCTCCGTCTGCTCGCCGCGGGCGAAACGAATCGGGCGATCGCGGGCGTGCTGGTGCTCAGCGAGCGGACCGTCGACCGACACGTCAGCAACATCTACGCGAAGCTCGGTGTCTCATCGCGAGCGGCGGCGACCGCCCTCGCGTACGAGCACGGGCTCGTCTGAAGTACCCACTCGGCGCCCGCGCGCGATTGGGTGGTTCTACCGAAGTCGGCGTGCGACGCCGCTCCTAGCCTCCGCGCAGGACGTCAACAGGAGGAGCCATGAGGACGGAATACGACGTGATCGTGGTGGGCACCCGCTGTGCAGGGTCGCCCACTGCGATGCTGCTCGCGCGCAACGGCTACCGGGTACTCGCTGTCGATCGGGCGACGTTTCCGAGCGACACGATCTCGACGCACCACATACACGCTCCGGGCGTCGACGCGCTCCGGCGCTGGGGACTGCTCGATCGCGTGATCGCAACGGGCGCGCCTCCGATCGAGACATACGTGGTCGACTTCGGCGCATTCACGATCGTCGGCAAGCCGGGAACCGCGTACGCGCCGCGGCGAACGGTTCTCGACAAGCTTCTCGTCGATGCCGCGTCGGAAGCGGGCGCAGAGATACGCGAAGCGTTCACGGTTGAGAGCCTCCTCTTCGAGGAAGGTCGCGTCGTCGGCATTCGCGGTCACGAGAGGGGCGGCAAGACCGTCAGCGAACGAGCGCGAGTCGTCGTCGGCGCGGACGGTCGCTTCTCGTTCGTCGCCGATGCGGTCGGCGCGGAGGAGTACGACACGAAGCCGAAGCTGCTGGCCTCCTACTACAGCTACTGGAGCGACTTGCCGATGGACGGTCGGTTCGCGAACTGGGTTCGCTCGCATCGCGGCATGGCCGCGTGGCCGACGAACGACGGCCTGACGCTCGTCATCGCTGGCTGGCCGTACCGCGAGTTCGAGGCAAACCGCACCGACGTCGAACGCCACTTCTTCGAGACGCTCGACACGGCGCCGGAGCTCGCCGAGCGAGTGCGTGCTGCGAAGCGTGAAGAACGGTTTGTCGGGGCGGCGGTGCCGGGCTACTTCCGCAGGCCCTACGGGCGAGGCTGGGTACTCGTCGGAGATGCCGGCTACAACAAGGACTACATCACAGCCCAGGGCATCAGCGACGCGTTCTGGGACGCCGAATCCTGCGCGGACGCATTGCACCAGGCATTCTCGGGCGCGCGCCCGTTCGAGGAGGCGATGGAAGCGTGGAGGGTCGCGCGCGACGCTCGGGCGAAGGCCATGTACGAGCTGACCTCGGACTTCGCGTCGCTCGAGCCGCCTCCCCCCGACTTGCAGCACGTGCTCGCGGCGGCAGCGCGCTCCGAGGAGGCGATGGACGGCTTCGCGCGGGTGCTCGCGGGAGTGACCTCACCGGCCGACTTCTTCTCCGACGAAAGCGTCGGCCGCATTCTTGCCGCGGCGTAGCCGTTTACAGCGCGGGCGCGCTGGAGCTCATGCCCCCGGCCGGAATCGAACCAGCGCACGCGGTTTAGGAAACCGCTGCTCTATCCACTGAGCTACGGGGGCGCGACCGGCAGCGTAGCGCCGGTCAGGACGCGGACCCGATGCGCGAGCCCGTGTCGGGATCGAAGAAGTGGAGCCGCGTGACGTCGACCTCGAGCTCGAGCGGCGTTCGCTCTTTCGCCGAGGTCGTGCGCTCGAGCCGGGCGACGAACGTCACGCCGCTCCCGCGAGCGCGCTGTGCGGCGATGTGTGCGGCCTCGTCGTCGGCGTCCTCGACGACGAGGGCTTCGACGACGTCCGCCCTCGTCACCGGCTCGGCCGGAACGGCGAAGTGCACGTACACCTCCGAGCCCAGGTCCTCGCGGATGTCGCACGTGACCGCGAGCCTCCGGTCCGGATGCGACTCGCGGATTACCGCCGCATCCTCCATGTCCTCGGGGCGGATGCCGACGATCACGGTCTTCCCGTCGTAGGCCGCGAGCTCGGGAGTGCCCTCGACGGTCCGCCGCTCGAGGTGCAGGCGATGGCCGCCGAACGAGATCCACGCGTCGCCGTCCCGACTGGCGAACTCGGCGATCACCACGTTCATCGCGGGCGAGCCGATGAACTCGGCGACGAAGAGGTTGCGTGGTCGTTCGTAGAGCTCTTTCGGCGACGCCACCTGCTGCAGGAACCCGTTGCGCATGACGGCGACGCGATCGCCCATCGTCATCGCCTCGGTCTGGTCGTGCGTGACGTAGATCGTCGTCACGCCCAGGTCACGCTGGATGCGTGAGATCTCGGCGCGCATCTCGACGCGGAGCTTCGCGTCCAGGTTCGAGAGCGGCTCGTCCATGAGGAACGCCTGCGGATTGCGGACGATGGCCCGTCCCATCGCCACGCGCTGCCTCTGCCCTCCCGAGAGTGTTCGCGGCTTCTTCTCGAGCGCGTCCGAGAGGCCGAGGATCTGGGCGGCGTCGCGGACGCGGCGGTCGATCTCGTCCTTCGGGAGGCCACGCATCTTCAACGCGAAGCCCATGTTCTTCGCCGCGTTCATGTGCGGATACAGGGCGTAGTTCTGGAAGACCATCGCGATGTCCCGGTCCTTCGGCGGCAGGTCGTTCACGACCTCGCCGTCGATCCGCACCTCGCCCGATGTGATGGCCTCGAGGCCGGCGATCATCCGGAGCGCGCTCGTCTTCCCGCACCCGGACGGTCCGACGAAAACGACGAACTCGCCGGCGGCCACCTCCAGGTCGAGGTCGGTGACGGCCTTCGTGCCGTCGGAGTAGACCTTTGTCAGGTTTTCGAGCGTGATCTCTGCCACGTCCGTCTCCTGGAGCGGAATCTACTAGGATCGGCCGAGTCCGATGGAGGCGCACGCTGCGCGTTCGAGGTTGCGGGTGGGTCGTCGGCGGCACGCACTGGAGAGTCGCCGCGTCCTCGCGCCCCTGCTCATCGCGCCGGCCGTCATCTTCATGGCGCTCGTCGTCGGCATTCCCTTCGTCTGGGCGATCTACCTCAGCTTCACCGACGCGATCGGCGGATCGCTGACCGGAAGCTGGGTCGGCTTCGACAACTTCGCGAACGCGTGGCACGACGACAACTTCCGGCGGGCGCTCCGCAACACCCTCGTCTTCACGCTCGCGTCGCAGGCGATCGTCGTCATCGGCGCCGCGGTCCTCTCGAACTTCCTCGTGAGGGACTTCCGGGGCAAGTGGATCGTCCGCTTCCTGGTCGTTCTCCCGTGGGCCGCACCCGTCGTCCT
>DASTYQ010000099.1:0-17726 GCA_035764775.1 Gaiellaceae bacterium
GACCTGTCGAACCTCATCAACGAGGCCGCCCTGCTCGCCGCCCGCAACGGCAAGAAGATGATCGAGCAGGACGAGCTCGAGGAAGGGATCATGCGCGTCATCGCCGGGCCGGAGAAGAAGGCCCGCCTCCTCTCCGAGAAGGAGCGCAAGATCACGGCGTACCACGAGATGGGGCACGCGCTCGTCGGCCACTACCTCGAGAACACGAACCCGGTCCACAAGATCACGATCGTGTCGCGTGGCCAGGCGCTCGGGCTCACCATCTCCCTCCCGACCGAGGACAAGTACCTGACGACGAAGTCCGCGCTCATGGACGAGCTCGCGATGACGCTCGGCGGACGGGCTGCCGAGGAGCTCGTCTTCCACGAGGTGACGACCGGGGCGGCGAACGACCTCGAGCGCGTGACCGCGACCTCGAAGCAGATGATCATGCGCTTCGGGATGTCCGAGAAGCTCGGGCCGCGTGTGCTCGGCCGGAATCACGACCTCCCGTTCCTCGGTCGCGACATGGGCTCCGAGCCCGACTACTCGGACGAGATCGCGAAGGAGATCGACGACGAGATCCGCCGCGTCATCGAGGAAGCCCACGCGTCGGCGACCGCCGTCCTCCGCGAGCACATGGAGGAACTCCACCGATTGTCGGCGATCCTCATCGAGCGCGAGACGATCGACAAGGAGCAGTTCGAGCGCCTGCTCGCCGGCGAAGCCGAGGAGTCGGTGTTCCCGGAGGAGACCCCGGCACCGGCGATCGACGAGCCCGAAGCCGAGCCGAAGCCCAAGCTGAAGCCGCAACCGCGTCCGCTTCCGGGCGCCGCGATGCAGCCTCCACCGCCGGATCCGGCGACCTCCTAGCGCTTGTTCGTCCCGGAAGGCTTCGAGCCACCGCTTGGGCTCGAGACCGACCGCCTCCGTCTCGAGCCGCTCGGGCCGGAGCACAACGAACGCGACTACGCGGCCTGGAGCACGAGCATCGAGCACATCCGCGCGTCGCCGGGCTACGGGGCTGACAGCTCGTGGCCGCGCGAGCTGAGCCGCGGGGAGAACCTGGCCGACCTCGAGCGCCACGCGCGCGATTTCGCCGGGCGGACCGGGTTCACGTACACGGTGCTCGACGCAGAGGAGGACGTGGTCGGGTGCGTGTACGTGTATCCGGCGCAGGATGACGTCCACGATGCTCACGTGCACTCATGGGTGCGGGCCTCACGGTCAGAGCTCGACGCTCCGCTCCGGGAAGCGGTCGCGGCGTGGCTCGCGTCGAGCTGGCCGTTCCGGCGACCGCTCTACGACCCGCTGCTCGAC
Source organism: Gaiellaceae bacterium (assembly GCA_035764775.1). Taxonomy (GTDB): domain Bacteria; phylum Actinomycetota; class Thermoleophilia; order Gaiellales; family Gaiellaceae; genus GMQP-bins7. The sequence goes on from DASTYQ010000099.1 coordinate 1,300, forward strand.
TGATCTCGTGCCGTTGCCAGGACGGTAACGACGACGGCCACGGCGGCTGCGGCGCCGGCGAGGTCGAGTGCGATGCCGCGACCGCGTACTTCGTCGACGAGAGTGAGGAGCGCGCTCGCGACGACCAGCGCGCTCAGCGCCCCGAGCGCGACGAGCGCTGCGCGCCGCATGCCCTGTCCTGGATCGCCCGGGACGCAACTGCGCTCGTCGAGTGACCAGTACGCGAGCTCGGCCGCGAGGAGGAGCCCGACCGCGACGAGCGGGGCGGCGACGTCGAGCGGAGCGTCGTCGATCGCGAGCTCGATCGCGTATGACCCGCCCGCCAGGGCCATCGCCGCAGGAACGAGCCAGGACCAGCCCTGGACGACCGCCGCGACGAGAGTGACGACTGCGACGGCCGCGACGCGGACGTCGAAGTCCTGGAACGTCTCATCACCGCGCGCGATCGGGACGGCAGCGACGGCGAGCAGGCACGCGATGCTGCCGGCGCCCGTCGCTAGACGCGTGCCGTTCGCGCGTGTCGTCTGAATGTCGTCACCTCCTCGAGCGCCGCGTCGAGCGAGCGGTCGGCCCAGGTCGCGATCCCGATGCCCCTCTTCTCGAGACGCCATCTCAACACCTCGCGCTCGAGGAGCCAGAGGCGGTAGGCGGCACGCTCGACCTCGGTCGGGCCGGGTCGAACGAGCGGAACCGGGTCGACCTCCACGACGGCGACGTCGTAGCGACGGCCGCGGAGATCCTCGAGCGCCGCGACGAAGCGGGGGTCGACGAGAGGGCTGAGCGCGAGTACGAGAGCGGCTGGAGGGAGGATCCGTGCCGGTATCACGTTGACGTCACGCCACGTGTACGTCGGCGCCACCCCGGTCTCCAGCAGCGTCTCGACGAGGCGGTAGCGCTGCGTCGAGCCCATCCCCGGCTGCAACCAGCGAAGGACGCCGCCGAAGCCGACGAGGCCGACCCGATCTCGATGCTCGAGGTACTTCGCGGCGAGCGCAGCCGCGGCGCGAACGGCGTCGTCAAGGACGCTTCGGCCGCCGTCACGGACGTCCGCGAAGCTGTCCACGAAGAGGACGACATCGGTGTTGCGCTCGGGATGACGTTCGTTGACGACGAGCCCCTGTCGCCGCGCTGACGCCCGCCAGTTGATCGACCGGACGCGGTCACCCGGCACGAAGTCGCGGATGTCGGCGTACTCGATCCCATCGCCCTTCGTGCGCGCGACCTGGTTGCCCGCGAACGCCTGGGTCTCCATCGGCGCGAGCAGTCGTTGCAGCGTGAGCGGGCGAGGGTATGCCTTCAACCGGTGCGACGCTCCGATCCGACTCTCCCAGGTCATCAGACGCCAGTGATCGCGGGCCCGCACGTCGACCGCGCCGAGGTCGTAGACGCCCCAGCGCAGGCAGCGGACTGCGAGGTCGAGCTCCCGTTCCTCGCCCGCATGCAGTCGCAGGCTCTGCGCTTCGTCGCCGCCGGCGACCTGCACGCCGGTGGGAAGATCGAGCACGAGCTCGAGCCGGTCGACGGCGCGCTCTGAGCGGACGGTGAGGGTGACTTCCTCGTCGACGCCCTCCAACGTCCGGTCGGCGTCCATCCTGAAAGCGACCGCGATCCGTGGGTCGCGGGCGCGCGACCCGAGCGCGACGACGAGGACGAACGGAGCGGCGGCAATCGCGAGCTCGGGCCGGCGGAGGGCGAGCGCGCCGACGAGCCCGAGGGCGGCCAACGCCAGGTAGCCGACCAGGCGCGGGTTCGCCGCGCGCGTCACGAGCGGGCGGCGGGGTGGACGTCCTCGGCCGTCGGCGTGGGAACGCTCTCGAGTACCTCCCGGACGACGTCCTCCGCGGTAATCCGCTGCACCCAGAGCTCGGGGCGGAGCACGAGCCGGTGAGCGAGCGCGGCAACTGTGATCGCCTTCACGTCGTCCGGGAGGGCGTAGTCCCGCCCCTCCAGCGCGGCCCGGCAGCGTGCGAGCTTCAAGAGCGCGAGGCTGCCGCGCGGGCTCGCTCCCACCGCGGCGCTCTGTGACGTGCGGGTCGCCGCAACGAGGTCGACGCAGTACTCGCGGACGCTCTCGGCGACGTGCACCGTCTCGACGGCGCGCTGCATGTCGAGGAGCGTGTCGCGGTCGATGACGGTCTCCAGCGCCACGTCGTCGGCCGCTCGCTCGATCCTACGCGTGAGCACGTCGACTTCGTCGTCCCGGCTCGGATAGCCGAACGCGGTCCGCAGCAGGAACCGGTCGAGTTGCGCCTCGGGCAGCGGATACGTGCCCTCGTACTCGATCGGGTTCTGGGTGGCGACGACGAGGAACGGCGGTGTGAACCGGTGCGTGACGCCCTCGATCGTCGACTGGCGCTCCTGCATGGCCTCGAGGAGCGCCGCCTGCGTCTTCGGGGGCGCGCGGTTGATCTCGTCGGCGAGGAGGAGGTTGGTGAAGATCGGGCCCGGCCGGAACTCGAAGTCCGAGTCGCGCTGATTCCAGATCGAGGACCCGGTCACGTCCGACGGCATGAGGTCGGGGGTGAACTGGATACGCGCGAAGTCGATCCCGAGGACCTGGGCGAACGATCGAGCCGCAAGCGTCTTCGCGAGCCCCGGGTAGTCCTCGAGCAGCACGTGCCCGTCCGCGAGGAAGCCGAGGAAGACAAGCTCGAGGGGATCGCGTTTGCCGACTATCGCTCGCTCGACCTCGTCGAGAACACGGTTGGAGAGCTTCCTGACCTGGTCGAGATCGATGGTCACAGACGCTCCAGCGATTCGGCCACGCGCGTCAGCTGCGCGGGACTGACGCCGCGGCTCACGCGATCCTGAGGCGCCGGTCGTGCAGGGCGGACGAGGTCCCACGTCTCGTCTCCGAGCATCCGTCGTGCAGTCTCCGGCTCGCCCTCGAGCTCGACTCGCCGACGGGACGCGAGGAGGCCTCCGGCGATCGACCGGAGCGGTGGGAGGAGCCGATACTGGAGATCGAACGAGGTCGCGACGCCCAGTGCGGCGAGCTGCTCGAGCCGAGCGAGGCTGGGTGGTGGCCGTCGCGAATTGCTGTCGGCCGAGCTGCCCCGATCGCGGAGCGGGGTCTCGGGTGGGTCGGCGCGGCGGACTGCGCGTATCCCGACGACGAGCGCGGCGCCGCAGACGAGCAGTGCATAGGTCCGGGCCGCCAGCTCGAGGCGACCCGGCGCGACGCCCGCGACGAGCACCAGCGCGGCGGTGGGCACCGCGAGGAGCCGCAGGCCCGCGGTGATGTCGCGCCTCACGACGTAGCGGCCTCGGGCGCACGCGGCCGCTCGGCGGCTGACGGGTCGCGGAGCGCCCACAACTCGTCCCGAACGCGTTCCAGTGCGCCGATCGCGCTCTCCTTCATCGTGAAGTCGACGTCGTGGTGCGAGAATTTAGCCCGTGTGAAGAGCGCGGTCAGGCGGCCGATCGCGTCAGGCGTCAATTCGAGGGCGCCGAGCACGCGGACGAGGTACTCGTCCGGCGTCTCGGAAGGCAGACGTGTGACGCCGTTCGCCGCGAGAACGCGCTCGAGGCGCGCATATGCGGCGATGACCGCCCGGCGTGGGTCAGCCTCCGCGCGGAGGCCGTCGAGCGCGTCGTCGACGGCGGCGGCGAGCTCTTCGACGAGCTCCGCCTGTGGGTTGCGAGCATGCCCGCTTCGCCGTGAGGAGACGAGATGGGCGATGACCGCGGCGGCGACGAGGCCGATCACGACCACGATCGCGGGCCAGCTCAGGCTCGGGTCGTACTGCCTGGCCGGCTCCGTCCCGTCCGGTGTGGTGGGGACGACGTTCCCGTAGCCGAATATGTCTTCCCCGCCCTCGCGGCTCCGGTTCCTGACGAGCGACACGATGACCGCAAGCAGGCCCGCAGAGATGAGGAAGCTCGCGAGCGTGAATCGCGGATAGCGCCCGATCGCTATCTGCTTCGCGATTGCCTTGCGTTGCATGAGCCCGTACACGAGCAGCACCCCGCCGGCGATCACCGCGGCGATCGAGAGCGTGAAGAGCAGGTCGAGGAACGTCTCCGACGGCGCTCGCGACTCGTTCGATCCCCTCGGCACGGAGCCCGTCGCCGCGACGCCGACGACCGCCACGAGCACCAGGACGACGAGCGCCGGTAGCGCCGCGCTGCCGGCGCTACCGCGCACGGTCTCTCCCGGTTAGGCGACGCCGGGCTCGCTCACGGGCAACGAACCGGTGCTCTTCGATTCCCAGTACCGGTTCAGGGCGCCCTGGATCTTGATGAACCAGACGAACGCCCCGATGATCGGCAGCAGAAGCCAGAGTCCCGTCCAGCCGCTGAACGGCGCCGGTCGCCCGTCCTGCTTGTACATCTTCCCGACCTCGGACGGGATGAGGAACCAGGTCACGATTCCGACCACGATGTAGATCACGAGCCCGAGTACTCCGCCGACGCCCTGGTTGGAGTGGTTCTTGACCTCCTCCTGCGTCTTGAAGACCCAGTACAGCGAGTAGATCCCGAGCGTGATGATGAAGATCAGGATCGCGAAGCCGATCCCCCTCGGTTGACCGAGTGGGCCTGTGTTGCCGGATGTGTTCATGGGCTCCGATTCTGGCCCGCTGATCAGACGGAGCTACGCTCCGCGCCGTGAGCGCGATGGTGTCGTTCGAGGAGCGCTGGCCGCGGCCGTCTGTGATGGGCGTGCTCAACGTCACGCCCGACAGCTTCTCCGACGGCGGCCTGTTCGTCGACCCGACCGATGCGATCGCACACGGGAGACGGGTGGTGGAGGATGGTGCAGCGCTCGTCGACGTCGGCGGCGAGTCGACGCGCCCGGGCGCCGCCCCGGTCTCCGCCGAGGACGAGCTCGCCCGGGTCGAGCCCGTTCTCGAAGGGCTTCGCGGACTGCCGGTGTCGATCGACACGTCGAAGGCGGCGGTCGCCAGACGCGCGCTCGAGCTCGGCGCCGAGCTCGTGAACGACGTGACCGCGTTGCGCGCCGACCCCGAGCTGGCCGAGGTCGTGGCGAGCGGAGACGCGTTCGTCTGTCTCATGCACATGCAGGGCGATCCGCGCACGATGCAGGTCGCTCCTCGGTACGACGACGTGGTCTCCGATGTGTTGGCGTTCCTCGAGGAGCGCGTCACCTTTGCAGTGGAGTGCGGGATCGGAGAAGAGCGCATCTGCGTCGATCCCGGGATCGGCTTCGGCAAGACGCCCGACCAGAACCTCGAGCTCATTCGCCGACTCGACGTCCTGACGACGCTGGGGCGCCCTGTGGTCGTAGGCATCTCGCGGAAGAGCACGCTCGGCAGGATCCTGGGTGACCCAGGCGCGAAGACCGGAACCGTCGCGGCGTCGATCGCGGCGGCTGTCGCGGCCTATGAGCGCGGAGCGTCGATGATCCGCGCGCACGACGTGCGCGAGACGGTCGAGGCGCTCGAGGTTGCTGCCGCGGTCGAGCGTGGAAGGATCACAGCGTGAGGATCGAGCTCATGGGACTGGTCGTGTTCGGGCACCACGGCTACCTGGAGGAGGAGCGGCGGCTCGGGCAGCGTTTCCTCGTCGACCTCTGGGTCGACGTGCAAGGCGACGCGACCGAGACGGACCGGATCGAGGACACCGTCGACTACCGAAGTCTGGCCGCGCTCGTGCGTGAGGTGTTCGGCGGCGACGAGCGCCTGCTTCTGGAAGGCCTCGCCGGTGCGATCGCGGACGGGATCGTCGAGCGGTTCTCGGCCGTCGGGTGGGTGCGCGTTCGCGTCCGCAAGCCGGACGTCGTGCTCGACCCGCCCGTCGACTACGCGGCCGCCGTGGTCGAGCGCTCGCGCGCGTGACGCGCGCCTACGTCGGGCTCGGCGCGAACGTCGGTCCACGCGAGGTCACGCTGCTCCGTGCGGTCGATCTGCTCGCAGCGGCGGACGGCGTCGAGGTCGTCGCCGTCTCGCAGCTGCGCGAGACCGAGCCCGTCGGCGTCGTCGACCAGCCGCCGTTCCTCAACGGTGCCGTGGCGCTCGAGACGACGCTCACGGCGAGGGAGCTCCTCGGCGTCCTCCTGGAGGCCGAGCGCACGCTGGGTCGCGTTCGTGTCGAGCGCTGGGGGCCGCGCACCGTCGATCTCGACCTCCTGGTCTTCGGGCAGGAGCGGATCGACGAACCGGGCCTTCGCGTGCCGCACCCACGACTCGGGGAGCGCCGGTTCGCGCTCGAGCCGCTCGCCGACCTCGACCCGGAGCTCGAGCTACCAGGGCTCGGAAACGTGTCGACGCTCCTCTCCGAGCTAGACTGACCCGAATGTCGCACCTCGACGATCTCGACGACTACGAGGCCGAGCTCGAGCTCTCCCTCAAGCGCGAGTACTCCGCGGTCTTCTCGCTCTTCAGATACTGCGTCCTTACGCAGGACGCGACGTACCTGTGCAACAAGCTCGAAGTCGAGGCGCTGCCCCAGGTGAGCTACCCGTACTTCCACGTCCGCATGGAGGACGTGTGGGTGTGGGACAAGAACCGCCCGAGCCGGATCATCCCGCGGGCCGAGGTGTACACGTCCGGTGACGTGACGGTCGAAGAGCTGCGCGGAGAGGGCGAGGAGCCGCGCCTCACGGCCGAGGCGCTCGCGGATCGTCTCGGGCAGCCGCTCTCGGGCGACGACGACGCCTTGTAAGGGCGGGACCTGTCCGGCCCTCGGCTCTAACCGGTCGCCGGCCGATCGCGCTCGGCGAGCCACTGTTCGAAGCGGCCCAGCGGCGAGTCGAGGTACGCGCCGAGGCCGTCGTCGAACCCGGCCACCTCGTCGCGGAGCTGGAAGATGTGGTACTCGAGCCGTCGCTCGGGATCGCAGGTGTGGCGCTCGCGCTCGCTCGCGCGCACCGACGCTCCGCACTCGGTGCACGGCATGTGCTGGGAGGTGAAGAAGCTCGACATCTCCGTTCGGCGGCGATCCCTATTCGCCGTCGAGCCTCGCGACCCTCCCGGACCGGCGGAAGACCGGCTTGCGGCCTTCCGCGTGTGAACCTCTGCGCTTCTACGCGCGAGCCGGCGCCGGAACGACGCCGAGCTGGACGAGCATCCCGAGGGTGTCCCAGGTGGTCCACTCCTCGACGACCTTCCCGCCTGCGAACCGCGAGATGGTCAGCCCGGTCACGGTCACGTCCTTGCCGGTCGGCCCGATCCCGGCGATCTCGCCCGTGTGCGTCCCGCGACCCGTCCAGCGGGTCGCCACCTTGTCGCCTTCGGCGAACTGGTCGTCCACCGTGAGCCGGGCGCCGTCGAACGCCGACCGGTACCGCTCGATGAACTCCTTGACGCCGTCGGGACCGCGCGTCGGCTCTTGCTCGGACGGGTCGTGTCCGACGTAGTCGGGTGCCACGAACTCGTCGATCACGTCGAAGTTCCCTGCCCATGGCTCTTCGAACAGGCGTTGGATGATTCGCTTGTTGGCGTCGGACATCGACGCTCCTTTCGCTCGCCTGCGCCGGCGTGCCACGAATCCCGCCGCGAGCGCTCCCGCAACGACTCCGGCAACCGCGAGGGCGATTGCGGGCGCAGCGACGTCGCGACTCCGCCTACCGAACACCATCGCCGACTCTAACAATGTCGTGTCGAACGTGACGACTGCGGTTCCCGCGCTCTGATTCACTAGCTCGATGCTCCTGGCCGTCGACGTCGGCAACACGCAGACCGCGCTCGGTCTCTATCGCGACGGTGAGCTCGGTGACCACTGGCGGCTCGCGACGGAGCGGTCGACCACGGCCGACGAGCTCGGCGTGCTCCTTTCCGGGCTCCTCGACTTCGAGAGCGTCGACGGGATCTGCCTCGCTTCCACCGTGCCCGTCCTCGTGCGCGAGTGGGAGGAGCTCGCGCGCAAGTGGGCGCATGCGCCGCTCCTCGTCGTCGGGCCGGGCGTGAAGACCGGCATCGCGATCCGCTACGACGATCCACGCGAGGTAGGGCCGGACCGGATCGTGAACTCGGTGGCGGCGAAGGAGCGCTACGGCGCCCCGGTGATCGTCGTCGACTTCGGCACCTCGACGAACTTCGACGTCGTCTCGCCGGACGGGGAGTACGTCGGCGGCGTGCTCGCTCCGGGGATCGAGATCTCCATGGACGCTCTCTTCGCGCGGGCTGCGCGGCTCGTGAAGGTGGACTACACGGCGCCGGAGTCCGTCATCGGCAAGACGACCGTCGCCGGGCTCCAGTCGGGTCTCGTCTACGGCTTCGCGGGACAGGTCGACGGCATCATCGGACGGATCCGGGGTGAGCTCGGCGTCGACGCCTCCGTCGTTGCGACCGGAGGCCTCGCCGACCTGGTCGCTCCGCACTCCGAGACGATCGAGCGCATCGATCCGTTCCTCACTCTCGAGGGACTGCGTCTCGTCTGGGAGCTGAACGCGTGATCCCCGACCCTCCCGCGATCGGCGTCTTCGTCCTCGCAGCGCTCGCGCTCCTGCTCGTTCCGGGCCCGGCGGTGCTCTACGTCGTCGCCCGCTCGATCGAGCACGGACGCCGCGCAGGTCTCGCGTCCGTCCTCGGTATCCACGTCGGGACGCTCGTGCACATCGCCGCGGCGACGCTCGGGCTCTCCGCGCTCGTGCTCTCGTCCGCGGTCGCCTTCACAGCGGTCAAGATCGCGGGCGCCGTCTATCTCATCGGGCTCGGCCTGTGGACACTCTTCGCGAGGCACCCCGAGACAGAGGTTGCGCTCGGAGGCGAGCGAAACCTGCGCCGGGCGTTCGCGCAGGGCATCGTCGTCAACGTCCTGAACCCGAAGACGGCGCTCTTCTTCCTCGCATTCCTTCCCCAGTTCGTCGATCCGAACGCTCCGCACCCCGCGGTGCAGATCGCGTTTCTCGGCGTGCTGTTCGCGCTGCTCGGCCTCGTCACCGACTCGATCTGGGCGATCGCGGCCGGGACGGCGGGCGGCATGCTCCGTCGCTCGCGCCGCTTCGTGCGCGCTCAGCGCTACGTGAGCGGCTCGGTCTACATCGGGCTCGGCGTCGCGACCGCGCTCGCCGGCGGCCACGCCGAGGACACGTAGGGGCCGTACCTGTCCGGCCCGCGACGAGCGGGACGGGTCCCGCGCCCCTACCCTCCTCCGTAGATCGAGACCGGCAGCTCCAGCGTCTGCTCGGCGCCGGACGGCACTTCCGCCTCGAGGCGCTCTACGATCTCGCGCGCGCCGGGCGCCGCGGCGAGCAGGCGGCGCTCGACCTCGTCGGTCGAGTCGAGTCGCAGGAGCTCCTGCTTGAACTCCTTCGGGAAGCGGCCTCGTCCGAGGTACCAGCCGTAGAACTTCTTGAGGAAGCCCGACGCCCTGCGCTCGCCGAGTTCGCGAACCGTCTCTCGCACGAAGAGCACCAGCTCTGCTGCAACCTCCTCGCGCGAGGGCTCCGCACCGTCGCCGTCGACGATCTCCTTCAGGGCCCACGGATTCCCCTGCGCGCCGCGGCCGACCATGACCGCCTCGGCGCGGGTTGTCGCGAGCACCGCCTGCGCCCGTGCGCGCGAGGTCACGTCGCCGGACGCGACGACGGGTACGTCGACGAGCGAGACCAGCTCGGCGGTCAGCGCGTGGTCGGCGGTGCCCGTGTACATCTGCTGGGCGGAACGGGGGTGGAGCGTGAGGGATGCCGCCCCGGCGTCGACGAGTCGTGGTCCGAGCTCGAGCGCCGCGCGCGACCCGTCACGGACGCCGCGACGGAGCTTCACCGACACCGGGAGGTCGACCGCGTCCGCGATGGCCGAGATGATCGCGCACGCGCGGTCCTGATCCTCCAGCAGGTGCGCGCCTGCCCCGGTCTTCGTCACCTTCTTCACCGGGCAGCCGAAGTTGACGTCGACGATGTCGGCGCCTACCGCCTCGACCATGCGCGCCGCGTCCGCCATGGGCCGGGGCTCCGACCCGAACAGCTGGATCGCGAGCGGATGCTCGTCGGCGGCGACGCGGAGGTACCCGAGTGTCTTCTCGTTGCGGTGCTCGATCCCGGCGCAACTGACCATTTCGGAGCACACGAGCCCTGCCCCATAGCGGCGTCCCTGGCGACGAAATGCCTGCACGCTGACGCCTGCCATGGGTGCGAGGACGAGGCGCGTGGGCACCTCGACAGGGCCGATTCGCCAGGATTCGCGGAGGTCGATCACGGCCGTCGGATGGTACTCGCGGCGGTTTGACGTGCCGCGAACGGGGTAGCTACCATTCCGCGCTGTTGGCGGGGCCGGGCGGGCCCCCGATTTCGTCTCTGGAGGCGTTTCGTGAAGGACGTGATCCTCACTCCCGAGGGCTACAAGCAGCTGACGAGCGAGCTCGAGCTGCTGCGTACGACGAGACGACGCGAGGTCGCGGAGCGCATCGCCGCCGCTCGCGAGTTCGGCGAGATCGCCGAGAACGCCGAGTACGACGACGCCAAGAACGAGCAGATGATGCTCGAGCACCGGATCTCGCAGCTCGAGGAGCGGCTCGCGAACGCCCAGGTGATCGACAAGAGGCGCGTGGACACGAGTGTGGTGTCGATCGGCGCCGTCGTCCGTCTCCGCGATGTCGACGCCAAGCAGACCGTCGAGTACTTCATCGTCGGCTCAGCGGAAGCGAATCCCGCCGAGCAGAAGCTCTCGAACGAGTCGCCGGTCGGCAAGGCGATCATGGGCCGCAAGAAGGGGGAGACCGTCGAGGTCGTCACGCCGCGCGGCTCGAAGGTCAAGTTCAAGATCATGGAGATCAAGGCCGCGTAGCGGCCGCAGCGAGCCTGCATCGGGGCGGCCGAACCGCCCCGAGCGTGTCGCAAGGTCAGTCGTCGGACCCGTGCACGGTGCGAGGATGGTCCGCTCGAAGGGCCGCAGGCGAGCCCCGTGCGCTGAGCGCCGATAGGGTCTCGCGTCGATGGGCGCCAAGCGCTTTCCCGACCGCGAGGCCGTCGCCGATGTCCGCGCGGCGACCGAGGGGCTCGAGGCGGGTGGGCAGCTCGACGAGACCCGCCGCCTCGCGGGCCGCGTCATGGCGCGCCGGGAGATGGGGAAGCTCGTCTTCCTCGATCTCGTCGATCTCTCGGGACGCATCCAGCTCATGTGCGACACCGGCCGCACGGGAGACCTCGACGTCCACCTTGGAGACATCGTGGGCGTCTCCGGCCGTCCGGCGAAATCGCGGCGCGGCGAGCCCTCGCTCGCGGTCGACGAGCTCATCGTCCTCGCGCGCAACACGAGCCCGCTCCCCGACACGTTCCACGGCCTCACCGATCAGGAGACGCGCTACCGCAAGCGCTACCTCGACCTGCTCATGAACGAGGACTCGCGCGAGCTGTTCCTCCTGCGGGCACGGGTGATCACGGCAATTCGCCGCTTCCTCGACGAGGAGGGCTTCGTCGAGGTGGAGACGCCCGTCCTACAGCCGAGGTACGGCGGTGCATTCGCGCACCCGTTCGTCACGCACTCGAACGAGCTCGACGCCGATCTGTATCTGCGGATCGCGACCGAGCTCTACCTCAAACGCCTCATCGTCGGCGGGCTCGAGCGCGTCTACGAGATCGGCAAGGACTTCCGCAACGAGAGCGTCTCGTACAAGCATCAGCCCGAGTTCACGATGCTCGAGTGGTACGAGGCGTACGCGGACTTCCGCGACACGATGGACCGGATCGAGACGATGCTCGAGCGCGTGGCGCTCGAGGCGCTCGGGACGACCGTCACGACCTTCCGCGGGCACGAGGTCGACCTCGAGACGCCGTGGAAACGGATCGGCTTCGTCGAGTCGCTCGAAGCTCACGAGCTGTGGACGCGCGACGAGGGCGAGCTCCGCGCCTGGCTCACGGAGAAGGGCGTCGACACGGACGCGGACAACGACTGGCCGCAGCTCGTCGACCACGCGTTCGGCCACTTCGTCGAGCCGAGCCTGATCGAGCCGACGATCGTCTATGGACATCCGGTCGAGCTCTCCCCGTTTGCGCGGGTCACGGACGAGGACGAGACGATCACGGAGCGGTTCGAGTACTTCGCAGCGGGCATGGAGCTGGGCAACGCGTACACGGAGATCAACGAGGCGACCGACCAGCAGCGACGCTTCGACGAGCAGTCGCAGCACGTGGAGGGCGTGCGCGGCGATCCGGACTACGTCGAGGCGCTCTCGTACGGGATGCCACCGACGGGCGGCCTCGGCCTGGGCATCGACCGCCTCGTGATGCTGCTGTCGGGCCGCGAGACCATCCGCGACGTCATCTTCTTCCCGGCGCTACGACCCGACGCGGGTTAGGCGCTGCGCCACCGGGGCTTCGACGCTCCACGGGAAGTGGATCCACAGGTCGGTGCGACGCCAGACGTACTCGCACCTCACGAGCGACGGCGACTTCTCGTACAACACCGCGCAGCGCACCTCGGCGACCTTCCCGCCGCAGAAGTCCTTGACGAGCCGAAGCGTCTCGCCCGTGTCCGCGACGTCGTCGGCGATGAGCATTCGCGCCGCGTCGAGGTCGACGAGCTCGGGCACGGGCGGGAGGATCATCGGCACGTCGAGGCGCTCGTCGACGCCCGGGTAGAACTCGACGTTCATCGTCCAAGTGTTCTTCACGTCGAGCGCATAGCCGAGCGCCGCTCCCACGAGCAGCCCTCCCCTCGCCACCGAGAGGACGAGGTCGGGCTCGTAGCCGTCCTCGGCGACCTGGCGTGCGAGCTCACGTGACGCGGTGCCGAACTCGGCCCACGACAGGCGCTCGCGCTCGCTTCCGGCCTCACCCATCGGACGATCCTAACGACGCCCTTGAACGGCGTACACCGATCGAGGGGTCGCCCTCCCCCCGTCGCAGGACGATTCTTTGCTGGCGGTGGTGGAGCGGCCTACCAACCATGCGGCACCCGGCACATCAGCGGTCAGCGAGCCGCGATTTCGCTCGCTCGTCGAGCAGCTGCCGCTCTCCGTGTACATCGACCGCCTCGACGAATTCAGCTCGAACATCTACACGAGCCCGCAGATCGAGCCGATGCTCGGCTACTCCGTGGAGGACTGGGCTGAGAACGACAATCTCTTCGTCGAGCTCTTGCACCCCGAGGACCGCGAGCGCGTCCTCGCCGCGCACCAGCGCACGCATACCACGCGCGAGCCCCTGTTCATCGAGTACCGGCTGCGAACGCGCGGCGGCCGCTACCTCTGGGTTCAGGACGAGGCGCGCGTCGTCCGCGATGGCTACCAGTACGTCCTGCAGGGCTATCTGCTCGACATCAGTGCGAGGAAGGACGCGGAAGAGCAGCTCCGGTACCAGGCGTTTCACGACGCCCTGACCGGTCTGGCCAACCGATCGCTGTTCACGAACCGGGTGGAGCATGCGCTCGTCCTCCGGAGCCAGATGGCGCGCTCCGAGGTCGCGGTGCTCTTCCTCGACCTCGACGACTTCAAGGGCGTGAACGACACTCTCGGCCACGCCGCCGGGGACACGCTGCTGCGCGGAGTCGGCGTGCGGCTTCGTGAGTCGCTCGCGCCGACCTACACGGTTGCGAGGCTCGGTGGCGACGAATTCGCGATCCTCATCGAGGAAGTGGCAGGTCCCGCCTCCGCCGTTGACGTCGCCGAACGCGTCGTCGCTGCACTTCAGGTGCCGTTCGAGATCGAGGGCCGGGAGGTGTTCGTGAGTGCGAGCGTCGGTATTGCGATGGGCACCGTCGCGGACGATCTCATGCGCGCGGCCGACGTCGCGATGTATCGCGCAAAGGCCTCCGGAAAGGCGCAGTACGTCATGTACCTGCCGACGATGGCCGAGGATCTCGTGGGTCGGCTCGAGCTCGTCGCCGAGCTACGACGCGCTCGCCCCGACGAGTTCGTCGTCCAGTATCAGCCGCTCGTCGACCTCGAGAGCGGCGCGGTCGTGGGGGTCGAGGCGCTCGTCCGCTGGAACCACCCGACGCGAGGGCTGCTGCCGCCCGGCGAGTTCATCACCCTCGCCGAAGAGACGGGCAAGATCGTCGAGATCGGCGCATGGGTGCTCGCCGAGGCATGCGTTCAGGCGGCACGCTGGCGTGCCGAGATTCCGGGCGCGGCAGCACTGACGCTGAACGTGAACGTCTCGACCCGGCAGGTCCGTCCCGGGATCCTGCTCGAGAGTGTTCGCGTAGCCCTCGAACGCTCCGGCCTTCCATCCGAGGCGCTCACCCTCGAGCTCACCGAGAGCGTGCTCGCTCGCAGGCACGAGGAGCTGCGCGCCGTCCTTACCGACGTCGCCGCCCTCGGCGTGCGTATCGCTCTCGACGACTTCGGCACCGGCTACTCCTCGCTGTCCTTGCTCCAGGACCTACCCGTCCACACGCTCAAGGTCGACCGTTCGTTCGTCAGTGCGCTCGACGCGGACACGACCCGTCAGGGGTTCGTCCAGGCGATCGTCGATCTCGCGCAGACGCTCGACGTCGCGCTCGTTGCCGAGGGGATGGAGACCGAAGCCGAGACGACGGAGCTGCGACGTTTGGGATGTCGAGCGGGACAGGGCTTTCACTTCGCACCTCCGCTCGACGCTCGGGATGTCGGCGCACTTCTGGGCGCCGGCGCCTGCGCGAGCCTCGACGGCGCGCTCTCGAAGCGCGACGTCCGATCGGAAGCCGCCTGAGCGACGATCAGGGCGTGGCCGTCTTCCAGACCGGGCCGGCCTCGCGTGAGCCCTCGTGGTCGGCGACCACCTCGACGTCCTCGTCCGGATGCGCCGCGCGGTGCTCACGGAACCATGCGACCGCCCTGGCGATCCCCTCGTCGAGCGGTACCTGTGGGCTGTAGCCGAGGAGCTGCCTCGCCTTCGACAGGTCGGCCACGTAATGGGTCACCTCTCCGAGCAGTGAGGGCGCGAGCGTCATCTCTGGCTCGACGTCGAGCTCCGACGCGATGAGCTCGGCGCAGCGGACGAGCGTGTTGCCGCGCCCGTAGGCCAGGTTGATCGTCTGGTTCACGACCTTGCCCTCGGCGAGGGCCTCGATCCCCTTCACGATCCCGTCGATGCAGTCGTCGACGTACGTGAAGTCGAGGGTCTTGTCGTGGCCGCCGTAGATCGTGATCGGCTCGCCGCGCAGCATCGAATGGATGAACAGCGGGATGACCCGAACCATCCTCTGCAGGTCGTTGTCGTAGCGCCCGTAGACGTTCGAGAAGCGGAAGACGAGATATGGGAGCCCGTAACAGCGCGCGTACGAGTAGATGAACGCCTCGCCCGAGATCTTGGACGCGGAGTACGTGCTCTCCGCGTAGGCGAAGTCGGCCACCTGCTCGCCGTACTCCTCGAACCGATGGACGTCGCCGTAGACCTCACGGCTCGAGGAGAACACGATGGGGACGTTCCGGAGCCTCGCGTACTCGAGCACGTTGAACGTCATGACTGCGTTCTCGAGCGCGCGGTGTGGTTGCCGCACGAGCTGGTGCACCTTCGCGTGCGCCGCGAGGTGGACGACGAGCTCGACGTCGGGATACTCGACGCCGTTGATGCCTCCACGGAACGCGGTGTAGTGGCCGGCGAGATCCTGAAGGAGGTACGGAAACTCGTTCGTCCAGGTGTTCTGGCGCTTGTCCACTCCGAAGACGTCGTGGCCGTCGCGTTGGAGCCGAAGGGCCAGATTGGTGCCGATCTGGCCGGACGAGCCGGTGACGAGGACCTTCATCGCGGCGCGCCGATTAAGGCTTCGTTGCTCAACGGTCGAGAAGGGTACCGAGGGCGCCGGGCGAACCCGGCGTGTGAGACTCCACACGAGACCAGTCGGCTACGATCAGACAGTCCCTTCGACCCGGGAGCGAGGGCAGGCCCCCGGAAACGAGAGCGAAAGGAGCGTCGAGGGAGTTGTTCGAGCGATTCACCGAGCGGGCACGACAGGTCGTCGTCCTGGCACAGGACGAAGCGAGGGCCCTCAAGCACAACTACATCGGCACGGAGCACATCCTGCTCGGCCTCCTGCGCGAGGAGGAAGGCCTTGCCGCCCGCGTTCTCGAGTCGCTCGACATCACGGTGGAAGAGGTGCGCGCCCAGGTCGCGCGCATCGTCGGCCAAGGCGACGAGGTCACCACCGGCCAGATCCCGTTCACGCCGCGCGCCAAGAAGGTCCTCGAGCTGGCGCTGCGCGAGGCCCTCTCGCTCGGACACAACTACATCGGTACGGAGCACATCCTGCTCGGGCTCGTCCGTGAGAACGAGGGCGTCGCCGCGCGGATCCTCCTCGACTTCGACGCAGATGCCGAGAAGATCCGCAACGAGATCATCCGCATGCTCTCGGGCCCGGGCCGCCGCCAGTCCGGCGCCAGCGTGGCGCCCGGCGAGAAGACGAAGAGCTCGAAGCTCCTCGACCAGTTCGGCCGCAACCTGACGAAGGCCGCAGTCGAAGGGAAGCTCGACCCCGTGGTCGGCCGCCAGACCGAGATCGAACGCGTCATGCAGATCCTCTCGCGCCGCCAGAAGAACAACCCGGTGCTGATCGGCGAGCCGGGCGTCGGCAAGACCGCCGTCGTCGAGGGCCTCGCCAACCGCA
>DASTYQ010000100.1:0-6577 GCA_035764775.1 Gaiellaceae bacterium
TGCCCGAGGTCGAGCGTGGCGCCGATGACGGCGACCTCACGAACTGCGCTCATCGCGGGAACCTAACTACACTGAGTCGCCGCGGCGAGGTAGCTCAGCTGGTAGAGCACACGGCTGAAAACCGTGGTGTCGCCGGTTCAAGTCCGGCCCTCGCCACTCACGAGGTCGAAGGAGACGGCGACTTTCGCGACGCTCATCTCGCCGAAGTGCCGCCGGGGTAGCCCCGCGAGTCCCTGATAGCTTCGCCGCCGATGGAGCTCGCGTTGCTCTCGGCCGTCGAGCAGGCGCAGCTCGTGCGGGGCGGCGAGGTCTCGTCGACCGAGCTCGTGCGCGCGTCGCTGGAGCGCATCGAGAGGCTCGATCCGACGCTGAACTCCTTCGTGACCGTGTGCGCCGAGCAAGCCCTCGAGCGTGCAGCGACCATCGACTCCACCCCGGGCGACGCCCCGTTCCGTGGCGTTCCGATCGGCGTGAAGGACCTCGCACCGACCGCCGGGATCCGCACGACCTCGCTGCGGGTCTCGTTCCCGCCGCCCACGCGACGGACGGCGGTGGCTCGATTCGCATTCCGGCATCGTGCTGCGGACTCTTCGGGCTCAAGCCGTCGGACGTCGTGCTTACTCCGACCCTCGCTCTCCCGCCCGTCCCGATCGGCTGGCAGGACGCCGTCGAGGGAGCGATCCCGCAGCTCCGGCGCAACACGGAGTTCACGCCCTTCACGTCGATCGCGAACCTCACGGGGCTGCCGGCGATGTCGCTCCCCCTGTACTGGACCGAGGACGGCATCCCGATCGGCATCCAGGCGATTGGCCCGCCCGCCGGCGACGCCCTCCTCCTCTCCCTCGCAGCCGAGATCGAGACGGCACGGCCCTGGGGTGACCGTCGGCCAGTCGTCTCCTAGCTCGCGATCGTGATCCGGATCGCCTGGCCGGGCGACGCGTGGAGCATGCGCGCGGCGCTGCCGCGCGAGATCGCCAGCGACATGTTCTTGTAGCTGTCCTCGTACAGGATCACGTCGCCCGGACGAGCGTCGGCGAACGTTCGCGCCATGAACGCGTAGTAGCGCTCGCCGGCGAGCTCGAGCTCCACCCTCGTCCCCGAGGACCAGCCGAGGGCCTCGACGTCGTCGCGATCGAGATTGAGCGCGATGTTGCCGAAGCTGTCGACGTACAGGAACGTCGCGTGGATCGCGCCCTCCACGACCTGGGGCTCGGGAAGGTCGAGGCGGACGAGAACCTCGGGATCGAGCGGCGGGCCGAGATCGGCCAGAGCGACGCCCGTGGCGAGGTGCGCAGCGGCAGGGGCGAAGAGATCTCGGCCGTGGAACGTACGGGAGATCGACTCGAGCGCATACGCCGGATTCGCAAGCTCGTGCGCCTCCGCGATGCCCTGACGGCTCGCGGCAGGCAGCAGGAGCCCGTTGTCGGGCCCGACGTAGAGCCGGCCCTCGCGATCGCGAAGCGCGAGGGGCCGACGCGGCCCCCCGACGCCCGGGTCGACGATCGCGAGGTGCACTCCGACGGGCATGAAGCCGATCGTGTTCGCCAGAACGAGAGCCCCCTGCAAGATCGACGTCGGCGGAATGCCGTGCGTGATGTCGATGATCTGGGCCTCGGGCGCGATGCGCTTCATCACGCCGTGGCAGGTGCCGACGAAGTCGTCCTTGAGACCGAAGTCGCTCAGGAAGGTGATGAACACGCGGCGGAGCGTAACGCCGGCCTGCAGCGGGAGCTACCTCCGGCGCAAAGGGGCGGCGCAGCGACGCGCGCTCTTCCTCCGTGCCTCGCCGCACATGCGAGCGCCGCGCAGCCTGATCCGGACGAACGCCGTCGGCGCCTTGACCGGCGAGGGCCTCGTCGCCACGACCGCAGCGTATTCGCAGGTCCGGAGGGTCATGCGTCCGCGCTCGACTTCCGCCGCGCAAGCTCGACGAGCTCCGCCGTCTCGCGCTGAAGGCGTACGAGCTTTGCGGCGATGATCGCGACGTAGACGAGGACGAAGACGAACACGACGGCATAGGCCGCCGCGACGAGCTCCTCCTGGCTCCAGCTCACTGCAGCGCCTCGCGCAGCTCGCGAAGGTCGGCGTCGAGTCGCTTGCCGGCGAGCTCGACGCGGTAGAGCACGTACGCGAGGAGCGTCACCGCTGCCCACGACACGACGAAGGTCGCGAACATCGTCCCGCTCATCTGCGGACCGTCGCGCGTGAAGACGGTCGGGTGGATGAAGTCCTCCGCAAGCCGGATCGCGAGGAAGCTCACCGGGATGAGTGCGACACCGAAGAGCGCGTAGACGGCCGACGAGCGGGCTCGTCGCGGCCCGTCCTCGAGCGAGAACCGCAACATGAAGTACGCGCAGTAGAAGAGAAAGAGGACGAGAAAGAGGACGAGCTGGTTCGAGCTCCAGGTCCACCAGACCCCCCACGAGGCGCGCGCCCAGATCGAGCCGGTGATGAGCGTGAGCGCTCCGAAGATCGTCCCCTGGTGGATCGCCACGTAGCTCTCGAGGTCGTACCGCTCGTCCCCACGCCAGAGGAGGAGCAGCGCCTTGACCGCTCCGAGCCCGAAGCAGAAGTACGCCGTCAGCGCGATCGGGACGTGGATGTAGAAGATCCGCTGCGAGATCCCCTGGTCCGCGTCCTCTGGGGCGACGATGAGCGCGAGGACGAGCGCCAGCCCCATGGCGAACGCAGCGAGCCAGGCGAGGCCCGGAAGGCTGCGTAGTGACGATGGGATCAGGTGGCTACTCCGTGACGACGTACTCGAAGGACGCCCACGAGAGTACAGCGAAGACAGCGTCGTACAGGAGCAGGAACAGAAGGAAACGCTCGGGCTCCGCCGAGACGGCTGCCCCCACACCGCCGACGATGAGCGGAATCGCGAGCGGGAGCACGAGGAGCGGCAGCAACACCTCCCTCGCGCGGCTTGCCGCCGCCATCGCCGACATGAGCGAGCCGACGGCGCAGATCCCGAGATCGGCGAGCAGGACCCCGGCGAGGGCGGGTGCGTCGAGAGGCTCGAAGAAGAGCACGAACGCCGGCAGCGCCACCGCCTGTGCCGCGAGTAGGAAGACGAGCGTGGCGAGCGTCTTGCCGACCCAGATCGCGCTCCGATCACAGGGTGCGAGCACGAGACCGTCGAGCACGCGGTGCTCCTGCTCCGGAACCCATGCGCGCGCGAGGCCGAGTAGCGCAGTGAACACGATCGCTACCCAGAGGAGGCCGTATGCGGCAGTGTCACCCGACCCTTCCGGCAGCGCGAAGTGGAAAACCACGAGAGTCGAGAGGACGAAGAGCAGCATCGCGGGCAGCGTGTCGCGGCCGCGAAGCTCGACCCGAAGATCCTTGCGCGTGAGCGCAGCGACGTCGGCGAAGTACGTCATGTGAGCACAAGCCGCTGCGTCGCGATCGACTCGAGGCGAGCGGGGTCGTGGGTCGCCACGACGAGCGTCCTGACGCCGGCGAGCCCGTCGAGCTCGCGGTCGAGGAGCGACGCGCCCTCCTCGTCGAGAGCCGAATACGGCTCGTCGAGGACGAGCAGGTCAGGCTCGTGCAGGAAGACCCGGCAGAGCGCAAGCCGCTGGGTCATCCCGCGCGAGTACGTCGAGACTCGCTCGTTCCGGGCCTCCCAGAGTCCGAAGCGCTCGAGGAGCATCCCGATGCGCTCACGTCGTTCTGCGACGCGGTAGAGCCGACCGAAGAGATCGAGGTTCTCGACCGCGGTCAGCTCGCGATAGACGAGGGGCTCGTGTGCCAGATACCCGACGCCCGCACGGTCCGCGCCCACCACGAGGTCGCCGCGAGTCGGAGCCGCGAGACCCGCGAGCAGACGCAGGAGCGTCGTCTTTCCACTCCCATTCGCCCCCGTGACGACCGCGAACCCCCCGACGGGAACCGCGACGTCCACGCCGCGGAGCACGCGCTTTCGCCCATAGCGCTTCTCGATCCCCCGCCCGTGGATCACGTGACGAGCACGTCGAGGGCGACGAACGCGCAGAACACGACGCTGATCACGCCGTTCATCGTGAAGAAGGCCGCGTCGAGACGGCGCAGGTCGCCCGGGCGGACGAGCGAGTGCTCGTAGACGAGGAGTACAGCCGTGACTACGACACCGAGCCAGTAGAGGACCGAGACGTCGAGTCCGAGGCCCGCCGCAGCCAGCAGCAGCACGGTCCCGGCGTGGAACGCGCGCGCTCCCGTGAACACACCGCGCTCGCCGAACCGCGTCGCCCACGAGTGCAGGCCCTCCGCGCGATCGTGGTCGAGGTCGAACAGCGAATAGAAGAGATCGAAGCCGGCGACCCAGAGGAGGACGGCACCGCCGATCGTCCACGCCTCCCAGGGTGCGGTTCCCGTGACGGCGAGCCAGGCACCGACGGGGGCGAGCCCGAGACACGCTCCGAGCCACAGGTGGCAGAGCCACGTGACCCGCTTGAGATACGGGTAGATCGCGAACAGCGCCACTGGAATCGGCCACAGCCAGCGCACGATCGGGTCGAGCTGGAACACGGCGACCAGGAATACGCCAAGTGCCAATCCGCACAATCCCAGCACCTGCCCTCGGGAAAGCGCGCCTGCGGGCAGCTCGCGCTGCGCGGTACGCGGGTTCCGAGCGTCGATCTCGGCGTCGACGAGCCTGTTCACCGACATCGCGAGTGTCCGCGCGCCGACCATCGCGACGGTGATCCAGAGCATGTTCGCGAGCCCGGGCCAGGCGTCGACCGCGAGGAACGCCCCGACGTACGCGAACGGCAGCGCGAACACGGTGTGCTCGATGCGGACGAGCGACGCGAGGCGGCGCGGGAGCGGAACGGATGCGACGCCGGTCGTCACGTCTGCCGGTGAGCAGTCGCCGTGTCGCCTGCCGCGAGCTCGAGCCCGTGCCTGAGTGCGGGCCGGACGACCTCGAAGCCGTCGCGGCAGCCGCCGGTCGACCCCGGCAGGTTGACGACGAGCGTTGCGCCGCGAATGCCTGCAATACCGCGGGAGAGCAGCGCGTGCGGCGTCCGAGCGAGCGCGTCCGCGCGGATGGCCTCCGCGATCCCCGGCGCCTCCCGGTCGATCACGTCCCTTGTCGCCTCCGGCGTCACGTCGCGCGGTGCGAACCCCGTGCCGCCCGTCGTCAGGACGAGGGAGACTCCGGAGTCCCCGAGCGACCGGATCGCGTCGGCGATGACGTCTGCGTCGTCCGGGACGACGCTGCGTTCGACCTCGAAACCCTCGCGCGCGAGCAGCTCCGCCAGTGCGTTGCCGCTCGTATCCTCGCGTACGCCGGCGCTGACCCCGTCCGAGACCGTCAGGACGGCGGCTCTCACGCCGTTTCCTTCGTCTTCTCGACGAGGCGTACATCCTCGATCGTCATGTTCTTGTCGATCGCCTTCGCCATGTCGTACACGGTCAGCGCGGCGACCGAGACCGCGGTCAGCGCCTCCATCTCCACCCCGGTCTGAGCCGTCGTCTCCGCGGACGCCTCGATCTCGACCGCCCCCTCGACGACCCTCAGCCGGACCTCGACGTGGGTGAGCGGAAGTGGGTGGCAGAGCGGGACGAGCTCGGCGGTCCGCTTCGCGGCCATGACGCCGGCGATCTGGGCCGTCACGAGCGCGTCGCCCTTGGGAAGGGCGGTCAGTCTCTCCGCCGTCCTCGACGCCATCGCGACGCGTCCGCGGGCGAGCGCACGGCGTCGAACGGCAGGTTTCGCCCCCACGTCGACCATGCGGACCTCGCCGCCGGCCGAAACGTGGCTGAGCTCGCTCGTCGGCTCGGACACGCCGAGATCGTAGACGGATGCCGGCTACGAGCCCGGCGTGACGCTCTGCGGCTGCGACGCGGCGTTTTCACGTGAAAACGCAATCGACGTTCGCGGCGCGTCGTGGGGCACGGGCTCGCCTGGGAGATCGAGGGTGAACACCGTCGGCCGCGACACCGAGTCGAGGCGCACGTCGCCGCCCATGATCCGCGCGATCTCTCGCGCGATCGCGAGCCCGAGGCCACTCCCCGACGCCATGCCGCCGTCGGCCCGGTAGAAGCGTGCGAAGACC
The DNA here is from genome assembly GCA_035764775.1 of Gaiellaceae bacterium. Taxonomy (GTDB): domain Bacteria; phylum Actinomycetota; class Thermoleophilia; order Gaiellales; family Gaiellaceae; genus GMQP-bins7. The sequence goes on from DASTYQ010000100.1 coordinate 6,039, forward strand.
GTCTCCTTCTGCGACGCGGGGATCCCCGGGCCGTCGTCCTCTACCGCCAGCTCCGCGCGATCCCCACGTCGCCGCGCGCGCAGTGTCACGTGCGTTCCCGGCGGCGTGTGAGTGAGCGCGTTCGTGGCGAGCGCGCGGCCGATCTGGAGGATGCGTGCGTCGTCGCCCAGGCACCACACGTCGTCGTCGATCGCCGTGCGCAGCTCGTGTCCGGTCGAGGACGCGAGATGGACCAGCTCTCCCGCGAGCATCTGGACGACGCCACCGAGATCCACCGGCTCGAGGACGACCGTCAGCTGGCCGGCGTCGACCCGCGAGAGGTCGAGGAGGTCGGTCGACAGCTTCGTGAGACGCTCGACCTGTCCCTGCATCGTCTCGATGAAGCCGCGACGCGTCTCGTCGTCGAGCTCTTCGTCGGCGAGCAGCTCGAGAAAGCCGCCGATCGAGAACAGCGGCGTCCGCAACTCGTGTGATGCGTTCGCGACGAACTCCTTGCGTGCGTTGTCGAGCTGTGCGAGTTGCACGCGCATGCGGTCGAA
>DASTYQ010000101.1:0-26451 GCA_035764775.1 Gaiellaceae bacterium
CGCGCGCAGGATCGCCGATGCACGAACCATGAGTACCGCCGTGCTCAGCAAGGTCGCACCCGCGGCCTCGACGCGGATCCTCGCGGATGTCTCAGCCCTCGTTGCGTCTGACCGTGCTCGTAAGGAGCCGGCGCTCGAACGCCTCGAGCAGGCGATCGGCCGAGACTTCGCAGACCGCCTCGTAGCCGCTCTGAGCGACAAGTCGGGCAGCACCCGACACTAGCTTCTCGTTTACCGGGGGGATCGCCCGCCGCGCAGGCGGACGAACATGAAGATCGCCGCCGCCGCGACGAGCGAGACGACGAACGCGATCCCACCCGGCACGTCCACGGCGAGGGCGCCGAGCCACATGTAGAGGAAGAAGACGACCGACCAGGCGAACGCGTGGACGCCCTGGTCGACGCTCGGGGCTCGCAGATGCATCGCCGGCGATCCTAACGATCCACCGGTCTGCTTCGCTTGGCGCCCAGGCCCGAGCTGTGGCGGCTCGGCCAAGGGCAACTCGACCCGGCACGCGAGCGTCTTGCTCCTCGCGCAATCGGAGACTCCGCGCTAGCGGATCTCCGATCTGTGCAAGAAAAAAATTCACCGAGCCGGTGGCGCTTTCGTCCACTCGACCCGCTGACCGTCCGCTTCCGCGTAGAGCCTGCGAGCTGAGCTTCGACCTAATCGCGCTCCGTGCTCGGTGCAAGCGGGAACCTATGGGACGGGGCCGAACGGGTCAAGCGCCGCGTTCACCGGATTGCCGCAATTTGCGTCCGTTTTCTTCACGGCCCGGCCGGGGCGGCGTCTGCGTAGGATCTCGCGGGTGCGCCGCTCCCTCGTCTTCAGCGTCGCGGGAGTGTCGCTCGCCGTCGCAGCCATCCTGACGATCCTGGGAGTGGGGGACGACCCCGCCGCCTTGACGGACGGCCAGGCGCTCGTCCTCGGGATCGTCCAGGGGCTCACGGAGCTGCTGCCGGTCTCCTCGTCCGGCCATCTCATCCTCGTTCCGTGGGGTGCGGACTGGACGTACCTCGAGCAGAACGACCGCTTCAACCAGACGTTCGACGTCGCACTCCATCTGGGGACGCTCGTCGCGGTTGCGGCGTACTTCTGGCGCGACATCGTGCGACTCGTTCGCGCATGGGTCACGTCCGTGGGGCGGCGCCGGATCGAGGGCTCCGACGAGCGCGTCGCCTGGTTCGTGCTCGTCGCCACGATCCCGGCGGGCGCGGTCGGCTTGCTCGGTGAGGATGCGATCGCCGACCACCTCGGTGAGCCGTGGCAGATCTCGATCCTCCTGGCCGTGGGTGCGGCTCTGCTGTGGGCAGCCGACCGCTCGCCGCAGACCCGGGCGATGGGCGATCTCGGGGTCGGACACGCCGTCGTCATGGGCTTCGCGCAGGCACTCGCGCTCGCGCCCGGCGTCTCGCGCTCCGGGATCACGATCACGGCGGGCCGCTTCCTGAAGCTCGACCGCGACGGCGCGGCGCGCTTCTCGTTCTACCTGCTGCTTCCGACCGTGCTCGGCGCGGTGCTCTTGAAGGGCCTCCAGGACGTCGTGTTCGGAGACTTGCCGCACGGCTGGACTGGTCCGTTCGTCGTCGGAACGCTCGCAGCCCTCGGTAGCGGCCTCCTCGCAATCGAGTGGCTCCTCGGCTACGTCCGCCAGCACACCTACGGCGTCTTCGTCGTCTATCGCCTCGTGGTCGCCCTCCTCGTACTACTGACGATCGTGTCGGGCGTGCGCGACGCGACCTTCTAGGCGACGCGCTATCGTCGAGACCAGACTTCGACCTCGAGGAGGGTCGAATGCGCACTCGACGAGTCGGCTTCGTGCTCTTCTTCGTGACTCCTCGCCGCCGTGCTGCTCGGATCGAATGTCGCCAGCGCACGACCTGCACAGACCCCGACGGATCCCGCCCTCGTCGCGCTGACGCCACTCACGACGCCCGCGGGGCACACCGGCCGTCACTGCCGGACGCGCCCGGATCCGGTGGCGCCGGATCCCGACGACCTCTGACGCCCGACGATCGAGCGCACGATAAGCGGCGTTATGTCAAGTTGGCCCAGATCGATCCGACCTAGCCCGCCCCTGCTCCGAGCGCTAGTGTTGGGACAGCGCTCGATCTACCTGAGGGGGTGTCGGCCATGCTGGCCATGAGCGTCCGACTGTTTCTCATCGCCATCGTCGCGTTGACGATCGCCGCCGTCGCATTCCTCATCGCGACCGCGTGAGCGCCGACCACCGGTACGCCTGACCCGGACGAGGGAAATATCGCCGCGCCCCTAGACATCGGGGCGCGAACGCGAGAGATTGTCACCTACCGCTCAGAGATCGTCACCTACCGCCCTGCGTCATCCCGCCGCGCGTGACCCAAATCGACATCGAGCACATCCTCCTCATCGAGGACATCCGGCAACTGCTCGAGGCAGCCGAGCAGGTCGGCAACGTGCGCGCGTCCGATCTCGCGGAAGTCGCGGAGACGTATGAGCTCACGGAGCTCGAGCAGGACGCCGTCCTCCGCGAGCTCGATCAGCGCTCCATCGAGATCGTCGAGCAGCCTCCCCACTCCGAGGCGGTCGTCGCGCTGACAGCTCCCGTTGAGACGACGACCGACGCGCTCCAGCTCTTCCTCCGCGAGGCCGGCCGGCATCAGCTGCTCACGGCCGCTCAAGAGGTCGAGCTCGCCAAGCGCATCGAGCGAGGCGACATGGAGGCGAAGGAGCGGATGATCCAGTCGAACCTCCGGCTCGTCGTGTCGATCGCGAAGAACTACCGCAATCAAGGGCTGCCCTTCCTCGACCTCATCCAGGAGGGCACGCTCGGGCTCATCCGCGCGGTCGAGAAGTTCGACTGGCGCCGAGGCTTCAAGTTCTCGACGTACGCCACCTGGTGGATCCGCCAGGCAGTCGCACGCGCGCTCGCCGACAAGGCCCGGACGATCCGGATGCCGGTCCACATCGTCGAGCGGCTGCAGAAGATCAACCGTGCCGACCGGCAGCTGTGGACGCAGCTGGGACGCGAGCCGTCGCTCGAGGAGATCGCGGACGAGGCGTCACTCACGGTGCAGCAGGTGCTCGAGGTGCGCGCGGCCGCTCGCGCGTCCACGAGCCTCGACGCACCTGTCGGAGACGGAGAGGACGCCGTCTTCGGTGACTTCGTCGCCGGCGACGAGCCGCTTCCCGAGGAGACCGTCGAGCTCAACCTCCGCAGCGAGGCGCTGCGACACGCGCTCGCCTCCCTCCCCCAGCGCGAGCGCGAGGTCGTGGTGATGCGCTACGGGCTGACGGGCGCCGAGCCGCAGACGCTCGAGGAGATCGGTCGCCGCCTCGGCCTCACCCGCGAGCGCGTGCGGCAGATCGAGCTCGAGTCGCTGCGCCGGCTCGCTTCACTGCGCGAGATGCAGTCCGTCGACGTGACGTAGGGCTACTACGAGCGCAGGTAGAGCTCGAGGCCCGGCGCGATCGCGCGGAGCTCCCGTAGAGCACGCGCTTCGAGCTGGCGGACGCGCTCGCGCGTGATCCCGAGGTTCGCCCCCACCTCTTCGAGCGTGCGGGGCCGCACTCCGTCCAGGCCGAAGCGCTCGACGACGACGCGTCGCTGGCGCGGCTGCAGCTTGTCGAGCGCGTCGAGGAGCTCGGACGCGCGCGCACGGTCAGCGGTCTCGAGCTCGGGCTGCTGCGCGCTGTGGTCCGGGATGAGGTCTGCAACGCTCGAGTCCCCGTCGCCGATCGGCGTCTCGAGACTGACGGGGTCGAGGATGAGCTCGAGCAGCTCCTGCACGCGCTCGGGCGTCATGTCGAGCTCGGTGGCGATCTCCTCGAGAGACGGGTCGCGGTTGAGCTTCTGTCCGAGTAGGCGGCGGGTCTTCGTCACCTTGCGAACCTGGTCTGCGACATGGACGGGAAGACGGATCGTGCGACCCTGCTCCGCGAGCGCCCGCGAGATCGCCTGCTTGATCCACCACGTCGCGTACGTCGAGAGCTTGAAGCCCATCGTGTAGTCGAACTTCTCGACAGCGCGGATGAGTCCGAGGTTCCCTTCCTGGATGAGGTCGAGGAGCGGGACGTCGGCACGCGTGTAGTTCCTGGTGATCGACATCACGAGCCTCAAGTTCGACTCGATGAGCTTGCGCTTCGCGGCCTCGTCGCCGAGGTCCTTGCGCCGTGCGAGCTCGCGCTCCTGCGCGGGCGTCAGCAGCCGACCGTCGCCGATCTGGCGGACGTACAGCTTCAGTGGATCGTCGGCGCTCGGCCCCGCAAGTCCGGGGAGCTCGCGAGTCATCGCGGGCTCGTCGACGAGCGGCGTCGTCTCCTCGTCCGTCGGGTCGAAGAGATGCTCGGCTGCATAGCCTTCCACGGCTGCTCTATCGGCTGCACAGTTGCCCCACTTGAGGGATGACAGCTCCCGCGAGGGATCAGCGGTCGCGCGGCGAAGCCGATCGCTGTAACACGGAGTTCACAAACGTGACGTCACAGCGGTCGTCTACGGTGTGAGTGGCGTCCAACCACGGAGTCGGCTAGCGGTTCATGTGCGGCATAGCGGGATTCAGCCTCAGTCCTGATTCGGACGCCGATCGGACGCTGGCGGCACAGGCGCTCCTTGCAGGAATCGCGGAGCGCGGCGCCGATGCGGTCGGCTACGCGCATCGTGACGCCTCCGGTGACGTACGCGTGAGGAAGCTCCGCGGTGGGGCGAGCGCCCTGCTCGACGAGCTCGACGTTCCGTCCGACACGAGCCACGCGCTCATCCACGTTCGCGACTTCACCAAGGGTCATCCGGAGATCGCTGCCAACAACCACCCGATCCGGCACGGGAGCGTCGTCGGCATCCACAACGGCGTCGTCGAGAACGACGACGAGCTCCTCGAGCGCTACGGCATCGAGCGGGCCGAGCCGCAGATGACCGTCGACTCCGAAGCGATCTTCGCGCTGATGGAGCGCCGTGACCACGATCCGCGCGCACTCTCGGAGATGCGCGGGGCGATGGCCGCCGGCTGGCTCGACGAGCGGGACATCTCGACCCTGTACCTCGCTCGCGGTCGGCTTCGACCGCTCTGGCTGGGGCGCACGGATGACGGTCTCTACTTCGCGTCGACTCGCCGTGCGCTCACGATCGCGGCAGCGGCGCTGAAGCGGCGGCTCGACGTCGGCGAGGTCCGCGAGGGGCGTCTTCTCCATGTCGTCGACGGACGCGTGGCCCGCGAGCGTCGGTTCCGCCCGAACCGGCACTATCGCGAGTCGCGCTACCTGCCGCCCGTTCGGGCTCCACGCGAGGCGGTCTCGTGCCTCGAGCGCCTCGCCGCTCTCGCCTCAGTCAGCGCCGCCTAGCGAGCCGTCCGGGCGGACTTCCAGCCCGTCCTCGAGCAGTCGCGCGCGGACGAGGAACTGGAATGCTGTCCACGCGCCGCGGGGGACGTCGAGAAGGCGGTAGACCTGCCACTCGGAGAGCAGCACCGGGTCGGCACGGCGGGCTTCGGCCCAGTCGGCCATCTTCGGCAGGCGTCCGAGCGTGACTGCGAGCCGTGCGCCCTGCTCGACCGCGCGCTCCAGGCGCTCCTCACCCTGCAGGACTTCGAACCCCGCCGCGCGGAGCGCGTTCCCGAGCGAGCCGAACGTGTGCGCGTAGAGCGAAGCCGACGGAATCGAGCGCCCTCGCGCCGCCAGGTCGCGTGCGGTCGGCGTCCGACCGAGCTCGTCGCCGAGTGCGCGCAACTGCTCGAGCAGCTCCTCGCGCGTGAGGAAGCGCCTCGGGAACAGGCCCGCGGCGCGCTTCGCCGCATTCCACGTCCCGAAGTGCTCGATGACCGTCTGCGGGTGCACGTGGGCCTCCGGATCCTGTGCGAACTCCCTCATCGTCGGAGACCTCCCCAGGCGCTCCGCGGCCGCCCGGAGCTCGGTGAGGATCTCCTCGTCCGTGTACCGACGGCGCATGCCAGCGCGGAAAGCCGCGAGCTCGGCCTCGTCGATGCGCACGGAAGCGCGCTTAGGTGAGCGCGGACGCGCCATCTGTGCAAAAAGCTTAGAGCATTCTACGCACTCTGCAAGTAGTCCAGAGCAGCTTCTGCCCTCCCTCTCGGTACGCTCGCCCGCGATGGGCCTTCGTCTCACCGTCGAGACCTCAGCGGCGCGCGCGATCGGGAGCCTCTCGCGGGTGGCCCGGCGCGGTGGCGGAACGACGATTCCGGGCAAGGTGCTCTGGAAGATCGATCCCACGGCGGTCGATCGGCTCGCCGCGAGGTTGCCGGACGGCGTGGCGGTGATGTCGGCCACGAACGGGAAGACGACGACCACGGCCATGGCGGCGGAGATCCTCGGTACCGGACGCCGGCTGGCCTGGAACCGCGCCGGCGCGAATCTCCTCTCGGGGATCGCCTCCGCCCTGGTCGACGGGCGACGCGCTGACCTGGGGCTCTTCGAGGTCGACGAGGGTGCGCTACCGGAGGCAATTGCACGACTCCGCCCCAGAGTCGTCACGCTCGGGAACCTCTTTCGCGATCAGCTCGACCGCTACGGCGAGCTCGAGATCGTCGCCGAGCGCTGGCGCACTGCGGTCTCGGCGCTGCCCCAGGGAGCTACCCTGGTCGTCAACGCGGACGACCCCGTCGTCGCCGATCTGGCGAATGGTCGCACGAACGCCGTCACCTTCGGACTCGACGATCCGACGCACGCGCGACCGCGACTCCAGCACGCGGCGGACTCCAAGTACTGCCTGCGCTGTGGCGCCCCGTACGAATTCGCGGCCGCCTACGTGGGACACCTCGGCGACTATCGCTGCCCGAACGGCGACCACCAGCGACCGCCGCTCGACGTGGCTGCCCGCGACATCGAGCTGCGCGGGCTGCAGGCCTCGAGATTCACGCTTGCGACGCCGAGTGGAGCAATCTCCGTCGATCTGGCCCTACCCGGCCTGTACAACGTCTACAACGCGACCGCCGCAGCCGCGCTGGCGCTGGCCGCGGATGCTCCGCTGGAGGACGTCCGCGAGGGTCTCGCTCGCTTCAGCGCCGCCTTCGGGCGGTTCGAGCGGATTCGAGCCGCCGGCAAGTCGATCGTGCTTCTCCTGATCAAGAACCCTGCAGGCGCGAACGAGGTGGTGCGCACACTCGAGACCGGTATCCCCCCTGTCCTGATCGTCGCGCTCAACGACGCGATCGCCGACGGACAGGACGTCTCGTGGATCTGGGACGTCGACTTCGAGCCTCTGCTCGAGCATGCGGGTCTCGTGATCGTTTCCGGCGACCGCGCCGCCGAGCTCGGCCTCCGGATGACGTACGGCGGGCTGCCCGGCGATCGGCTCGAGGTCATCCCCTCCCTCGAGGATGCACTGGATCGCGGCCTCGGTCTCGTCGGGGCGGGGACGGAGCTCGTCGTCCTCCCGACCTACACGGCGATGCTTGCGCTGCGCGGCATCCTGACCGATCGCGGCGCCGTGCGGCCGTACTGGGAGGGCAACGCGTGAGGATCCGCCTCGGCCATTTGTACCCCGACTACCTCAACATCTATGCGGATCGGGGAAACCTCGCGGTGTTCGAGCGTCGGGCGGCGTTGCGCGGCCACGAGCTCGTCGTGCGGTCGATCGGTCTCGGTGACCCACTCGATCCGGCGGCGTACGACCTTCTCTACATCGGCGGCGGGCAGGACCGCGAGCAGGCGCTCGTCGCCCCCGACCTTGCTGCCAAGGCCGACATGCTGAAGTCCGCGCACGCGCGCGGTGTCGCGCTGCTCGCCGTGTGTGGCGGGTATCAGCTCCTCGGGCGCAGCTATCGCGGGCGCGACGGCTCGTACATGCCCGGGGCGGGGCTGTTTCCGCTCGAGACCGTCGCCGGCGATGTGCGGATGATCGGCGACGTCTTACTCGTGTGCGAGCTCGAGGCCGGTGTCCGCCAGGAGGTCGCGGGGTTCGAGAACCACGCCGGCCGCACGCTGCTCGACCCCACCGCCGAGCCGCTCGGACGCGTCGTCGCGGGATTCGGAAACGACGGCGAGTCAGGGAACGAGGGTTGCCGCGTCGGCAACGCGATCGGAACGTATCTTCACGGCCCGTTACTGCCGCGGAATCCATGGCTGGCCGACTGGCTTCTCGGGCGGGCGCTGGCCCATGCAGGCGCCGGCGAGCCACCGGAGCTCGCACGGCTCGACGACGCGCTCGAGGACGAGGCCTTTCGGGTCTCCGCGGAACGCGCTCGGAGGCGCGGCGGGAGGCGCTAGGAGCGGTATTCCTGAGGGCACCCCGGCCCACCACCCACTGCGAGCGTAGCGTCGAAGCGCTCACACGTGGTGACCGAGACGGTTCCAAGAGTGTGCCGATTAGCTCACGGAGCCCACATCTCCCCCAGGTAGACAGCCGGATCGCCGGGCTGCCAACGCTGCAGGAACCGCGTGATTGGCGGATGGAGCGGCACGGCGTCGAGCTCGCGCACGAGAAAGGCACGATGGCCCCGCACCGCGTCGTCGCGCGACACGACGTCCTCGAGCGTCCCCGACACGTCGGCCGCGAAAATCACATGGACGACGTGCTTGCGCGCGCTCGTGCCCTCGGGGGCAATAGAGTCGACGATCGCGACCGGGCCCTCGAGCGGCACGTCGAAGCCGTCCGGGAACAGTCCGGTCTCCTCCCACAGCTCGCGCTCGAGCGCGCGCAGAAGACTCTCTCCCGGCTTCACGCCGCCACCCGGCAGGAGCCAGACCGCGCCACCTGCCTTCTCGTGGCGCGCCAGCAGAATCCGCCCGCGCCAGCGCAGGATGGCGGACACGCGAATTCGCGGCTCGGTCAACGCCGTCAGCTCGACGAGGACCCGAAGCCTCGAGCGCCGCGCTCGCTCCTCGCGAGCTCGTCGACCTCGACGAGACGGATCGACGCGGTGGGTGCGATGACCAGCTGGGCGATGCGCATGCCCGGCTCGACGACGAACGTGTGCTCACGATCGGTGTTGAGGAGCACGACGCGGATCTCCCCGCGGTAGCCCGAGTCGATGAGCCCGGGCGCGTTCACGATCCCGATCCCGTGGCGAGCGGCGAGCCCGGAGCGCGGGTGGACGAATCCGGCGTAGCCCTCGGGGATCTCGACCGCCACCCCCGTCCCGATCGTCGCCCGCTCGCCCGGTGCGAGGACGGCGTGCTCGCACGCCGCGAGATCGAGCCCGGCGTCCCCCTCGTAGGCCTGTCGTGGGAGGTGCGCATCCGGCCGCAGGCGGCGCATGGCGACCTCGATCATCGGGCGGACGCCTTCTCGAGGTCCTGCTCATCGGCCACGAGGTACCGCGCGAAGCGCGCCGCTTCGGCTCGCGGAAGGCGGGCACGAACCCGGACGCCTTCCGGGGTATCCCTGCGCTCCGCGATCGGAGCGCCGAGGTCGTAGAGTGCCGCGAGCGCCCGGCCATCGGCGTACGGGACGAGCAGCCGGACGTCTTCGAAGCGGTCGGAGAAGAGCTCCGCGACCCTCTCCTTCAGCGCGCCGAGGCCGTCACCGGTGCGGGCAGAGATCAGCAGCGCACGTGGGTACGCATGCTCGATCCGTCGGCGCCCGAGGGGGTCGAGGGCGTCGACTTTGTTCAGCACGAGCTCGACGGGTATGTCGTCCGCGCCGATTGCCGCGAGCACGCCGTTCACTGCCGCGATCGTGGCGGCGAGACGCTCCTCGGGAAGCGACGCGTCCGCCACGTGCAACACGAGATCGGCCACGAGCGTCTCCTCGAGGGTCGCCGCAAAACCCTCCACCAGCTGGGTCGGGAGCCGCCTGATGAAGCCCACGGTGTCGGTCACGAGGTAGCGCTTGCCGTCGTGCTCGAAGCTTCGTGTGGTCGGATCGAGCGTCTCGAAGAGCCGGTCGTCGACCGATGCCTGCGCGCCGGTGAGCACGTTCAAGAGCGTCGACTTTCCGACGTTGGTGTAGCCGGCCAGCGCGATCGTCGGCGCGCTCGTCCGGGTGCGCTCCTTTCGCCGTGTCGACCGCTGGCTCTCGAGTGTCCGGAGCCGCTTCTTGAGCAGCGAGACGCGCGTTCGCGCGAGCCGGCGGTCGGTCTCCAGCTGGCTCTCTCCGGGGCCCCGCGTCCCGACGCCGCCGCCGAGCCGCTCGAGGTGCTGCCACATCCCGCGCATGCGCGGCAGGTTGTACTCGAGCTGTGCGAGCTCGACCTGGAGCTTCCCCTCGGCGCTGCGGGCGTGCTGGGCGAAGATGTCGAGGATCAGCTGCGTGCGATCGACCACTCGCGTCTTGAGCGCGTCCTCGAGCGTCCGCTGCTGAGTCGGGCTCAGCTCGTCGTCGACGAGCAGCGCCTCGGCCTCCGCCCCCGCGAAGGTCTGCTCGAGCTCGGCGAGCTTGCCCTTTCCGACGAACGACCGCGGGTCCGGATGCACGCGGTGTTGCACGAGCTCGCCGACCGGCAAGACGCCGGCCGTGCGCGCGAGCTCGCTCAACTCCATGAGCTCGTCGGAAGCGTCGGTGCCCTTTGGAAACACGCCGAGGAGGAAACCGCGCTCCGGCTCCGCCCCGGGCGCGGGATCGGGCTGGCGTGCAGTCACCGCGAGATTATGCCGCGGTACGCTCCTGCGGTGACCGCGCTCGCCGACCGCCTTGCCGCGCGGACGCTCGAGCTCGTCGACATTCCCTCGCAGAGCGGCCAGGAGGCCGTCATCCGTGAGCACGTGCGCGGACTCGTGCCCGCGGACTGGACCGCCGAGTACGCGGGCGACGAGGCATTCCTGTACGTCTCGGCGCGGCGTGCCGGCTTCCCGCTCATCGTCCTCGCCGCCCACTACGACACCGTTCCGGCGCAGGGAAACCTGCCCGGCCGGCTCACGGGCGGTGAGGTCCACGGCCTCGGTGCCAGCGACATGAAGGGCGGACTCGCCGTGGCGCTCGAGCTGGCCCGCAGCCTCGACCTCGAGTCGGCATCCTGCGACCTCGCGCTCCTCCTCTTCGGCCGAGAGGAGCTCCCGGCCGAGCACAACCCGCTGCCCGCGCTCTTCGCGGGATCGGCCGCGGTCCGGGAGACGACTCTCGCAGTCGTCCTCGAGCCGACGGATCTCGAGCTGCAGTCCGGCTGTCTCGGGAACGTGGTCGCGCGTCTCACGTTTCACGGGACGAGCGGCCACTCGGCACGCCCGTGGCTGGCGGACAGCGCGCTCGAGCGGGCAGTCCGCGCTCTTGTGCCGCTGCTCGAGCTCGAGCCGCGGATCGCGGAGGTCGGCGGGCTCGAGTTCCGAGAGGTCGTCTCCGTGACACGGCTCGAGTCGGGCATCGCCGACAACGTCATCCCGGGCGAAGCGACAGCCACGCTCAATCTTCGCTATCCGCCCGACCGGGATCCGTCCGCCGCAGAGGCGTATCTCAGCGCGCTCGTCCCGGACGATGCGACGCTCGCGATCGTCAGCAACGCCGCTCCGGCAGTCGTCGTGACCGACGCCCCGGCCGTGCGCGCCTTGCAGTCGGCGGGCGAGCTCGTCGTGCGGCCGAAGCAGGCGTGGACGAACGTCGCCGATTTCACCGCGCGTGGCCTCGACGCGGTGAACTTCGGTCCCGGACACACTTCTCTCGCGCATCGCGCCGACGAGCGGGTCGCCGTCGACTCGCTCGTTCGCGCCTACGAGGTGCTCGAACGCTTCCTGACGAGCCCGATCCGAGAAGATGGCGGTTGATGGACCTCGAAGAGCGCATCGCCGAGCTGTGGGAGTCCGACGAGCTCGATCCCGAGCCGATCGAGGAGGCGATCGCACGACTCGACGCCGGCGACGTCCGCGTCGCGGAGCCCGACAACGGCGACTGGAGCGTCAACGAGTGGGTGAAGAAGGCGATCCTCCTCTACTTCCGCCTGCGCAAGGTCGAGCCGAGGGAGATCGGCGGACTGCACTTCCTCGACAAGATCCCGGTCAAGGCGGATTACGCATCGCGCGGTGTCCGCGTCGTCCCGCCGGGGATCGCGCGGTACGGGTCGTTCCTGTCGGAGGGCGTCGTCCTCATGCCCGGGTTCGTCAACATCGGCGCCTGGGTCGGTCCCCGCACCATGGTCGACACCTGGGCGACCGTCGGCTCGTGTGCGCAGATCGGCGCCGACGTCCACCTCTCGGGAGGGGTCGGGATCGGAGGCGTGCTCGAGCCGCCGCAGGCCCGCCCCGTCATCGTCGAGGACGGCGCGTTCATCGGCTCACGCGCCGTCGTCGTCGAGGGCGTCGTCGTCGGCGAGGGGGCAGTCATCGCACCCAACGTCGTGCTCTCGGCGTCGATCCCCGTCATCGACGTGACCGGAAGCGAGCCGATCGAGCACCGTGGCTTCGTGCCCCCGCGCTCGGTCGTGCTCCCCGGCACGAGGCCGAAGAAGTACCCCGCCGGGACGTACGACCTGCCGTGCGCGCTCATCGTGGGAACGCGGAGCGAGTCGACCGATCTCAAGACCTCGCTGAACGACGTCCTGAGAGAGTTCGAGATCGCAACGTGAGCGACCTGGTCGAACTCGCGCTCTTCACCGACGACGTCGCGGCCGTCAGCGCGTTCTACCGGTCGCTCGTCGGATCCGCTCCGATCGCCGAATGGCCGGGCGGCGCACTCTTCGTCGCCGGCAACGCGAAAATCCTCGTCCACGAGCGCGTCGCCGAGACGACCGGCGGCCCTCCCAACGAGGATCACTTCGCACTGGCCGTGCCCGATGCCGATCGCGCCTGCCGGACGCTTCGCGCCGAGGGCTACGAGCTGCTCCTCGAGCCGCGCGACTACGAGTGGGGCCGCTCCGCCTATCTGCGGGATCCGGACGGACGGCTCGTCGAGCTCGCCGAGGGCTGACTACGAAACTCGATCGGCCGTGCCGTACAGGGTCGCGTGCCCCCTCTCGAGACGCACCCGGAGGTCGCCGCCGGGGAAGTGCACGACGATCTCGCCGTCGCCATGTGTCGCGGCAGCGACCGCCACGGCGCTCGTTCCGGAGGAGAGCGTCTCGCCCACGCCACGCTCCCACACCCGCGCCGTGACTTCTCCGGGGCTGTCGACGCGAACCACCTGGACGTTCGTCCGCTCCGGGAAGCGCGGGTGGGTCTCGAGGGCCGGACCGACGATGCCGATCCGAGCCGGATCTCCAACCACGACCGCGTGCGGGTTGCCGACGGAAACGGGCACGAACGTGATCCCCTCGACGGTCTCCCCTGGCCCCACGACGACGGCCCCGATCTCCTGCTCGATCTCGCCCGACGCCTGGAGGTGCGAGCGAACAACGCGGCCGGCGACCACGACGGAGACGTCGGACGCGCCGGTTCTCTCGGCGAGCCACGCGGCTGCGATCCGCGTCCCGTTGCCCGAGAGCTCTGCGCGCGAGCCGTCGGGGTTCCAGATCGCGATCTCGACGGTGTCGGCGCTGCGAGCGAGCACCTCGAGCACCCCGTCCGTTCCCCGCGCGAGCACACGGGCGCGAGCGGCGTCCAGCGGGCCATCCTCGGGCTCCACGACGACGTAGGTATTACCCAGCGCGCGCCAGGTCGAGGATGTCATCGACCACCTCCTCGGACGGGCGGTCGCCGTCGACGAGGACGATGCCCGGGATGCGGCGCATCCACTTCCGCTGGTAGGCAGCGTACCGGCGCGTGCGGAGGGCGAGACGTTGCTCCGCCTCGTCGGGCGGGAGAGACGCAAGCTCGGCCAGTCCGAGCGCCTTCGCTGCAGTTCTCGAGATCGGCCCGGCGAGCGCGGCGCGCGCCTCGGCGACTGCTCCGCGCGCGAGCATGTCCTCGGTGCGGGCGGCGATGCGCCGATCCAGCTCGGCGGGCGAGAGCTCGAGACCGATGACGAGTGTCGAGTGCCGCATCGACGTCGACCAGAGCTCGTCGGACTCGGGCACCAGCGAGCTGCCGACCTCGGCCAGCTCGAGTGCGCGGACGACGCGGCGACGGTCGTTCGTGTGAACGAGTCGCGCCGCAGCGGGATCCAGCTGTGCCAGGCGCTCGTGCGCGCCCGTCGGGTCGGCGTCGTACGCTCGCTCGAGCGCGCCCCGGCGCTCGGGTTCGACCGCTGCAGGAATGCCGAGTTCCGCAAGGGCGGCACGAAGATAGAGCCCGGTTCCACCCGCCACGACAGCGTGTCCGCGGGAGGCGACGAGCTCGTCGATCGCGGCATGCGCAAGCGTCGCGTACTCTCCGACCGACATCTCGTCGGAGAGCGGGCGGAACGCCACGAGACGTGCCGGCTCCGGCCCCTGGTTCGTCAGGATCCGAAGGCCGGCGTAGACCTGCAGCGCATCGGCCGAGACGACCTCCGTCCCGAGTCGAATCGCGAGTGCGTGGGCAACCGCGGACTTCCCTGATGCCGTCGGGCCGAAGATCCCGACCACGGAATAGGCCACTTTGGTCACGTTCGGTGGGGCACCCCGGCCCACCACCCACTGCGAGCGTATCGCCGAATTCCGTACACGTGGGTCACGGACCGTGCCGAGAGTGTGCATTTCTCGGCGCGGTCAGGCGGCGACGAGGGAAACCTCGCGGCCGCGCAGCGTGGTCGACGTCGCCGCGTCGATCTGAACGTCGACCAGCTCGCCGGGCCGCGACGAGCCCGCGAAGTTCACCGTCGTGTTGCGCCGCGTGCGTCCGCGCAGGAGCGCACCGTCGGTCCGGCTTGGCCCCTCCACGAGGATCTGCTCGACGCGGCCGACGCGTCGCGCGTTGCGCTCCGCCGCCCCGCGCTGTACCGCGGAGACGAGCCGCTCGAGGCGGTCGTGCTTCACGTCCTCGGACACCTGATCGGGGAGGCTCGCGGCCTCGGTCCCGGCGCGCGGCGAGTAGATGAAGGTGAAGGCGCTGTCGAAGCCGACCTCGTCGACGAGCGACAGCGTCTCCTCGAAGTCGTCGTCCGTCTCACCTGGGAACCCGACGATGAGGTCTGTTCCGAGCGCGAGGTCGTCGATCTCGCCGCGAAGCCGATCGACGAGTCGAACGTAGCGCGCGCGGTCGTAGGTGCGCCGCATGGCCTTGAGAATCCGCGACGACCCTGACTGCGCCGGCAGGTGGACGTGCTCGCACACGCTCTCGCATTCGGCCATCGCGGCGATCACCGGATCGCGGAAGTCCTTCGGATGCGGGCTGGTGAACCGGATGCGGTCGATTCCGGGGATGCCGTCGCACACTCGGAGCAGCTCGCCGAAATCCGTGCGGAGGGAGGGCGCCAGATCGCGGCCCCACGAGTTCACGTTCTGCCCGAGGAGGGTGATCTCGCGCACACCGCTCGAGGCGAGCCGCGTCGCCTCCGCAACGATGTCGCCTGGACGGCGACTCTGCTCGCGCCCCCTGACGGCCGGCACGATGCAGTAGGCGCACTTGGAATTGCAGCCCATCGAGACCTGCACCCACGCCTGGAATCGCCGCTCCGTGTGCAGCGGGAGGTCGGCCGCGAAGTGCTCGTGGGTCCCGAACTTGCCGCGCGGGACTGCATAGCCGCCCGCCGCGATCCATTCTCCGAGATGCGGAATCGAGCCGGGTCCGAAGGCGACGTCGACGAACGGGTACTGCTCGAAGATGCGCTCACGCTGCGCCTCGGCATAGCAGCCGCCGACCGCGACGACGACGTCCGGCCGCTCGCGCTTCATCGCTCCGGCGTTTCCGAGGTAGGCCGCGAGCCGCGTGTCGGGCTTCTCGCGGATCGTGCAGGTGTTGAACACGACCACATCCGCGTCGCCCGGCGACGTTGCCTCACCGAGGCCGAGCGACTCGAGCATGCCCTTGATGCGCTCCGAGTCGTGAGCGTTCATCTGGCAGCCGAACGTCGTGACGTGGTACCGGCGCATGAGGCGACAGTGTAGGGCGGAGCGCCGCTACGGCTGGGGCGCCCAGTGCGGGAGCTCGTGGCTCCCTTCCTGTGCAGCCCAGACATCACGCTGCTCCACCACGACGCCGTCCCCGCCGAACCTGAGGAGCGACGTCCCCGCGAGCGTCTCCACCGACCCGTCGGTCGAGGTCACGACGGCCCACCACTCGACTGCAGCGCGGTCGCCTGCGACCACGGGATCTCCGAAGCGACATTCGGCGGCTGCTTGCTCGGCGAACGCCCAGACCGCGTACTCGGCTGGCGCCTGCAACTCGCGAAACGGATGTGACCAGAACTCCGCCCCCTCGGCGTACAGAGCAGCCACCGCATCCGCGTCCGCCGTCCGCCAGGCGTCGGCCCAGACGGCCGCCCACCGAGCAGCCGCCGTGCGAGTGTCTACTTGGCCACCTCGATCGCGCGGCTCTCTCGGATCACGATCACCTTGACCTGGCCCGGGTACTCGAGCTGGTCCTCGATCTCGCGCGCGATCTCGTGTGAAAGAAGAACGGCGCCGTCGTCGTCGATCTCGGACGGCTCGACGATGACGCGAATCTCGCGACCGGCCTGCAGTGCGTACGCCTTCGCGACGCCGGACTTCGCAGTCGCGATCTCTTCGAGCGCCGCGAGCCGGCGGATGTAGTTCTCGAGACTCTCGCCGCGAGCTCCCGGCCGCGACGCAGACACTGCGTCGGCAGCGATGAGGAGAACGGCCTCGACGGTTTGCGGCTGGACTTCGTAGTGATGCGCCTCGATCGCGTGCACGACGCCTTCCGACTCGCCACAGCGGCGGGCGAGCTGCGCCGAGATGAGCGCGTGCGAGCCGTCGACCTCGTGGCTTACCCCCTTGCCGATGTCGTGGAGGAGCGCGGCTCTCTTCGTCGTCTTCACGCCGGCGCCGAGCTCGGCCGCCATGATCCCGCCCAGGTGGACGACTTCGAGCGTGTGCTTGAGGACGTTCTGCCCGTAGCTCGTGCGGTAGCGCAGACGTCCCAGCATCCGGACGAGCTCCTCGTGAAACTCACCGCAGTTGGCCTCGAAGACGGCCTGCTGGCCCGCCTGGAGCACGTGCTCCTCGAGCTCGGCCTTCGCCTGGTAGTACATCTCCTCGATCCGCGCGGGATGGATGCGGCCGTCCTCGATCAGCTTGTCCAGCG
Organism: Gaiellaceae bacterium; assembly: GCA_035764775.1. Taxonomy (GTDB): domain Bacteria; phylum Actinomycetota; class Thermoleophilia; order Gaiellales; family Gaiellaceae; genus GMQP-bins7. The sequence goes on from DASTYQ010000101.1 coordinate 16,918, forward strand.
TCATGCGCGCGGTCTCGCGGCGGAGCGGGTCGAACGACGACAGCACGACCGCGTGCGGGGTGTCGTCGATGATGAAGTCGACGCCGGTCAGGTGCTCGAGAGCCCGGATGTTGCGGCCCTCACGGCCGATGATGCGTCCCTTGAGGTCATCAGAGGCGAGCTCGACGACGGTGACGGTCGCCTCCGCCGTGTGGCTCGCGGCAACGCGCTGGAGGGAGTCGGCCACGAGCGCGCGTGCGCGCCGGCGGGCGTCCGAACGTGCCTCCTCCTCCATCTGCCGCACCTCGCGCGCGAGCTCGTGGCGCACCAGGTCCTTCGAGCGGTCGAGGAGCTGCTGGCGTGCCTCGTGGACGGTGAGCCCCGAGATCGTCTCGAGCGCAGCAAGGGCCTCTCTCTGGGTCTCACGAAGCTCGTCCTGCAGCGCCTTGACGTGCACCTCGCGGTCGCCGAGTCCCTGCTCACGCCGCTCGAGCTCGGTAAGCCTCGAATCGGCGTCGAGCTCCTTCTGGGAGATCCGCTCCTCGACCTTTGCGATCTGGACACGGCGGTCCTGCACCTCGCTCTCGATCTCGCTGCGCAACGCAACCGCCTGCTCGCGTGCCTCGACCTGCGCCTCGCGCCGTATCGCCTCGGCGTCTCGCGCGGCGTCCGCGATCAGCTTGTCGTGCTCGAGTCGCGAGGCGCGGACGCGGGATCGCGACCAGCCGTTGAGGACGACCCAGGCCCCGACAGCCCCGAGGACGATTCCGATGAGCGCTGCGCCGGCCGAGAGCATGGAGCCTCCGTTGGAGGATGTGAATGCCCGCGGACACGTCCGCGGATGCTCTCACCGGACGTCGACCTGCACGGTCGCCGCCGGAGGTGCCGGACGGGTTACGTCAGGTGGTTGTAGATCCTCCGTCGTCGGGCTTCGCGCGCCCGGAAGGCTGGGTGATCGAGGAAGGTCGTGGTCATGGATTCAGAAAGCGTTCGCGTGCAGGAAAAACATCAGGTGAAAGCGAGATCATCCTAACGGCTCGTCACGCGCACGCGCAACGACGGCGTGAACGACGTCGTCGGAGAAGCCCTTCCCGGCAAGATAACGGGCGGTCTTTGCCGAGGTGCCACGCCGGGCGACGATGCGTTCGGCGCGCTCGGTCTCGCTCGCGAGGCATGCGATTGCCTCGTCCACGATGCCCGGCTCCACCCCGGCGAACGAGAGCTCGTGCCGTATGCGCTCGTCCCCCGACCCACGCTCCGCGAGCGCGAGAGCCCGCGAGAAGGCATAACGGCGGTCGTCGACGAGGGCGGTGCGGACGAGCCGGTCGACAACGTCCTGACGCTCGGCGTCACCGATCCCGCGGCTCTCGAGAAAGCGATCGATCTCGGTTGCGGTGCGCTCGCGGTGACGCAGCGCACGAAGCGCTTGCTCGAGCACACGATCTTGAGACATCGCAGCTGCCGGCGTCGTCGCGTCAGCTCTCGACGGGAACCGCCTCTTCGACCTCGGTGACCGTCTCCACCTCGATCGCCGCCTCGCCGGCGGCGGTCGACGGCAAGAGCCGCGCCGAGATGATCTGCTCGTCCGCAGCCTCGGCCTGGATGCGCGCGAGGATCTGCTGCACGAGATCGGGATTCTCTGCCAGGAAGCTCGTCGCGTTCTGGCGACCCTGGCCGAGACGCTCGTCGCCGAAGCTGAAGTACGAGCCGGCTTTCTGGACGACCTTCGTCTCCAGGCCGACGTCGAGGACCGTCCCCTCCCACGGGATTCCCGAGCCGTAGATGATGTCGAACTCGGCCTGCTTGAACGGGGGCGCGACCTTGTTCTTGACGACCTTGACGCGCACGCGGTTGCCGAACGCCTCGGCGCCGTCCTTCAGCGTCTCGATCCGGCGGATGTCGAGCCGCACAGACGAGTAGAACTTGAGCGCACGGCCTCCCGGCGTCGTCTCCGGGTTGCCGAACATCACGCCGATCTTCTCGCGAAGCTGGTTCGTGAAGATGCAGATGGTGTCCGTACGGTTGAGCGTGCCGGCGAGCTTGCGCAGCGCCTGGCTCATGAGCCGCGCCTGCAGGCCGACGTGGGAGTCGCCCATCTCGCCCTCGATCTCCGCCTTCGGCACGAGCGCCGCGACCGAGTCGACGGCGACGACGTCGAGCGCACCGGAGCGGATGAGGAGCTCCGTGATCTCCAGCGCCTGCTCGCCGGTGTCGGGCTGGGAGACGAGCAGATTGTCGATGTCGACGCCGATGCGGCGCGCGTAGGACGGATCCATCGCATGTTCGGCGTCGATGAACGCGCAGATGCCGCCGCGTCGCTGAGCCTCGGCCATCACGTGATACACGAGCGTCGTCTTGCCCGACGCCTCCGGGCCGAAGATCTCGATGATGCGGCCGCGCGGGAGCCCGCCGATGCCGAGCGCCATGTCGAGGGCGAGGGAGCCGGTCGAGACGGCACCGACGGCGACCTGCGGCCGGTCGCTCATGCGCATCACCGAGCCCTTCCCGAACTGCCTCTCGATCTGACCCAGTGCGACGTCGAGCGCTTCCTCGCGTTTCATCGTCTCATCCTCTCCTCGTGACCTCAGCTCTCTCTACCGGCTCTACCGAGTGCGCATGTCTCCAGTGTCTCGTACCTCGCCCCTGACGGGTGCAGGCGTGACAGCAAAGCAGCGGCACCGGATGGAGCGAACGGCTCGAGCTCGGGCAGCGGCGGGCTGAGCCGCGGACGCTCGCGGAACCGCACGACGGTGACGTGCGGCAGCCAGGGACGGCGCTCGCGCTCGTACACCCCGACGCGCTCGAGCCCGACCTGAACCCGGTCGGCGAGCGCGGATGCGCGCCCGGTGGTGTCGTCGAGAACGAGCATTCCAACGGACCGGGTCTCCCGGTAGCGAACAGGCTCGAGCAGGAACGGCTCGGTCTCCGCCGCCTCGCGCCGAAGGACGTCGACGACCGATCCGAGCACGCCCCGCGGCTGACGTCCGAGGAACGCGAGCGTGATGTGGAAGCTGACGACGGGCCGTCCGCCGGAGAGATACTCTCCGCCCCAGCGGCGAAGCGCCTCGATGGCACCGGGAGGGAGCTCCAGCGCGAGGAAGAGCCGGATCCGGTCATCTCCCTCGACGGTACCCGGCCGACTCATGTCGTCGTGTGACGACTCTCCAACAATCGGCGAAGCAGGTGGAGCGAGGCGGCCGTCGCGCGGCCCCGGATCATGTCGCGGTCGCCGGGGAGCTCGGTCCGGACGGCCTTCTCGGCGCCGGGGCCCGACGCGTGGACGAAGACGAGTCCCACGGGCTTCGTCTCCGTCCCTCCCCCAGGCCCTGCCACGCCGGTCACGGCCACGCCGACGTCGACGCCCAGCCGCTCCCGCACGCCCTTCGCCATGGCCGTCGCGACCTCCGCCGATACCGCGCCGTGCTCGGCGATCAGCTCGGCCGGGACGGCGAGCTCTGCGACCTTCACGTCGTCGGAGTACGCGATCACCGAGCCTCGGAAGACCTCGCTCGCCCCGGGGATCGACGTCAGCCGCGCCGCGACCATGCCGCCGGTACACGACTCCGCAGTCCCGAGGGTGAGCCCCCGTGTCTCGCACAGGTCGAGCACGATCTCCGCGACCGAGCGCTCGTCCTCACCGAAGAGATAGGCGCCGAGATCTGCGCGCAGGGACTCCACGACCGCGATGCCCCGTGCTTCGGCGCGCGGCTCGACGAAGAGGTCGACGTGGATCTCGAACTCGCGCGCACAGATCGTGACCTCGACGCCGTCGCCTTCGCCGCCTGCGGCCGCCAGCGCCTCGGCGACGGCCGACTCGGGCGTGCCGAAGAAGCGCAGCACGTGATGCGTCCTCGACGGCGCGCGGGCGAGCACGCGACGTACCGCGTCCGTCTCCAGGGCTCGCGGCCAGAGCCGCTGAAGCTCGCGCGGCGGCCCCGGAAGGACGACGACGACGGTGCTGTCCAGCTCGAGCACGAGACCCGGCGCCGTCCCGGCGAGGCCGAGTGACACCGCGCCTTCGGGACGGGTCGCCTGCTTGCGGACGCCGGCGGCGAAGTCCGAGTACGGCCGGCCCAGCCGCTCGGCGATCATCTGCGAGACCTTGCCGATCTGCGCCTCGAGCTCCGCGTCGACGACCAGCGGGCGACCCGCGACACGCGCGACGAGCTCGACCGTTCGGTCGTCGTGGGTCGGCCCGAGCCCGCCCGAGACGAGGCAGAGATCGGCCTCGAATGCCTCGCGAAACGCGCGCTCGAGATCCTCGACCGCGTCGCCGACGATCGCAATCGAGGCGGGCTCGAGGCCGAGTCGCACGGCCTCTGCCGCGAGGAACGGCCCGTTTCGGTCCTGACGCTCGCCGCGGACGAGCTCCGACCCCGTCGCGACGATCGCCGCGCGAGGCCGGCTCAAGAGGTGGCCCGGACGATCCTCTGTGACGTCACGACGAACGTCGTGCCTCTCGGCAGCTCGACCCGGTTCCCGTTCAGCCGGACGACGACGTTCTGCGGCTTTGCGAGCGCGAGCTGGAGGCTCTTCCCCTCGAACTCCTTGCGCTGGCCGTTCTCGAGCGTGCCGCTGTACAGGAGCTTGCCCGCCGCGGACGTCTCGCGCACCTCCATCCACGAGCTGCCGTCGCTCGCGCGGACGACGAGCCGCGCGGTCCCCTTCGCTCGCAGCGTCGAGACGTTCGCCGGCGATTCCGTCTGGAGGCCCGGAACCTTCTCGCCCTCAGGGCCGCCGAACTTCCAGGCAGCGATCACGAGCGCGGTCGCGATGGCGATGGCGACGAGCGCGATCGCAGCGAGCCGCGACTCGCGCGGCCCGCGTTCGCTGCGCGGCGGCGGGACGCGCCGCGCGCGCAAAGGCGCGTCGTCCTCCCCCACCGTGAAGCGCGAGTTGTACTCGTCGACGAAGGGTTGCCCGTCGAGCCCGAGCGACTCCGCGTACGAGCGCAGGAAGCCGCGCACGTACGTCGGCGCAGGAAGGATGTCGAAGCGCTCGTCCTCGAGCGCACGCAGGTACTTCGGCCGGATCTTCGTCCGCTCCTCGAGCTCGGGAAAATCGAGCTCCTGGCGCAGTCGTGCCTCGCGGAGGCTGGAACCGATGTCGAACATGCGCGCGGGATGATAGTCGCTTGCCGCGAGACGTCAGTCGCGAGAGCCGACGTACTCGAGCAGCCCGTACACGGCGAGGGCAACGAGCGCCGACGCGGCGAGGCAGAGACCCAGGATTCCGAGCACGCGCCCCGCTGTCGCCGGCCAGTCCTTTCGATCGGCCGAGAGGCTCAGCGACGCGCGACGTCCGTCCCGCCGGGCGAGCGCGAGCGCCGCCACACCTAGCGCCACCGCGGCGGGGATCGCAAACCCCGCGTGAAGCAGGTCGTACGAGTCGCTGAACCGCGTCAGGTAGACGGCGAGCGGGAGCGTCGCGACCGACGCGAGTCCCGTCAGCAGCGACGCCCACGCTGCGCCAGACCGACTCGCCCCCACGTTACTGCTTGGCGTATGGGCGGCCGACCGCGGCAGGCGGGATAGAGCGTCCGATCACGCCGGCGACCACGACGATGGTCAGCAGGTACGGCAGGACTGCGAAGAGCTGCCCGTAGGGTGCCCATGCTTCGACGTTCTGCAGCTGCGGGGCGAAGGCAGTGGACAGGCCGAAGAGGAGGCACGCGGCGAGCGCCCCGTACGGCCGCCAGTTGCCGAAGATGAGGGCTGCCAGCGCGATGAAACCTCTACCGCTTGTCATCTGCTCCGTGAACGAATGCGAGTAGCCGATCGACAGGTACGCCCCGCCCATCGCGGCCAGGACACCCGAGAACACGACACACGCGTAGCGCACCCGGTAGACGTCGATGCCCACGGTGTCAGCCGCGCGCGGGTGCTCGCCGACGGAACGAACCCGCAGCCCCCAAGTCGTCCTGAACATGAAGATGGATGACAGGACGACGACTGCGAACGCCATCCAGGTCATCAGGCTCAGGTCGCCGAACGACTTGTACAGGAAGTCGCCCAACCCCTCCGGAGGGATGCTTGCGAGGAAGTCGAGGTTCACGAGCGGGATCTCGGGCAGGACGGGTGGCGTTCCTCCTGCTGACCGGTAGATGTCGTTGTAGAGGTACCCGGTGATCCCGTAGGCCAGGAAGATGATCGCCGTGCCGACGACGATCTGGTCAGCACGCAGGTGAATCGAGAAGTACGCGTGGACGAGGGCGAGCAGCCCGCCCGAGACCATCCCGATCAGCAGCCCGCCGTACCACGATCCCGTCACGTCGGCGCCCCAGATCCCGAAGAACGCGCCCATCAGCATCATGCCCTCGAGGCCGATATTCACCACGCCACTCCGCTCCGAGAACATTCCGCCGATGGCTGCAAAGATGAGGGGCGTGGCGGCCGCGAGCCCGAGCGAGATCAGCGTCGACCAGGTGATGACCTCTTTCAGGTTGGACGAACTCGCCTGCACGGCGAACACGCCCGCGGCGATCGCCAGCACGCCGCTTGCGACTGCTCCCCAGCCCACACGCCGCTCGCCCCGTGTGATGGCTGCGACACCGAGCAGCGCCGACACCGAGCCGAGGATGACCGGTGCCGCGATGGTGTCGAGCGTCAGGGGCGGCAGCGTCAGCCACACTGCGACCGGCGCGAGCCCCATGCCGAGGATGGCCAGGCGCCTCGCCGTGATGATCTGCCCGCGGGCGTAGTGCGGGCGCGGGGCTTCGGCGCGAACGCTCACGGCTCCATCGCCTTGCGACCTGCACGCGGCAGCCGCTTCCGCGCCTGCCAGATGGAAAGGATGAGCACCTCGGCTCCGATGAAGATGACGATGAGCCCCTGGATGAGCTGCGTGAGGTTGGTCGCGAGCTCGGGTGGGAAGACGTCCGGATCGAGATTGCGCGTCGAGGTCCCGACCTGGAGCGCAGCGAAGAGCAGCGCGGCGAAGAGGATGCCGACGGCTGTGTTTCGTCCGAGGAGGGCGACGGCGATGCCGAGGAACGCAATGTACGAGTCAGTCTGGATCGATGTCGAGGTCAGATGGAACTGGACACCGAGAGGCGCCATCGCCCCGGCCACGCCCGCGAAGGCTCCCGAGATCGCCATCGCCAGCACGTAGCTGCGAGCGACGCTGATGCCCCCGTAGGCCGCCGCCTGCGGGTTGTAGCCCACCGCCCGCACCTCGTAGCCCAGGGTGGTGCGGTTGACGAGGATCGAGTAGACGACGAGAGCGCCGACTGCGACGAACAGTCCGATGTGCAGGCCCTGCAAGCCCTGGACACCCCAGATGACCGGCAGCTTCGCACTATCCGCGATGTCCCTCGACACCGCTGCGCCTGCCTCTTCGGCCACCGGGTCCTGCAGCGGCCCACCGTTGACGAGATACGTCGCGACCCAGTAGGCGATCCAATTCAGCATGATCGTCGTGATCACCTCGTGGGCGCCGACGGTCGCCTTCAGTAGGCCGGCGATCCCGGCCCATAACGCACCGGCGAGGCCTGCTGCTACGAAGGCGAGGAGGATGTGCGGCGCGGCGGGCAGCGAGTCGAACCACAGGCCTACTTGGAAGCCGACGACGGCGCCAACGATGTACTGCCCCTGTCCGCCGATGTTGAAAAGGCCGCCGCGAAAGGCGAACGCGACCGCAAGACCGGTGAGGACGAGGACCGTGAACGCGATCAGCGTCTGCTGGAGGTTTCCGGCAGTCGTGCAGAGCTCGTTGCCGGCCTCACGGACGGAGCAGGTCGCGTCCCACGGGAACAGCCAGGTGAGTCCGGTGCCGTTGAAGATCTCCCTGTACGTCGAGAGCGGGTTCTTGCCGCTGAGGACGAGGACGACCAAGCCGCCGATGAGGAACGCGACTATCGTCGTCACGAGCGGCGTCGCGATCCCGCCGGCGCGTTGGTACAGCGCAAGACGGGCAGGAACCGTCCCGGGCTCCGACTCCTGAACCGGCGTCGGCGCCTGCTCGCTCATGCTGCCGCTTCGCCCTTCACGGTGCCGCCGATCATCGCGATACCGAGCTCTTCCTCGCTCGCGTCAGGCCCGTATTCCGCGACGATCGCTCCCTCGTAGATCACCAGGATCCGGTCCGAGAGCGAGAGGACCTCCTCCAGCTCCAGGGAGACGAGCAACACCCCCTTGCCCCGGTCTCGCGCCCCCACGAGTTGCCGGTGGACGAACTCGATCGCTCCCACGTCCAGCCCTCGTGTGGGCTGCGCGGCGAGGAGCACGCTTGGATCGCGCCCGATCTCACGGGCCAGAACGACCTTCTGCTGGTTGCCGCCAGAGAGCGCCGAGGCCTTGGTTTCGGCACCTCCGCCCCGGACGTCGAACCGCTGGAGCAGCTCGCGGGCGCGCCGGACGATCCGTGACGGGAACAGCCAGCCGAAGCGGGAGTTCGGCTGCTTGTCGTAGTCGTGCAGCGCCAGGTTCTCCGCGAGCGTGAAGTCGAGCACGAGCCCACGGCGCTGGCGGTCCTCGGGAACATGGCCCATGCCGCGATCCAGGATTTCGCTTGCCCCCGCGCCCGTGATGTCCCGTCCCGCCAGTCGCACGGAGCCGGCGACCGGTCGCCGCAGCCCGGAGAGGACCTCGACGAGCTCGGACTGACCGTTGCCGTCGACGCCCGCGATGCCGACGATCTCGCCTGCCCGAACGTCGAAGGAGATGCCGCGAACGCTCTCGAGCCCACGGTCGTCCACGGCCCGCAGATTCTCGACTTCGAGCAGAGGCTCTCCGGGGCTCGCCAGCGCCTTCTCGACGCGGAGGAGGACTTCCCTCCCCACCATGAGGTGCGCAAGCCCTTGCTCGGTCGCTCCCTCGCGCGGCACGGTCTCCACGAGCTTGCCGCGGCGGAGCACGCTGATGCGGTGGGCGATCTCGAGCACCTCCTTCAGCTTGTGGCTGATGAAGATCACGGACATGCCTTCGCGGATGAGCGTCCCAAGGATCTCGAAGAGCTCGCCGGCCTCCTGCGGGGTCAGCACGGCCGTCGGCTCGTCGAGGATCAGCACGTCCGCCTGGCGATACAGCGCCTTCAGGATCTCGACCCGCTGCTGCTGGCCGACCGAGATGTCCTGGATGCGCGCGTCCGGATCGATCGCGAAGCCGAACGTGTGCGCCAGGTCCCTCACACGCTTCTCCGCCGCACCGTAGTCGACGAAGACCGCATTGGTCGTCGGCTCGTTGGCGAGGATGACGTTCTCGGCGACGGTCATCACGGGGATGAGCATGAAGTGCTGGTGCACCATGCCGATGCCGTGCGAGATCGCATCCTTCGGCGAGTGAAGGGTCACAGGCTGCCCGTTGATCAGGATCTCCCCTTCGTCGGGGCGATAGAGGCCGTAGAGGACGTTCATCAGCGTCGTCTTCCCGGCGCCGTTCTCCCCTAGCAGCGCATGCACCTCGCCGCGGCGGAGGTCCAGGTCGACGTGGTCGTTGGCGACGACGCCCGGGAACCGTTTCGTAATACCCCTCAGTTCGAGCACCGGCGGGACGCCCTCGTTCATCCGGGGCATCCTATTTCGGCTGGCTGGCCCGAGGGAAGTGCCTGCGTAACTTC
>DASTYQ010000102.1:0-4396 GCA_035764775.1 Gaiellaceae bacterium
AGGCGGCGCTTCGCATCGCCGCGATACGGAATCACGATCGCCGGCACGCGGCGAAGCGTAGTCAGGTGCCGTTCGACGAGTTCCCGTTCGCGCCGGGCCCCGAGGTCGCCCACTCGCGGACGTCGAACCAGTGCGTCCCGCGGAGGGCCTCGGCCACGTCGAGATCGGTGTGACCGGGGTTGAAGACGTGGTGCTCGAGGTCGCAGCAGATCTCGACTTCGCCCAGCGAGACGTGCGAGATTCGCGAGAGCGACTCCGCCGGGAGCTGCGCCTCCGCGACCGTGTAGTGCTTGAACTGGAGGTCGGGGTCGAGCTCCATCAGCTCGGGCCAGTCGGGACAGGTTCGAGCGCTCATCCGGTGGTGGTCTTCTCCTCGAGCATCCACGTCCCTTCAAAGCGGACCACGCCGCGCACGTCATCCCCCGGATAGACGACGAACACGATCGCGTCGTCGAGCCAGTGGTAAACGTGCGCGCCCGCCTCGTCCGTCAGGCCGAGGCGGAGGTGGAAGCGACCGTCGGCGAGCGGGAGCGTGCCCATGTGGAAGCGAACGTCGCCGTGCCCGTTGCCGGACGTCCAGCCGATGCTGCGCAGGTCGACGGCATGACCGGCGACGAGCGTTCCGGCGTCGTCGCGCAGCTCGAGCTGGAGTCGCGGAGGCGGAACCCCGTTGGCGTCGACCGCGATGCGAAGCTCGAACGGCTCGCCGGAGAGAAACTGGAGCCGGTCCGATCCCTCGTGCCCGACGAGCGCCGCGGACGCGATCGACGCCTCGCCCGAGCCCCACTCGCGCAGGCCTACCCCACGCTCGGCCGGATTCGCGTCGTCAGCCAGCGCGCGCCGGTAGCGGGTCACGGCCTCGCGCGTCAGGCCGTCGAAGGCCACCTGACCGCCCTCGAGGTAGACGGAGCGCTCGCACAGGCGCTCGACGGCAGATGCGTCGTGTGAGACGAAGACGATCGTGCCGCCCTTCTCCTTGAAGGCGAAGATCCGCCCGAAGCACTTCCGCTGGAAGGCCTCGTCGCCGACTGCGAACACCTCGTCGAGGAGGAGGATGTCCGCGTCGAGGAACGCGGCGATCGCGAAGCCGAGTCGCATGGTCATCCCCGACGAGTAGGTCCGAACCGGGCGGTCGATCGCGTTCTCGAGCTCCGCGAAGGCGACGATCTCGTCGAAGCGGCGCTTGATCTCGGCGCGCGGAAGCCCCTGGATCGCGCCGTTCAGGAAGACGTTCTCGCGCCCCGTGAAGTCCATGTGGAACCCGGCGCCGAGCTCGAGCAGCGAGCCGATGCGGCCCTCGGTTCGAATGCGTCCTGCCGTCGGCTTGATGATCCCGGCGATCAGGCGGAGCAGCGTCGTCTTGCCGGAGCCGTTGCGGCCGATCAGCCCGACCGCCTCGCCGCGGCCGACGTGCGCGGAGACGTCGCGGAGCGCCCAGACGTCGGTCGCGTCGGTCCGCCCGCGCTGGACGAAGAGATCCTTGAGCGTGCGGACGTCGCGGGCGTGCACGCGGAAGCGCCGCGCGACGCCTTCGACCGCGATCTCGCCGACTTGCACGAGGCCTAGAGTACGCCCGGCGATGGAGCGAGTCGGCGAGCACCCGGTTCCCGCGGGGCCGCTCGCGGTGCGGTGGCATGCGTACGAGCTCGCCGAACAGCGCGCAGGCGTGACGACGAGAGCGCGCGTCGTGCTGGAGAACGCGGGTTCGGCGCCGTGGCGATCGCGCGGACGGGAGGGCGTCCAACTCGCGTACCACTGGCTCGACCCGCTCGGGAACCCGATCATCTGGGACGGCGCGCGATCCGCCTTCCCCGGCGTGGTGCAGCCCGGAGAGAGGACGCAGCTCGACGTGTCGCTCACGGCGCCGCGGCCCCCCGGTCGCTACCGGCTCGCCTTCGACCTCGTCGAGGAGTTCCGCTTCTGGTTCGCCGAGCTCGGGTCTTCCACCCTCGACGTCACCGTCGACGTGCGGCCCCGGATCGACGCGCGGAGGCTCGCGGTGCGCATGCACGGCCCTCCGGATCCCGAGGTCGAGGCCGCGCTGGCGGTGCAGGAGGAGCCGCTCGTCACCGAGGACGCGAGCGCTGTCGCCCACCTCGTCCCCGGAGCGATTCCGGCGCCCGACTGGTCACGCCTCCTTCTCGACGCGCATCAGGAGGGGTACGCCGCCGTCGGCGGCGCGATCGACGCCGAGTCCCGACGCGACCGCCGCCGGCTTGCGGCCTGGGCGCGCGGCGGCGGGCGGAACCCGCGCTTCGGCGGGCCGCTGCTGATGCCCTCGCTGGTCGACGAAATCGAGCCCGAGACGTACGAGGGACTTCCCGCCGCCTCCTCCAGCGACGGCCTCTTCGAGGGCCGCGCGGTCGTCAGACTTCGGTCGCGATCCGATCGTCCGAGCGGCTGAAGACCAGCGCACCGACCGCGAGCGCCACCCCGGCCGCGGCGACCGTGTAGATCGTGTCGGCCGCGCCGGGCGTCTCTCCGGAGAAGATCGCCGCGCGCATCGCCTCGATCGGCGGCGTCAGGAAGTTGACCCAGTGCAGGAAGAAGTCGGCGACGGGGTACTCGTCGATGCCCGGGAGGTCACCGAGGCTGTACAGGATCGGCGTCATGAAGAACCAGGGAAGAAGCAGCGCCTGCAGCAGGTGCTCGATGTCCCGGTAGAGGGCGTTGAGCGACGCGACCGCGAGCGCGAAGCCCGCGACGATGCACGAGAACAGCGCACCGAGCGGGATGGCGAGCCACACGGTGTCGCGCGCCTCGGGGATCTGCCAGAGGCTCAGCACGATCACGACGGCGAGCATCACCGCGAACGAGAGCAGGTTGGTACCGACGATCGAGAGCGGAACGAGCTGGCGCGGGAAGCGCACCTTCCGGATGAGGTTCGCGTTCTCGAGGAGGCTCCGCGACGCCGCCTGCGATGCCGTCGCGAAGAACACCCACGCCGGCAGGCCGCACAGCAGGAAGAGCCAGTAGTCGTCGCTGCCGACCTCGGTGACGCGCCAGAGCACCGAGAAGACGAGCAGGTACACGAGCATGAGCACGAGTGGGTGCAGGAGCGTCCATCCGAGCCCGAGCACCGAGCCCCGGTACTTCGCCCGGATGTCGCGCCGGAAGAGACTTCCGAACAGCTCCCGGTAGCGAATTACGTCGGCGTAAACGGACACGCGGGCAGTCTAGGTCGGCGGGGTGGTGGACTACCCTTCCCCGATTGTGAATGCGATCGTCGCGATCGCCGCGTTCTCCGTCGCTGCCGGAGTTCTCTGGATCCTCCTCCGCTCGCCCCTCGGCGCGCGTCTCGTCGCCCTCCCGACGGGTGAGCGCTGGAGTGAGCGGCCGACTCCGCTCTTCGGAGGGGTCGGGATCTACGCAGGTTTCATCGTGGGTGTCGGCGTAGCCCTCGCGGCGGGGATCATCGAGTGGAACAGCGAGCTTGCCGGCATCGTCGCCGGCGTCACCATCGTCTTCGTCGCCGGGCTCGTCGACGACCTCTGGCATCTGACCCCGATCGCGAAGCTCGCTGCCCAGATCACCGCAGCCGTCATCGTCCTCGCGAGCGGCCTCAACGTCGAGGTCGTCGGGAACGACGTCGTCGCCTGGGCGATCGGGCTGCTGTGGCTCGTCGGCATAACGAACGCGTTCAACCTCCTCGACAACATGGACGGCCTCGCAGCGACGCTCGCGATCGTCTCGTGCGCGTACTTCGCGATCGACGCGCTCACCGAGCACGAGAACGAGACGGTGCTCGCGCTCGCACTCGCGCTGGGGCTCGCGTGCGGGGGCTTCCTTCCCTTCAACCTCCGGCCGCAGCGAGGCGCCGCGGTGTTCATGGGCGACTCGGGGAGCCTGGTGATCGGCTTCGGGCTCGCATCGCTGGCGCTCGCGGCGAGCTGGACGGTCGCGGGAACGACCGCGGCGACGATCGTGCTTCCGCTGCTCGTGCTCGCCATCCCGATCCTCGACACGACGCTCGTGACCATCGCGCGTCTGGTGGAGAAGCGGCCGGTCACGCAGGGCGGGCGCGACCACACCTCGCACCGGCTCGTCTACTACGGGCTCTCGGAGACGAAGGCCGTGCTCCTGCTCGCGATCGTCGCATCGGCGATCGGCGCCACGGCGCTCGCGTACAACGTCCTCGACAACGGCCGCCTCACGTCCGTCGGCGTGCTGCTGACGTTCGTGCTCCTCGTCCAGTTCGGCAGCTTCCTGAGCGACCTCGAGGAGCGCTCGCGGCGTGGCGTGGAAGGACCGGAGCCCTCGCTCTGGCGCGCAGTCGTGTTCGAGCCGCGGCGGCTGCTCGAGGTCTTCGCAGACTTCGTCCTCATCTGCGCGTCGTTCCTGGCCGCGTACGTCCTCGTGGTCGGCGGGGCGGGGACCGAGTACGAGCGCTCGGTCT
>DASTYQ010000103.1:0-20748 GCA_035764775.1 Gaiellaceae bacterium
GGTGCACCGCCCCGATCTACTCGTCCGACTCGCTGCACTCGGCGGTCGTCGAGATCGTCGTGAAGAAGGGCGGGCGCTGCCGGTACACGACGATCCAGAACTGGTCGAACAACGTCTACAACCTCGTCACGAAGCGGGCCGTCGCGTACGAGGACGCAACCATGGAGTGGGTCGACGGGAACCTCGGCTCGAAGGTGACGATGAAGTACCCGGCGATCTGGCTCATGGGCGAGCGCGCGCACGGCGAGGTGCTCTCGATCGCGTTCGGCGGCAAGGGCCAGCACCAGGACGCGGGCGGCAAGGTCGTCCACGTCGCGCCGCGCACGTCGTCGGTGATCACGTCGAAGTCGATCTCGAAGGACGGCGGCCGTGCGGGCTACCGCGGGCTGCTGCAGGTCGCGAAGGGCGCGGTGGGATCGAAGTCGAAGGTCGTCTGCGACGCGCTCATCCTCGACGAGGAGTCACGCTCGGACACGTATCCGTACATCCAGGTGGACGAGTCCGACGTCGATCTCGGACACGAGGCGACCGTCTCGAAGATCGGCGAGGAGCAGCTCTTCTACCTCATGAGCCGTGGCCTCTCGGAGGCGGACGCATCGGCGATGATCGTCTCCGGCTTCGTCGAGCCGATCACGAAGGAGCTCCCGCTCGAGTACGCAGTCGAGATGAACCGCCTGATCCAGCTGCAGATGGAAGGCTCCGTCGGCTAGCAGTCGGTGGCCGGCCCGATCACCACGGTCGACGTCGTCGGCATCCCGTCCTCGGACGCCGAGCGGTCACGGCAGTTCTACGTCGACACGCTCGGCCTCCGGCCCGACGACAACGCCCGCTACGAGTTCTGGGTCGGCGACACGTGCTTCGCGATCTGGCAGCCCGCCCAGTTCGGGGTCGAGTACCAGCCGCAGGCGAACAGCATCGTCCTCTTGCAGGTCGACGACGTTCCGGCAGCGCGCGCCGAGCTCGAGGCGAAGGGCGTCACGTTCCACGGCGAGACGTTCGACACAGGCGTCTGCCACATGGCGAACTTCACCGACCCGGACGGCAACCCGTTGACGCTGCACAAGCGCTACGCACCATACGCCGAGAGGGCTCCCGAGTGATCGGCGTCGAGCGCGTGGACTACATCCGTGTCCCCGTGACGGACATCGACGCGGCGAACCGCTTCTACGGTGAGCTGCTCGGCTTGAAGCGAAATCCGAACTCTCTCGGCGAGGACTGGGTCGAGTACGAGGCCGGCAACGTCACCCTCGCGGTGATGACGCCCCACACGCACGACTACGAGTTCACCGCGCTTCCACCCTCCACGATTGCGCTGCGCGTCGCGGACGTCGCTGCCGCGAAGGCGAAGCTCGAGGAGGCGGGCCTCGAGGTCGGGGAGATGTGGGACTCCGGCGCCTGCAAGGGCGCGGGTGTCAACGATCCCGCCGGCAACCGCATCCTCCTCCATCGCCGCTATGCGCCCTATCCCGACGGCTCCGCTCCCTGATGCAGGTCGAGCACGTCGATTTCGTCTCCGTCCTGACGCAGGACCTGCCGCGGGCTAGACGCTTCTACACGGAGGTGCTCGGCCTCGAGATCGAGACCGAGGGCGAGAGCGACATGGAGCTGCGCTGCGGGCAGGTGACGCTCGACGTGTTCGATCCGTCGAGCATCGGTCAGTCGTTCGCGCCGAGCCCGGCGGGCATCGCGCTTCGCGTCCACGACGTCGACGTCGTACGCACCGAGCTCGAAGCGAAGGGCGTGGTCTTCGACGGGGACACGATCGAGACGAGCGTGTGCAAGCAGGCCTGGTTCAAGGATCCCGACGGGAATGCGCTCATGCTCCATCGGCGGTACGACGTATGACGCGAACGGACGCACTGGAGCGCTATCGCGCTCTTCCTCTGCCGACCACGAAGGACGAGCATTGGCGCTTCACGGACCTCAAGGGCTTCGACCCCGACGCCTGGAGCGCCGACGGCGCTACCGAGATCGCATCTCCGCCGACGATGCTCGAGCTCGACGCCTCCGGTGTCGCCTACGTCGGCGAGGCGGGAATCGACATCGTGTCCGCGCCGGACGGAATCCGCTTCGAGCGTCTGCCCGAAGACCAGGAGCTCCTCTACTCGCTCGTCGGTTGGGAGGAGAAGTTCGCGGCCCACAACGCCGCGTCGTGGGAGAACGGGCTCCTCGTTCACGTGCCGAGGGGCGTCGAGCTCGAGAAGCCCCTCTACGTGCGCATCGCGAACGCGGTCGACGGCGGCTCGCTCTTCTGGCGACTCCTCGTCGTGGCCGAGCCCGAGAGCAGGTTCACGCTGATCGAGGAGTACGTGTCCGCGACGCCGGAGCTGCAGGCTTACACGAACGCCGCCGTCGAGATCGTCGTGCAGCAGGGAGCGAAGGTCGAGTACGTCTCGGTCCAGAACCTGTCCCGCGGCACCTGGCACTTCGGTTCGTACCATGCGCGGGTCGAGCGGGACGCGGAGCTCGACTGGGTCGCCGGCGGCTTCGGTTCGGCGAAGGGCAAGGTGTGGATCCAGAACGACCTCGCCGGCCAGGGCGCGACGTCGCGGGTGACCGGCGCCTACTTCGCCGACGGGACGCAGCACCTCGACTACGACACGTTCCAGGAGCACATGGCCCCTTCCACCACCTCCGACTTCGCCTTCAAGGGCGCGCTTCGCGACACCGCTCGCGCGGTTTGGCGGGGGATGATCCGCGTCGAGGAAGGCGCGCAGAAGACGAATGCGTACCAGGAGAACCGCAACCTGCTCCTCTCGAAGAGCGCGCACGCGGATTCGATCCCTGGCCTCGAGATCATGGCCAACGACGTGCGCTGCACGCACGGGGCGACGCTCGGGCAGGTCGATCGGGAGCAGCTCTTCTACCTCATGACGCGCGGCCTGACCCGCTCCGAGGCCGAGCGGCTGATCGTCCGCGGGTTCTTCCAGGACGTGCTCGATCGCGTCGAGCTCGAGCCGGTGCGCGAAGCGCTCGCGAGCGCACTCGAGGCGAGGATCCCCCGGTGACCGAGAAGGTCGAGCTCACCGACGCCGAGTGGCGCGAGCGCCTGCAGCCCGAGCAGTACGAGATCCTGCGTGGCAAGGGCACGGAGCGCGCCTTCACGGGCATGTACTGGGACGAGCACTCTCCGGGCATCTATCGCTGCGCGGGCTGCGGGGCCGAGCTCTTCCGCTCCGACACCAAGTTCGAGTCGGGGAGCGGCTGGCCCAGCTTCTACGCACCGACCACGCTCGACAGCGTCGTCACGGAGACCGACACGACCTACGGGATGGTCCGCACGGAGGTCATGTGCGCGACCTGCGGCGGCCACCTCGGGCACGTCTTCGACGACGGGCCGGCCCCGACGGGACTGCGCTACTGCATCAACTCCGCCGCCCTCGACCTCGAGCGCTCGTCCTGACGGACCCGAGGTGGCCGAGCTCGGACTCTTCCCGCTCGGCCTCGTCCTCCTCCCGACGGAGCGCCTGCCGCTCCACATCTTCGAGGAGCGGTACAAGGAGCTCGTCGAGGAGTGCCTCGAGCAGGGTCTGGAGTTCGGGCTCGTCTACGCGGACACCGACGGGATGCGCGACGTCGGTACGAGAGCACGGATCGCCGAGGTGCTCACACGCTTCGAAGACGGCCGCCTGAACATCCTCGTCGAGGGCGGTGAGCGGTTTCACGTCGACGAGCTCACGGACGGCCGCGCGTTCCACACCGCGCAGGTGTCGCCGGTGGCCGACACCGACGACGTTGCCGACGCGGCTGCGATCGACGACGCGATGCGCATCTTCGGGGTACTGCGCGAGGTGACGGCCAGTGACGTCGACCCTCCGGACCCGGCATCGCCGCAGCTCTCGTTCGCGCTCGCCGGCAAGGTCGAGCTCACTCCTGGGGAGAAGCTGATGTTGCTCCGCGAGCTCTCCGAACGGCGGCGCATCGAGCTCGTCCAGGAGCTCCTCGAGCACGCCGTGCTGGCGGCGCGCCGCATGCGGAAGGCGGCCGAGCGTGCGACGACGAACGGCCGCGTCGACCTGGGGTAGAGCGAACCGGCCTGGGTACGATGGCGACGTGGCAGTGACGACGCAGCCGAAGCTCGACGCGCACCGCCTGCGCGCGGACTTCCCCGTGTTCGAGGAGCTCGTCAACGGGCGACCGGTGGCATTCCTCGACTCGGCCGCGTCGACGCAAAAGCCGCGTCAGGTCCTCGACGCGATGCGCGAGTTCTACGAGCATTCGTATGCGAACGTCCATCGCGGCGTCTATCGGCTTGCCGAGCGCGCGACGACCGGCTACGAGTCGGCTCGCGGCAAGGTCGCGGGCTTCGTCAACGCTCCTTCCGAGCGCGAGGTGATCTTCACGCGCAGCGCGACCGAGGCGCTGAATCTCGTCGCGTACGCCTGGGGCCTCGACAACCTCGGTCCGGGCGACGTCGTGGTTGTCACCGACCTCGAGCACCACTCGAGCTTCGTCCCGTGGCAGTACGTCGCGGGCCGGACGGGAGCGTCCTTCAAGGCGATTCCGATCGACGAGCACGGCGAGCTGCAGCTGTCCGCGCTCGAGGAGATCGAGCGGGCAGGCACCGTCAAGGTGGTCGCCTGCAACCTCGTCTCGAACACGCTCGGAACCGTGAACCCGGTGCGCGATCTCGCGGTCTGGGCGCACGAGCGCGAAGCGATCATGGTCGTCGACGCCGCGCAGGCCGCGCCGCATCGTCCACTCGACGTGCAGGCGCTCGGTTGCGACTTTCTCGCGATCTCGTCGCACAAGATGTGCGGCCCGAGCGGTGTCGGCGCGCTGTGGGGTCGCCGCGAGCTGCTCGAGAAGATGGCTCCGTTCAATCTCGGCGGGGAGATGATCCGCTCGGTCTCGATGGAGCGAACGACGTGGAACGAGTTGCCGTACAAGTTCGAGGCGGGCACGCCGGCGATCGCGGAGGCGGTCGGCTTCGGTGCCGCCGTGGACTACGTGCTCGACGCCGGGCTCGCCGCAATCGAGGCGCACGAGCGCGAGCTCGTCGAGTACACGCTCGGCCGGCTCGGTGAGGTCCCGTGGATCTCGACGTACGGCCCGCCGCCGGAGCACCGCGCCGGCATCGTCTCGATGAACGTCGACGGCGTCCATCCCCACGACGTCGCCCAGGTGCTCGACTGGGAGGGAGTCGCGGTGCGGGCCGGACACCACTGCACGCAGCCGCTCATGTCGAAGCTGGGCGTCGCCGCGACGGTGCGCGCGAGCTTCTACGTGTACTCGATTCCGGAGGAGGTCGACAGGCTCGTCGACGGCCTCCACAAGGCAAAGCAGAGCCTCGGCTAGCCATGAGCGAGTTCGACCAGCTCTATCGCGAGCTCATCTTGGACCACTACAAGAACCCGCGGAACCACGGGCTCCTCGAGCACGCCGACGCGCAGGCGGAGGGTCAGAACCCGCTCTGTGGCGACGAGGTCTCGGTCTCCGTGCGCCTCGGGGACGGCGACGTGATCGAGGAGGTCGGGTTCGACGGCCGCGGCTGCGCGATCAGCCAGGCGGCGACGTCGATGCTGAGCGACCTCGTGAAGGGTCGCACGGCCGACGACGTGGCCGCCATGCCGAAGGAGGAGCTCCTCGACGAGCTCGGAATCCCGCTGACGCCGGTCCGCCTCAAGTGCGCGATCCTCGGCCTCGGGGTCCTCAAGCTCGCGCTGCACAAGGCGCGCGGCACGCCGCTGCCCGAGGAGTGGGGCACGTCCGCCAACGAGCTCGTCCTGGAGTAGGCGGTGGAAATCGAGGTCGGGGCGCTCGCTCCCGGTGAGCTGAAGCTCGTCGAGGCGGGCGCGCTCACGGTCGGCGTCTACAACTGCGGCGGGCGCTTCTTCGCGATCGAGGATCGGTGCTCGCACGACGACGGGCCGCTCTGCGAGGGGGAGTGGGAGCCCGAGGCGTGCGTCGTCGTCTGCCCGCGGCACGGCTCACGTTTCGATCTCGAGAGCGGGATCCCGATGTCGTTGCCGGCCTTCGCGGCGGTCGAGACGTATCCCGTCTCCGTTCGCGACGACGGCGTTGTCGTGGTCGAGGTGCCCGCTGCTTGACGAGCGCGTTCTCGCGACCCTCGCGCGCCTCGAGTCCGAGGACGCGGCGGAGCGCGAAGCCGGCCTCCCTGCCGCGCAGCGCTCGCGAGCCGTCCATCGGACGACCGGCCGCTTCCTCTTCGCGCTCGCTGGATGCCAGGCCGGCATCGAAGTGCTCGAGATCGGCGGCTCGCGCGGCTACTCGTCGATCTGGCTCGCCGCCGGCGCGCGCGTGTTCGGAGGACGCCTCGTTTCGCTCGAGTCCGACCCGGTGAAGTGCACGGCGTGGCGCGCGAACATCGCCGAGGCGGGCCTCCGGGAGTGGGCCGAGCTCGTCGACGGGGACGCGCACGACACGCTTGCGCGGATCGAGGACGTCTTCGACCTCGTCTTCCTCGACGCCGAGAAGGACGACTACGAGGGGCTGTTCGCACTCGCTCGCCCGCTGCTCGAGCCCGGCGGTCTCGTCGTCGCCGACAACGTGCTCTCGCACGTCGACCCACTCGGTGCGTACTCGGCCGCACGCCAGGCGGACCCGACGCTGTCGAGCGTGACCGTGCCGCTCGACCGCGGGCTCGAGCTCTCCGTCCTGCTCGCGTAGGGGCGAGACCTGTCCCGGCCTTCGGAGGCCGGACAGGCCCCGGCCCCTGCGACCTGACGTCGGCCATGAGCCCATGCAGGTTGCGGTCGGGCTCGCGGAAGGTCATCCACAGCTCGTGGTCGGGCGTCCTCGCGATGAGGTGCGGCTCGTCGTCGAACGGTGCCACGGCCGCTCAGCTCCGCGCGTACCGCGTGGATGTCGTCGACGCGGAAGTAGAGGGTCGAGCTCGGGTGTCGAACTCGCCGCGCTCGGGCTTCGTGAGCATCAGGCGGACGTCTCCGCACCTGCAGAAGGCGAGACTGCTCGAAGGGCTCGCTCCCGACGAGCTCGAGACGCTCGCCGAGGCGGCGCACATCGTCGAGCAGATCTCGGGCCTACCGCCATCCGCACGCAGTGCGTATGCTGGCACTACCGCGGAAAGGAGGTGGTCCGATTTGAGTGACGACAGTTCGGGCAGTGGAGGTACCAGCGGGTAGAGGTGTGCCCCCGGGACCACCGGGAACCGCCTAGCCAGCGTAGGGGGCTCGCGATTCGCGCCGCGCGGTGCTCGGCACCGCACCGGAAGCGCCTCTACTAATTCAGCGCTGGTATCCGTCTCGAGGGGCCGCCTGGCGCGGCCCCTCGGCGTTTCCGCGTCAGGCTGCAACTGCGATTGGCGCCGCCTCGCGAACGAGCTCGGCCAGATGCGTACGGACGCGTTCGGCGAGCAGCGGATCGACGAGCTTCCCGTCGTGGTCGAACCTGGTATGGGCCGCCGAGACCGGGAGCTCGCTCCCGACCACGCGCGCACCGGCGATCCCGAGGATCCGTTTGAGGTCCTGCTGCGCCCAGATCGCCCCGTACTGGCCGGTCGTGGCGCCGGCGACTGCGACCGTCTTGTTCCGAAGCCAGCTTCCGCGGTGTCGCGCCGACACCCAGTCGATCGCGTTCTTCAGGACGCCGGTCGTCGACCCGTTGTACTCGGGAGTGACGAAGAGGAGCGCGTCGGCCTCGTCGACCCGGCGCCGGAGGTCGGCTACCGCGGCAGGCGGCTCGACGCCGTCCTGGTCCAGGTCCTGGTCGTAGTGGGGGAGGAGATCGAGCCGGTCGAAGAGCTCGACCACGACGCCCTCCGGTGCAAGGTCCGACGTCGCTCTGGCGAGCGCCGTGTTGTACGACTCGCGTCGGAGACTTCCGGAGAGGGCGAGGACACGCACGTCAGGCCTGCCTGACTGCCGCGAACGTCGCCTTGAGCTTGACGTCGTTGGGGAGCAGGAACCCGCCCGCCGGGAGCGGGGCGTTCCAGTCGAGGCCGAACTCGGTGCGGTCGACGTGGCCCTCGAGCTCGATGCCGATCCGCTCGTTGCCCCACGGGTCACTTCCGGATCCGAGGAAGACGCCTGTGAGGCGCACCTGCTTCGTCGTTCCCTTGATCGTGAGGTCGCCCTCGACGACGATCTCGTCGTCCGCGAGAGCCACGTTGGTCGAGACGAAGCCGAGCTCGGGATACCGCTCGGTGTCGAAGAAGTCGGGTGACTGCAGGTGCCCGTCGCGCGTCTCGTCGAACGTCGTGATCGACCCTGCCTCGACCGTCCCCTCGATCGAGGCGTTCTCTCCACCCTCGATCGTCCCTGAAAAACCGGGCACGCGGCCCTTGATCGGGATCAGCCCGATCTTCCTGACCTCGAACTCGAGCGACGACCAGACCGGGTCGATCGACCAGGTTCCGGTCGGAAGCTGCGTCGCCGAGGTCTCTGCGATGATGGACATGGAGTCTCCTTTGAGTACGCTAGTATTGAGTACACAAGCAACTGTACCAGAGAAAGCTGATGAGTCAAGTATTGAGTGAGCAATCTGTTTCGGTGGACTCGTTCGTCGCGCTCCTGCGTGCGTACACGCACGCGACGCGTGAGCTCAACGCCGAGCTGACGGCCGATCACGGTCTCACGCTCTCCGACTACGAAGTGCTTCTGCGGCTGTCCCGTGCTCCCGACCGACGCATGCGCCGCGTGGATCTCGCCGAGCAGGTGCTCCTGACCGCGTCGGGGATCACGCGGCTCCTGGACGGGCTCGAGCGCCACGGATATGTGGAGCGCGGTTCGTGCGAGTCGGATCGGCGCGTCGTGTACGCGGTGCTCACGGACGAGGGCCTCGCCAAGCTGCACAATGCGTCCGAGACGCACGTCGCGCAGATCGAGGAGTACTTCACCTCCCGCTACGACGCGGGCGAGCTCGCAGCGCTGACGGCGCTCCTCAGCCGGGTCGAGCCCGGCGACTCGCTCGACTGCAGTCCCGGCTAGTCAGCCCTGCGGCTCGAAGTTCTGCCAGTAACGGCTCGGCGTCGGGCCGCGTTGGCCCTGGTACTTCGAGCCGATCCCCTCGGACCCGTACGGCCGCTCGGCAGCCTCCGAAAGCTGCACGAACGAGAGCTGCCCGATCTTCATCTCGGGATAGATCGTGATGGGGAGGTTGGCGACGTTCGAGAGCTCGAGGGTCACGTGCCCGTCCCAGCCGGGGTCGATGAACCCGGCCGTCGAGTGGATGAGCAGCCCCAGCCGGCCGAGACTCGACTTCCCCTCCAGTCTGGCCACGAGGTCGTCGGGGAGGGTTACGCGCTCGAGCGTCGACCCGAGGACGAACTCGCCCGGATGGAGGATGAACGCCTCGTCGCCGTCGACCTGGACGAGTTCCGTCAACTCCTCCTGCGCCGCCTTGACGTCGATGAACGGGTAGCGCGAGTTGCGAAAAACACGGAAATAGCGATCGACGCGCACGTCCAGGCTGGACGGCTGCATCAGGCTGGGATCGTAAGGATCGATCCCGATTCGACCCTCGTCGAGCAGGCGCCGGATCGTGCGATCGGAGAGGACCACCCGCCGATTCTACGAGTGCAGCTGCCTGGCCCGTGGCGGTCGCTTTCAACGCGGCGAGGAGCCACCGGGCGGGCATCTTGGATAAGGTCCACGCCCCGGTGTCGATGCTGTTCCCACCCATCGACCCGAACGAGCGTTTTCGCGAGCGTCGGGCTGCGGCAAGGCGAAGGAAGCGCCTACGGCGGAGCGCTGCGGTGGCGGCCTTCCTGTTCGCGCTCGCCGTCCTCGGTGTGGGGGCGCGCTTCGTGGGTACGGACGAGGGCCGCCAGCCGGTCGCCGACCTGGCGACGCTCGCGGCTGGGTCTGCGACCGGACCGAGGACGCTGCCGATCGAGGTTCGCGGTGTCCACCTCACGGCTGCGCTGGCGTCGCTGCCAGGGAAGCTCGACGAGTATCTCGATCTGGAACGCAGCGGTCTGACCGCGCTCGAGCTCGACGTCAAGGACGAGAACGGCGAGGTCGGCTTCGTTCCCACCTCCGTTCCGCTGGCCCGATCCTCGGGTGCTGCTCGCGACTACTACGACGCACGCGATGTCGCACGCCGTGCGCACGAGCGCGGCATCTATCTCATCGGACGCATCGTGGTCTTCGAGGATCCGGTGCTCGCGAGGGCTCGGCCGGACCTGGCCGTCCAGCACAGCGACGGGTCGGTCTGGCGCGACGCTGCGGGGCTCGGGTGGGTGAATCCCTACGACGAGCGCGTCTGGAAGTACAACGTCGATCTCGCTGCCGCGGCGGCGCGAGCGGGGTTCGACGAGATCATGTTCGACTACGTCCGCTTCCCGTCGGACGGCGACGTGGGGCGCGCCGTGTACGGCAGTCGCGGCTCGCTCGGGAAGCGGGAGGCGGTCCCGGCGTTCCTGCGCTACGCGAAACGGCGGCTGGAGCCGACCGGAGTGCGACTCGCGGCGGCGGTGTTCGGTCTCTCTGCTGCGCGGGACATGGGGATCGGCCAGATCCCGAGGAGGATGGCGCCGCACGTCGACACGATCTACGCGATGAGCTATCCCTCGCTCTTCGGCAACGGCGAGCTCGGTCTGCAGGATCCGAGCCGCTCTCCGGGCGCGACGGTCGCCCGCGCGTTGCGCAAGTTCGAGATCGCGCTGCGCGGACGAGACGTGCTCGTGGTCCCCTGGGTCCAGGACTTCAGCTTCACGGTGCCGTACGGAATCGACGAGGTTCGTGCTCAGATCGAGGCCGCCCGCCTTTCCGGCGCGAAGGGCTACATGCTCTGGAACGCCGACTGCGTCTACACCGACGGCGCGCTGGCGCCTGCCTGAGCGCTCAGGGCGCCAGGCGCTCGCGAGTCCAGCCGTCCCCGTTGCGCGCGTAGCGCACGCGGTCGTGGAGACGGTCGTCCCGGTGCGTCCAGAACTCGATGCTCGTCGGGAGGAGCCGGTAGCCGCCCCAGAACGGCGGGAGCGGGACGTCGCCACCGGCGAAGCGCTCCTCGGTCTCACGGACCCGCGCCTCGAGCTCGTCGCGTCCGCGGAGCGGGCGCGACTGCGGCGACGACCACGCTGCAACCTGGCTTCCGCGCGGCCGAGTCGTCCAGTACTCGAGCGATTCGGCGTCGGCCGTGCGCTCGACGGTGCCCTCGATTCGCACCTGGCGGCCGAGATCCCACCAGTGGACGACCGCGGCGGCGTACGGATTCGATTCCAGCTCGTCCCCCTTGCGCGACGTTCGGTTGGTGAAGAAGGTGATCCCGCGGTCGTCGAGCGCTCGCACGAGGACGACACGAGCGGAGGGCCGGCCGTCGGGTGTAGCGGTCGCGAGCGTCATGGCGTGGGGCTGCTCCGCGAGTGCCTCGCGCGCGTCGTCGAGCCAAGCCTGGAGCTGCGCGAACGGGTCGTCCGACAGATCACGCTCGTCCATGTCGCGACAGGATGCTTCATCTAGGCTGGCGCGCGTGGCGGCCACCCGCGTGATCGAGATCAGGACCGAGATCCCGGGTCCCCGCAGCCGCGAGATCCTCGAGCGGGAGCGCCACGCGGTCGCGAGTCCGCTCATCGTGCACGAGCCCGTCGTCGCAGACCGTGCGCGCGGCTCGACGATCACCGATGTCGACGGCAATACGTTCGTCGACTTCGTGGGCGGCGTCGGCGTCGCGAACGTGGGGCACAACCACCCGCGAGTGCTGGTCGCGATCGCCGAGCAGAGCGAGCGCTTCCTGCACACGGACTTCACCGTCGTCCCGTACGAGGGGTACGTGGAGCTCGCGGAGAGACTCGGGGCGCTGGCGCCGATCAGCGGCGAGACGCGAGGCGCGTTCTTCAATGCGGGCGCCGAGGCGGTCGAGAACGCTGTGAAGCTCTCGCGCCTGTACACGAAGCGCCAGGGCGTCATCGCGTTCGAGGGCGCGTTCCACGGCCGGACGTGGATGGCGCTGACGATGACGTCGAAGACGCATCCCTACAAGAGGAACCTCGGGCCGTTCGCGCCCGAGGTGTACCGCGCGCCGTATCCCAACGCGTACCGCGGTCCCGATGCGGCGACGGCGCTCGCGGCGCTCGAACGGCTCTTCGTCACGCACGTGTCGCCCGACCATGTCGCCGCGATCGTCTTCGAGCCGCAGCAGGGCGAGGGAGGCTTCCTACCGGCGCCCGCCGAGTTCGTCGAGGGCCTGCGCAGGATCTGCGACGAGCACGGCATCGTCCTCGTCGCCGACGAGGTGCAGACGGGCTTCGGACGAACGGCCCGCATGTTCGCCATGGAGCACTTCGAGGTCGAGCCGGACCTGATGATCGTCGCGAAGTCGATCGCCGGCGGCCTGCCGCTCTCGGGCGTGATCGGACGGGCCGAGATCATGGACGATCCACACGCCGGTGCGATCGGCGGGACGTTCATCGGGAATCCGGTGTCGCTCGCGGCCGCCTGCGCAGTTCTCGACGTGTTCGCCGAGGAGCAGCTCGTCGCGCGCGCCCAGATCCTCGGCGACGCCCTCCGCGAGCGGATGCTCGCGTGGCAGGGTCGCTGGCCGCTGATCGGCGACGTTCGCGGTCTCGGTGCGATGCTGGCGATCGAGCTGGTTCGCGATCCGGCCACGAAGGTGCCCGCACCGGAGCTCGCGGAGGCCGTCATCGACGCGGCACTGCAACGCGGGCTGCTGCTCCTGAAGGCTGGCGTCCACGGGAACTGCATTCGCGTCCTCTGTCCACTGACGACGTCGGAAGCCGAGCTCGACGACGGCCTCCGCGTCTGGGAAGAGGCGCTCACGGAGGTCCTCGCGTAGCGCAAGGCGCCCGGCTCGGGAAGACTCCCGGAGTGCGCACAGGCGAGGAGCGCAAGCTCGTCACCGTTCTCTTCGCCGATCTCGTCGGCTCGACTGCGTATGCCGGTGAACGTGACCCCGAGCGCGTACGGGTGCAGCTCGAGCGCTTCTACAGCGCCATGCGCGACGAGATCGAGCTGACGGGAGGCACGGTCGAGAAGTTCGCCGGAGACGCGGTCATGGCGGTGTTCGGCGCGCCGACCGCGCTCGAGGACCACGCGGAGCGCGCGCTCCACGCCGCGCTTGCGATGCAGGAGCGCATGCGCGCGCTCTTCGACGGGGCGCTCGAGCTGCGCGTCGGCGTCAACACGGGCGACGTCGTCGTCGGCTCGGCGCACGAAGGCGGTTCGTCGTTCGTCACCGGAGACGCGGTGAACGTCGCGGATCGGCTCCAGAAGGCGGCCACACCCGGCGAGGTGCTCGCGGGAGAGCGGACGGCCGCCGCGGCAGCTGGCGCGTTCGAGTTCGGCGAAACGCGGAGTGTGGAGGCGAAGGGCAAGCCGGGCGCAGTGCAGGGCGTGCCGATCGTGCGTGCTCTCCGCGCGATACGTCCGCGAGGCGTGGCGGGGCTGCGTCGCGTCTTCGTAGGCCGGGACAGCGAGCTCGAGCTCCTGCGCGCGACGTATCGGCGCGCAGCGGCGGCCGGGGAGCCGCACCTCGTCACGCTCGTCGGCGAGCCAGGAGTCGGAAAGTCGCGTCTGGTGCGCGAGCTCCTGGCAGCGCTCGCAGACGAAAACCCCGCGCCGACCGTCCGGACCGGCCGCTGTCTCGCGTACGGCGACGGGATCACGTACTGGCCGCTCGGCGAGATCGTCCGCGAGCAGCTCGCCCTCCGCGAAGGCGCTCCTGCCGAGGATCTCGAAGGCGCGCTCGCTGGGCGCGAGATCCTCGGTCTGGCGCTGGGTCTCGACGTCGCGCCCGACCTGCATCCGCTCGACGCTCGGGAACAGCTGCACCTCGCGTCGGTGCGATTCGTCGAGGAGCTCGCGCTCGAGCGCCCGACCGTTCTGCTGGTCGAAGACATCCACTGGGCCGAGCCCGACCTCCTCGACCTTCTCGAACGGATCGTCTCGGACGTGCGCGCGCCGGTCGTGCTGCTCTCGACAGCGCGACCCGACATGCTCGTCGAGCGGCCGGCGTGGGGGTCGGCGAAGCGGAACTCGACCGTGCTCTGGCTGGGGCCGCTCCCGCCCGCCGCCGCCGCGCAGATGCTCGACGAGATGCTCTCCGCCGCGCTGCCCGAGGACCTTCGGCGGTCGGTCGTCCAGCGAGCGGACGGCAACCCGTTCTTCCTCGAGGAGCTCGTCGGAGAGCTCGTCGACACCGGCGCCCTCGTCGAGTCGGGAGGGGTGTGGGTGCTCGGTATGCCCGACGCGACGCTCCCGATGCCGGACACCGTGTACGCGGTTCTCGCCGCCCGCATCGACCGCCTGCCCTCGACCGAGAAGGCGGCGCTCCAGGCGGGCGCCGTCGTGGGCCGTGTGTTCTGGAAGACCCCCGTCGTCCATCTCCTCGACGGCGAGGAGCCGGACTTCGGGATCCTCGCGGAGCGCGACCTCGTCACCGAGCGTCGCGGCGCCCGCAGCGACGATCGCGAGTTCGCCATCAAGCACGCGCTCACGCGCGAGGTCGCCTACGGCTCCATTCCCAAGGCCCGCCGCGGGAGGCTGCACGCCTCGTTCGCCGAGTGGCTCGAGCAGAGCACCGCGGGCGCGGACGATCGGGCCTCACTGCTCGCCTACCACTACTCCGAGGCCGCGAATCCGGATGACGTCGACCTCGTCTGGGCCGGGGACCCCGACGGGCTCTCGCGGGTCCGTGAGCGTGCCGTGCACTGGCTTTCTCGCGCCGGCCGCCTCGCGCGTGGGCGGCACGAGATGGACGAGGCCATCGAGCTGTTCACGCGGGCAGTTGACCTCGCGGACGACCCCTACGAGAGCGCGCTGCTCTGGCGGGCGATCGGCGAGGCCCAGGCGCTTCGCTACGACGGGGAGGGCATGCGCATGGCGTTCCTGCGCGCACTCGACGGCCCTCTTTCCGATGCCGAACGCGCGGACACGTATGCACTCCTCGCCTTCCAGTCGTCGATTCGGTCGGCGATGTGGTCGATCCGGCTCAACATGGATCTGATCGACGAGTGGGCATCGAAGGCACTCGAGCTCGCCGACGATTCCAGCGATGCGAGGGCGCGCGCACTCATCGCGAAGGCGAACATCGAGCCCGTCGGTGCATCGGAGGACGTCCTCGTCGAGGCGACGAGGCTCGCGAACGGTCTCGACAGCGTCGAGCTTCGCTCGTTCGCTCTCGGCGCAAGAGTGCAGGCGGCGTTCGACCAGCGCCGGTTCGCGGAGGCCGCGGCGCTGAGCGAACAACGGCTCGGGCTGATGACGAGGATCGACGACCCCGACCACTTGTGCGAGGCATACGAGGCCGGCTCACCCGCGGTCGCCGCGGTGTGCCGCTTCGACGAAGCGCAGCACCTTGCGGAGCTCCATGGAGAACTCGCGCAGAGGCTCTCCGCCCATCATCGCGTCCACTCGGTCTCGCTCGAGCTCGAGCTGGCGGATGCACTCGGGGACTGGACCGGTCTTGCCATGCAGACGGACCGTGCGCTGGCGGCCATCGACGCAAATCTCGCGACCCCTTGCGTACGAAATCCGCGCGACTTCTTACTGCTCGCCCTCGCGCATCTCTGCCTCGGCGACGAGAACCGCGCCCGCGAGCTGGAGCGCGACGCGGTTCGTATCGCCGGCGAGGGGTACGAGAGCTACTTGAGCGGTGTCCGCCTTCGGATCGCACTCGAGCGCAGCGATCGCCGGGCGCTCGAGAGTCTCGTCGACCTTCCCGTCGAGCGTGCCCTCGTGTGGGGGCCCGGCATCTTCGCGGCGCGGATGGACGCGCTCGTCACGCTCGGGCGCGCGGACGACATCGAGGCCGAGGGGCCGCAGCTCGTCCAGGCAGGGACGTCGGTCGAGCCGTTCGCCCTCCGCGCGTTGGGCGTCGCTCGTCGTGACGACGATCTGCTGGCGCGCGCCGACGAGCTGTTCGTGGCGCTCGGCATGCAGTGGCACCGGGCGCAGACCGAGCGTCTGCTCGCCGGCGTGTAGGGCGGGACCTGTCCCGCCCTAATAACGGAGCCGTGACCGGCGCTCGTGGCGTTCGAGCGCGAGCGCGATGAGGCGGTCGAGCAGCTCGGCGTAGGGCACCCCGGCGGCCTCGAAGAGCTTCGCGTAGACGCTCGTCGACGTGAATCCGGGGATCGTGTTGATCTCGTTCACGACGACCTCGCCGTCGGGGCGGACGAAGAAGTCGATGCGAGCCATGCCCTCGCACTCCGTCGCCACGAACGACTCGACGGCGAGCTCGCGGACGCGGGCGTCCGCCTCCGGCGAGATTCGCGCGGGGATGACGAGTTCCATCCCGCCCTCGTCGTACTTCGCCGAGTAGTCGTACCACTCGGCATGCGCGACGATCTCGCCCACGACCGAAGCGACCGGCGCGCGGTTGCCGAGGACGCCGCACTCGACCTCGACGCCCGGAACGCCCTCCTCGATCAGCACCTTGTCGTCGTGTTGCAGGGCAAGCTCGACGGCGGGTCCCAGCTCGCTCTCGTCGTGCACCTTCGAGATGCCCACGGACGAGCCCAAGCGCGCCGGCTTGACGAAGACCGGGTACTCGAACGAGTGCGCGGGCGGGTCGCCGTCACGCACCGTGACGTTGCGCGCGACGGGGATGCCGCGGTCGCGGAGGACTGCCTTGAAGAGGTCCTTGTCCATGCACAGCGCCGACGCCGCCACGCCCGCGCCGACGTAGGGCACGCCGGCGAGCTCGAGCAGGCCCTGGACGGTTCCGTCCTCGCCGAACGGGCCGTGGAGGATCGGGAGGACGACGTCGACCTGGCCGAGGGTGGCGGCCGGCGGCGAGGCGGCGACGACCGGGAGCGTCTCGACGCTCGCCTCCGGCAGCTCGCTCTGGCCGGATGCGAGCTCCCAGCGCCCCGTCCGGTCGATCTCGACGACGACGGTCTCGTAGCGGCCGGGGTCGAGTGCGGCCACGACCGAGCGGGCGGAGGCAATGGAGATGTCGTGCTCGCTCGAGCGTCCGCCGGCGACGACGGCGACGCGCACGCGTGGGCTCACGGGGTCGTCGTGGTCGTCTCGACGAAGCGTCCGACGAAGAGCGTGATCAGCGTGTTGGGTTTGGACTGCGTACCGCCGACCGGGTCCTGGGAGAGGACGATGCCGTCCATCGTCGGGTCATCCGTGTCCTCGAGGACGACGCGCGTCTTGAAGCCGGCCTGGTCGAGGGTCGTCTGCGCGATCGCGACGTCCTGGGAGGTCACGTCCGGCACGGCGGACGTCGTCGGGCCCTTCGACACGGTGACGGTGACCGTGGACCCCTTCGAGCCTTCGGACCCGCCGCTCGGGGTCTGCGAGATGACGATCCCCGCCGCCTGGTCCGAGTCCTGCTCGAGCTTCGACGGGACGAACCCGGCGCGCTGGAGCTCGGTGGCCGCCTGGTCGTACGGGAGTCCGACCACGTTCGGGACGGACACGGGCTTGGGGCCTCGCGAAACGTTGATGCGGACCTGGGCCCCTTCGACGACGACGAGTCCGGCCGCCGGCGACTGCCCGGTCACCGTCCCCACCTCTCGATCGGAGTTGATTTCGACGACCTGGGCGACGAGGCCGGCGCGCGTGAGCTCCGCAACTGCGTCCTCGGCTGTCTGGCCGACGACGCTCGGGATGGTCACCTCCGGCTTGCCCGAGGAGACGTCGATGCGCACCACTGTCTCCTTGTCGACGCGTGTTCCCTCGGTCGGGTTCTGCGCGAAGACCATGCCTTCCTCGACGTCCGAGTTCGAGACCTGGCGGACCTGCGGAATCAGTCCTGCGTCCTCGATGTTCTTCTTGGCCAGCGCCTGCGGGATTCCGAGAACGTACGGCACCGCGACCGTCTCCTCGCCCTGGATCTGGCGCTCGATCGAGTCGTAGAACAACCAGCCCGCGATGAGGAGGGCGAGAACCGCGCCGGCGCCGATCAGCCACGGCCAGAGCGGGCGGCCGCGCTTCGGCGGCTCGTACTGCGGAGGCGGAGGGCGGCGGGAGATCTGGGTGGCGACGGTCGCGTCGATCGCCCGGTCGCCCGCGAGCACCATGGTCGCCGCGTCGGCGGTCTCCGCCGCCACCCGGCCACCGCGCGCGACGGTCTCCAGGTCCGCGTCCATCGCGGCTGCCGACTGGTAGCGGTCCGCCGGTTCCTTCGCGAGCGCGCGGACGACGACGAGGTCGAGGTCGTCGGGGACGTCGGGGCGGAGGTCGGACGGAACGGGAGGAGTCTCGCCGAGGTGCTTCATCGCGATCTCCACCGGGCTGTCGCCCGTGAAGGGCACCTCTCCGGTGAGGAGCTCGAAGAGGACGATCCCCGTCGAGTACAGGTCGGACGTCTGGTCGACGGGCGCGCCGCGCGCCTGCTCGGGCGAGAGGTACTGGGCCGTTCCGATGATCGCGCCCTCCTCGGTCATCGGGCTGGCACCGGCACGCGCGATCCCGAAGTCCGTGACCTTGACGACGCCCTCCGAGTCGACGATCACGTTGTGCGGCTTGATGTCGCGGTGGATGACGCCGTTGCGGTGCGCGTAGCGGAGCGCGGCGAGGATCTGGCGCGTGTAGGCGATGGCGACCGGCACCGGACACAGGCCGCGCGAGCGGATGAGCTCCTTGAGAGTGCGGCCCTCGACGTACTCCATGACGATGTAATAGGAGCCGTCGAACTCGCCACGGTCGAAGATCGAGACGATGTTCGGGTGCGACAGGCCGGCTGCGTGCGTCGCCTCCCGGCGGAAGCGCTCGACGAACTGGTCGTCGTTCGCGTAGCGCGAGTGGAGCATCTTGATCGCGACCCGGCGACCGAGCTCCTGGTCTTCGGCGAGGTAGACGTCGGCCATGCCGCCGCCGCCGAGCTTTCGTGCGATGCGGTAGCGCCCTGCGAAGAGGGTGCCGGAGAGGGTGTCCTGGGTCGTCATGGCCGTTGCGAAGAGTGCCTAGAGGTTAGGGATTCGCCGTTCCCTGCAAGATTGCCTGCATGACCGCGCGGGCGATAGGCGCTGCGGTCGTTCCGCCCACCCCGCTCTGGTTCTGCAACACGACGGCGATCGCGAGCTCGGGCGGGCTCTCCTCGTCCTTTCCGGCGAAGGCGATGAACCAGGTGGTGTTCGAGCCGGGAATGCCGGTCTCACCCGTTCCCGTCTTGCCTCCGATCGAGTAGCCGTAGATCCGCGCGGCTGTTCCCGTCCCGCGCTCGACCGCGCTGCGCATCATGTCCGCGACTGCGTCCGCCGTCTTCTCGCTCACCGCCTGCCGGATGAGGTGCGGCTCCTGCTTCTCGATCACCTTTCCGCCCGGGCCGACGATCGTGTCGACGACATGAGGCTCCATCAGCCGTCCGTGGAACCCGATCGTCCCCGCGACCATCGCGTTCTGCAGCGCGGTCACGAGCATGCGCTCCTGTCCGAACGCCATGCGTCCCGCGTCGACGTTCGCGTCGACCTTGGGGTAGAAGAGCCTCCCGTTGCGGTAGAGGCCGCTCGCGAGCCGCTCGTCGGCAGGAGTCTCGAGCGGAGGCTTCTCGTAGAAGCCGAAGCGCTTCGCCGTGTCGAGGATTCGCTTCGCTCCGAGCTTCAGGCCGATGTTGCAGAAGACCGAGTTGACGGAATACGTGAGCGCGTCGAAGAGCGTCACCGTCCCGAAGGGCCGGCTCGTGTCGAAGTTGTTGACGCGCTTGCCGTACACGGTGCAGTAGCCGGGGTCCTGGAAGGTCGACTCGGGCGTGTATTTCTTCGACTCGAGCGCGGCGGAGGCCGTGATCACCTTGAACGTCGAGCCGGGGACGTACAGGCCCGCGCTCGCCCTGTTCAGGAGCGGCGACGCGGGCGTGCAGTCCGCGGCGATCGTCGAGATCGAGTCGAAGTCGTTCTCGACGCGATTCGGGTCGAAGCTCGGCGACGCGGCCATGACGAGCACCTTTCCCGTGCGTGGGTCGAGCGCGACGACGGCGCCGCAGTTCGTCCCCAGCTGCTCCGCCGCGGCGGCCTGCGCCTCGAGGTCGATTGTCGTGACGACGTTGTTGCCCCGGACGGTCTTGCCGCGCAACTCGTCGAGGGTCTTGTCGAGCACGGTGGAGAGGTTCGCGTTCGACGCGGTCAGGTAGTCGTTGAGCGAGCGCTCGAGCCCCGTGCGCGAGCGTCCCACGGTCGAGTAGCCGACGACGTGGGCCGTGAGCGGGCCGTACGGATAGCGGCGGAAGTACAGGGTTCGCCCGTCGATGTTCCGCTCGCGGTTCCGCGCGAGGCGCTTGCGCGGCTCGAAGGAGAAGATGAGGCCGCGGTCGATCGAGAACTCGTGCACGCGCCGGATCGCGTTGTCCTGACGGTCGGCGAGGCCTGCTGCCGCCCAGGTCTGCCAGTAGGTCGTCATGACGACGAGCACGCCGACGAGGACGAGTGCGACCTGTGTGAGGCGGACGATCTGCTTGTTCATCGCGGCGCGTTTGCCCGGTTCGAGACCGACAGGAGTAACGCGAGGAGCACGAAGTTGGCCACGATGCTCGTCCCGCCGTAGGAGACGAACGGCAGCGTGATCCCGGTCAGCGGGACGACGCGCAGCACGCCGCCGACGATGATGAACGTCTGCAGCGCGAAGCCGAAGGTCAGGCCTGCGGCGAGGAGCTTCGAGAACCCGTCCTGCGCCTGCAGCGCGACCCGCATGCCGCGGACGACGAAGACCATGAACACGAGCAGCAGCGCCGCCGCACCGACGAGCCCGAGCTCCTGCGCGATCGCCGAGAAGATGAAGTCGGTACGCAGGTAGGGGATGAGCTGCGTCCCGTCGATGTTGTTGAAGGTCCCCTCACCGATGCCGGTGCCGAACCAGCTTCCGTTGCCGATGGAGTACAGGCTCTTCACGAGCTGGTACGAGGCGCAGTCTTGCCTCA
>DASTYQ010000104.1:0-7835 GCA_035764775.1 Gaiellaceae bacterium
CCTCAGGTCGGAGAAGTCCCAGCGGCTCGTGCTGCACAGCTCCTCCTGGAAGTCGGTCAGGGTCATGCCTGCCTCCTGTGGTCGATGACTCGCGTAGCCTCGCACGCGTGGAGCAGCTCCTCCTCGAGTGGTACGCGACGAACGCGCGCGACCTCCCGTGGCGACGAACGCGCGACCCGTACGCGATCCTCGTCAGCGAGGTCATGCTCCAGCAGACGCAGGTGGAGCGCGTTGTGCAGCGCTACCTCGAGTGGCTCGAGCGCTGGCCCACCGTCGAGGCGCTCGCCGCGGCGTCGACCGCCGACGTGATCCGCGCGTGGCAGGGGCTCGGGTACAACCGCCGTGGGCTGAACCTCCACCGGGCCGCGCGGCGGATCGCGCGTGAGGGCTGGCCCGACGACCTCATGTCGCTCCCCGGCGTCGGGCCGTATACCGCAGCGGCGGTGCGCTGCTTCGCGTTCGGCGAGGACGTCCTGCCGGTGGACGTGAACGTCGACCGCGTGCAGCGGCGCACGGGTCACGCGTTCTCGGCCGCGTCGGCCCAGGCACTGATGGATCTCGGTGCGACGGTGTGCCTCGCGCGGATCCCGCGTTGCGACGGCTGTCCGCTCGCGGCCGCCTGTCCCTCGCGCGGGACCCAGGACGAGCCGGCGCGCAAGCAGGGACCATTCGAAGGCTCGTTCCGGAAGCGGCGCGCGGAGACGCTCCGCCTCGTCGCGGACGCGCCGTGCGACCTCGGCCTGCTCGACGACGAAGCCGTCCGCTCGCTCGAGCGAGACGGCCTCGTCGTCGTCGCGAAGGGCCTCGTCGTACTGCCTCCGTAGGCCACGTCCAGGGGTCTGACCCCGTGCGGCGCGAACCCGCTACAGGACTGGGCAGTTGACCACGATCGGCATGGCCCGGATCGTCAGCTCGCCCGATCGCTGCGCGCGGGCGACCGCCGCCGCCGAGCGGAGCACTCGCACGTCTGCTCCGTCCGTCCAGGTCACGAGGCGCACCGACCAGAGCGGCGAATAGTCCTTCTTCCCCGGAACCGTGTCGATGATGTTCCGCTGACCCTCGTCGCCGTTCGTGAACGCCCAGATCGGGGCCGTCTTGTTCCCGCCCCTGAGCTTCACGGGGCCGAAGTCGAGATAGGAGACGACTTGGCCGCGGTAGAAGCCCAGCGTGACGTCTTGCGAGAACGTCTTGACCGGGCCGTCCGCCCCCAGAGCCGGCAGCGCGAGAGCCGCCGCCGCGAGGACGACCGCCCCTCCGAGCACGAGCAAACGCTTCATCGAGCCTCCTTCGTCCGATCGACACCCCGACCGTACGAGGCGATGCTTGCGAGCCGGTGACGCCGGTCTGAACAGTGTCTTGTTCACTTCCGCGTAACCCGCCACACCGCACAATGCGACGATGGCAACGATTCTCGTCGTCGACGACGAGCCCATCGTCCGCGAGGTCGTCGTCCGCTACCTCGCCCGCGAGGGCCACGACACCCTCGAGGCCGGCGACGGCACAGCCGCGAGAACGCTGCTCGAGCGGTCTGCTCCCGACCTCGTCGTCCTCGACGTCATGCTGCCGGGAACCGACGGGCTCGACCTGTGCCGGTGGATCCGTGGTCGCTCCGAACTGCCGGTGATCATGCTGACCGCCCGAGGGGAGGAGGCGGATCGGATCGTCGGCCTCGAGCTCGGAGCAGACGACTACGTCACGAAACCGTTCTCACCGAGGGAGCTCGCCGCTCGCGTGCGCAGCGTCCTCCGCCGAAGCAGGGTCGCGGGAGCGTCGGTCGAGGCGCTCACGTTCGGCGACGTGCGGCTCGAGCGTGATACGCGTGAGGTGCGGAAGGGGGGCACGAGCGTTCGGCTCACGGCGAAGGAGTTCGACCTGCTCTGGTTCCTCGCGAGCCACCCCCGCCGAGTCTTCTCGCGAGACCAGCTGATGGCGAGCGTCTGGGGCTATACGGCCGCGCTCGACTCGGGGACCGTGACGGTGCACGTTCGACGGCTCCGCGAGAAGATCGAGGACGACCCCTCGCAGCCTCGCTACCTCGAGACCGTCTGGGGCATCGGCTACCGGCTGTCGCCTGACCCGTGATCGGCACCGCGGTCCTCATCGCCCTGGCCACGCTTGGGGTAGGTCTCGCGCTGGCGTTTCTCCTGCGGCTGTTGCCGACGGTGCGGCTCCAGCTCGCCGGGCTCGCGTTCCTGGCGGTGCTGCTGCCGCTCGGAGCTGTCCTTCTTTCAGGCTGGGTGATGTTCCACATGGGGGAGGACGTGAAGATCCTGGCCATCACCGCCGCGTCGGCGCTCACGGCCGTCGTCGCGGCGCTGGTGTTGGCGAGATCGATCGTCGACTCCCTCGACCGCGTGCGAGAGGCCTCGACACAGCTCGCGGGTGGCGACCTCGAGGCGCGCGTTCCCGCGAGCGGTCCGGCCGAGCTCGCCGAGCTGGCGACGTCGTTCAACGACATGGGCGACAACCTCCGCAGCCTGTTCGACACCCGCCGCGAGCTCGTCGCCTGGGCGAGCCACGACTTGCGAACTCCGCTCGCGAACATGCAGGCGATGCTGGAGGCACTCGAGGACGGCCTCGGCGCTCCCGACGAGTACGTCCCCGTGCTCCGCGACCAGGTGCATGCGCTCTCACTGCTCGTGGAGGACCTCTTCGAGCTCGCGCGAATCGACGCCGGCGCCCTGACCTTCGAGATGCAGAGGCTCCCCGTCGCACCGGTCGTCTCGAGCTCGCTTCGAAGCCTCGAGGCTGAGGCACGAAGCCGGCAGGTGCGCCTCGACGCGAACGTCGGAGCCGAGGTGACCGCCCTCTTCGCGCCCGACAAGCTCGAGCGCGTCCTGATGAACCTCCTGACGAACGCACTTCGGCACACACCGTCGGACGGCGCCGTCGCGGTACTCGTCGAGCCCGAGAGCGACGAGATCCGTGTGGCCGTCGAGGACACCGGATCGGGCATCGACGCCGAGGCGCGCGACCGGATGTTCGAACGCTTCTGGCGCGGGGATCAGGCGCGGTCGTCGCGGGGAAGCGGGCTGGGGCTCGCAATCGCGCGCGGTCTCGTTGAGGCCCACGGCGGCAGGATCTGGGCGGAGAACCGCGAGGGTGGCGGGGCGCGCGTCTGCTTCACGCTGCCGACGGGCTGATCAGACGCGGTGTAGCACCCAGACGTTGGGCTCGACGTGCGTGCCGATGCCGTCCTCGACGACGAGCGTCGCGAGGGCGCCCGGGAACACGTACTCGCCGTCGGCGGGGAAGGACATGCCGGTCCAGTCCGCCCAGGCCGTCGCCGGAGCGCGGATCACCATCGACCGCGGGGCGGTCTCGAGGATCTCGCCACCGACGCGCTCGTGGATGCGGAGCCAGGGGTCGAAGTGCGTCCCGTCGTCGCGCCGCCAGCGCACGTACTCGTCGATGGGGATGAGCGGATACCGCTCCTTCCACGTCGGGCGCACGGGGGCGATCACGCCTTCCGAAAAGCGCGCTGCACGCGCGTTGTCGACGAACGTCCGGATCATCCGGCTCGAGAGCTGCCGGCCCTGCTGGCCCGGCGCCACGCTGATCGCGAGCGCCATCACGGCGGTATGTTCTCGGGCGGACGTCATCCCGCGGACGAAGCCCTCGTCCCATCCCGACGGGAGGTCGTCGCGGGTGCCGTCCCACGGAAGCGGAACCGCGTGCGCTTCGGCCAGCAACTCGTCACCGTCGACGAGCGCGACCTGGAAGTCCGGGAAGTCGCTGTAGAGCCGGTCCCAGTACAGGTTCCCGGGCTCGTTCTCGTTCATGTACGCAGGGAACGCCGGCACGACGAGCTCCTCGAAGCGACGCTCCCGGAGGTCGGGCCGATCCGCGTAGCGGACGACCTTCACCGCCGCAGCAGCGCCACGGCTTGCGCCGCGAGGCCATCGCCGCGACCGCTGAAACCGAGTCCGTCGGTCGTCGTCGCCCGCACGGCGAGGAGCTCGGCGCTCACGCCGAGGGCGCCCGCGAGGCGCGCGCACATCTCCTCGCGGACGTCGGCGATGCGCGGCTCCTCGCCGACGAGGATGCAGTCGGCGTTGACGAGCTCCCAGCCGGCATCCCGGACCTCGCGGTACGCCTCCCAGAGCAGGTCGAGCGACGACGCGCCGCGGTACTGCTCGTCGCCGGAGGGGAAGAGCGACCCGATGTCGCCGAGGTTGGCGGCGCCGAGAATCGCGTCGATCAGGGCGTGGGCGATCACGTCCCCGTCCGAGTGGCCGGCAAGGCCGCGAGGATGCTCGAACGACACACCACCGAGCACGAGCGGAACGCCCTCCTCGAACGCGTGCGCGTCATACCCGATCCCGACGCGGAGGTCCATCAGGCGAGCGAGGCTAGCGCGTCGGGAAGCGACGCGAGGTCGTCGAGCACGAGCGCGGCCTCCGGTGGTGTCTTCTGCAGGCGCCCCCACGGCCCGCGACGGATGTGAACGGCCACCATGCCGGCGGCCGCCGCGGGGAGAACGTCGTTGTCGACGCGGTCGCCGACGTAGGCGACCTCGGTCGCGGCGTGCCCCACGAGACTCGCGACCTTCTCGAAGAACGCGAGATCCGGCTTGCGCACCCCGAGGGTGGCCGACGACGAGATCACGTCGGCTGGAAGTGCGGACTCGCGTGCCCAGGCCTCGAGCGTCTCGGTCTGGTTCCCCACGACGCCCACGCGATAACCGAGGCCGCGGACTCGCTCGAGACAGTCCCACGCGTCCGGATAGAGGTCGTCGAGCGTGTACGGGATCGCGCTCCACCACCTCGGCGGCTGCTCGATGCCGAGGTGCCCCCAGAGGGCCGTGTGCTCTTCGCCGCGCGCGATCGTTACGCCGAGCGCCGCCCACACGACGTGTGCCTGGAGGCCCTCGCGGTCAGCGAGATGGCGCCACCACCGCTCCTCGTCGACGAGCGTCTCGCCGACGTCGAACACGACCGCCTTCAGAGCCACGACTCGGCGAGCGCGAGGTCGGCGGGGGTCGTGATCTTCACCAGCCGCGGGTCGCCGTCGACGACCGCCACGCGGCCTCCGCTGCGCTCGACGAGCGACGCGCAGTCGGTCGCCTCCGAGAAGTCCCCGGAGAAGGCGCGCCGCAGCGCCGGAGCGAGAAACGCCTGCGGCGTCTGCGCGGTGACGAGACTGTCGCGCTCGACGGTCTCCAGGACCGCGCCATCGTGGACGCGCTTCAGGGTGTCGGCGACGGGAAGGGCGGGCACGGCACCGTCGAAGCCCTCACTCAGTGGCCGCACGAGACGCTCGACCACGGCGTCGGTGACGAGCGGTCGAGCAGCGTCGTGCACGAGCACGACCAGTGCGCCGATCGGAACTTCGAACAGAGCGGCGGCCACGGATTCGGCGCGCGTCGCACCCCCCGTGACACAGGCAACGACCTTCGACGCCGCGAGCTCCTCGGCGAGCAGGATCACCGGCTCCTCCCAGCCCGGTGGAGCGGCGACGACGATCGCATCGACGAGCTCGCAGCGGTCGAGCCGGTCGAGACTCTCGGCGAGCAGGGGCCGGCCACCGAGGCTTGCAAACGCCTTCGGACGGTCGATCCCGAGCCGCTCGCCCGAGCCGGCAGCGGCGATGAGCGCCCAGGTGGCCCCGACCTCGGAGCCGCCCGAGCCGTTACGCACTCGCGGTTGCGGCCTTCGGCTTCGCTCGTGACTTCGGCTTCGGCTGTCCGGCCTTGGAGAGCACGTCGTCGAGCCACTCCGCGGCCTCCTCCTCGTTCATGTCCTTCGCGTACATGAGCTCGGAAGCGAGGATCTTCTTGGCCTTCACGAACATCTGCTTCTCGCCGGTCGAGAGGCCCTTCTCGTTGTTGCGCACGGCGAGGTTCCGCACGACCTCCGCGAGCTCGAAGATGTTCCCGGTCTTCATCTTGTCGCGGTTGTGCTTGAAGCGACGGTTCCAGTTCTTCGGCATCTCGGTCGAGCCGCCGGACAGCGTCCGCACGACCATCGTGACGGTCCGCTGGTCGATGACCGTTCTCAACCCCACCCGTTCCGCGTTCTCACAGGGGACGTTCACGGTCATGTCGTTGTGGAGGATCTGGATGGTCAGGTACTCCCGCGTCTCGCCCAGAACCTCGCGCTTCTCCTTCCGTACCACCGTCCCCGCGCCGTGGTGCGGATAGACGACCTTGTCGCCGATGTCGAACAAGAGGGCCTCCCCGATGTCGGTGTCCGTCGCCTTCACGAAATGCTGTTTCCGCCTCGTGACGAAAAAGAACCGGCAGCGTCTTCCTGCCGGCATCCGGTTCACATCATAGCGCGTTCTTCACAGGCGATTAACGGAAGCGCAACGGGCGCGGGAGCCTAGGCGGCCGCCTCCTGGGGGCGCGCTTTGGGCTCCAATCCGGCCGCCAGCGCGGCGCGCAACGTCTCGGCAGGCGCGAGTCGCGCGGGCGTTCGGGCCGTCGTGCCGTCGGGGACGACCACGATTGCGATGCCGAGCTTGGCGCACTCCTCGAGCCGCCGCTCGGCCTGCGACGCGGGTCGCAGCCGGCCGGTCAGGCCGATCTCGCCGAACGCCGCAACGCCCTCCCGTACGGGAACGCCGCGCGCTGCCGACGCGATCGCCAGGGCGATTGCGAGATCAGCGCCCGGCTCCTCGATGCGAACGCCGCCGGCGACGTTGACGAACACGTCGGAGCTCGCAAGCGCGACCCCAGCGTGCCTGCCCAGGACGGCGACGATCATCGCGAGCCGCTTCGGATCCACTCCCGTGCCGACGCGGCGCGGCATCGCGAGCTCGGTCGGGGCGACGAGCGCCTGGATCTCGAGCAGGATCGGACGAGTCCCCTCGAGCGCACATCCGACGGCGGCGCCGACCTCGCCTGCGCGCGTCGTTCCGAAGAGCTCGGACGGGTCGGGGACTCCGACGAGCCCTGCTCCCGTCATCTCGAAGACGCCGAGCTCGTTCGTCGAGCCGAAGCGGTTCTTCGTGGCGCGAAGCACGCGATGCTCGTGGTAGCGGTCGCCCTCGAACTGCAGCACACAGTCCACGAGATGCTCGAGGACGCGAGGCCCCGCAACAGCCCCGTCCTTCGTGACGTGCCCGACGAGGACGGTCGCGACGCCCGCCTCCTTCGCGACCCGGAGCAGGCGGCCGGCCGCCTCGCGCACCTGGGCGACCGAGCCCGGTGCCGAACCGAGCCCGGCCGCGTGCAGGGTTTGGACGGAGTCGATCACACACACGTCCGGCTTCTCGGCCTCGAGCGTCGCGCAGACGGTGTCGAGCTCGGTCTCGGCGAGGATCTCAACCGACTCCGTGCCGCCGAGTCGTGCGGCGCGCAGCGACACCTGGGCGGCCGACTCCTCGCCCGTGACCAGCAGTGCGCGCCGCCCGCCCCGGGAGACGGCACCGAGCGCGGCGAGCAGGAGCGTCGACTTGCCGACGCCGGGCTCGCCCCCCACGAGTACGAGCGAACCAGGCACCAGACCGCCGCCGAGCACGCGATCGAACTCGGGAATGCCGCTCGAGATTCGCGCAGCCTCCTCGGATCGCACCTCACCGAGGGGCACGGGCTTCAGCGGCTTGGCGCCTCCGACGTCGGTCGAGGATCCGTGAAGCTCCTCCACGAGGCTGCCGAATGCGCCGCAGCCGGGGCACTTTCCGAGCCAGCGGCCCGACGTCGTGCCGCACTCCGCGCACGTGAACTGGACGGTCACCTTCGCCACGAACCAGTCAGTCTAGGAACGGGGTCCGACGCGGTCCGTCACGGAATCGTGCTGAGTCCCTTGAAAGTCTGCGACGGGTCGTTAAGAGTGCCGGAGACCGCCGCAGACGTCGACGAAAGGATGGGCCGTATGGACCGCATCAACGCG
>DASTYQ010000105.1:0-5360 GCA_035764775.1 Gaiellaceae bacterium
CCTGCCACGATGCTTCCTTCCCTCTGACGAGCGCGTACATCAATCGATGGAGCGGCACGGGTACTTCGTGCCGGTCCGCCTCGCGAACGAGCGAGCCCGTGATCAGCTCGATCTCGGTCTGCCGACGAGCGTCGACGTCCTCGAGCATGGACGGGTAGTGCGCCCAGCCGCGGTTGGTCGCGAGCACGTTCATCTCCCACGGGTCGTCGTGCAGCTCGATGCCCGCGGCCGCAGCGACCGCCTTCCCCTCGTCGACGAGACCGTGGACGAGGTGGCCGAGGTCGCCCGGCTCGGACTCCTCGGCGAAGTGGAAGTCGTGCCGAAGACCCGTCAGCGCCGCGGTCGGGTTGACGGATGCGTTGAAGATCAGCTTCGACCACTGGGCGGGCCGGAGGTCAGGAAGCGCCTCGGCCTTCAGACCCGCCGCCACGATCGTGTCCGCGATGTCCTGCACCGTCTCGAACGGCGTGTCCTCGTACGGGCCGAGCCAGGTCTCCGTGTCGAGGATGTACTCGACGTGCGTGTCCGAGTGCCGAGTGCCGCTCATGAACGTCACGCCGGAGACGATCGACCACGACCCGTGCTCGCGGACGATCTCCTCGGCCCCGATCCCGTTGAGCACGGTGACGATCGTTGCGTCCGCGAAGCGGCCCTCGAGCGAGCGGACTGCCGGCTCGAGGCCTGACGCCTTCGTCGCCACGATCGCGACGTCGAACGCGGGGAGCGCGCCCGGATCGTCGCTCGCGACGACCTGGGCGTGATGGTCGCTCCTCCCGCTGACGCGGAGTCCCGCTGCATTCAGCGCCTCGGCGTGTTCGCGGCGTCGGGTAAGCACGGAGACCTCGCACACGCGGGCGAGATGACCCGCGAAGAGACTCCCGATGACGCCCGCCCCGACGATGCAGACCCGTTCCACGCTGCCTCGCGAGTATCTCAGCGCGGTGACATGTCAGTCAACTTCGCGCGTTCTTCACTCGTGAGGCAATGCGTCTGAACTCGGCGTCGCTGACGAGCCCGCCCTTCTTCGTCCCCGCCCGCTTGACCGCGTCGAGCAGCTGCGGGAAGCGCTCCTCGGGGACGTCGAGACCGAGCTCCGCGACCTTGATCCGGATCGAGTCGAGGCCGCTCTTCTTCCCGAGGACGATCCCGCGTGCGGCCGCGACGAGGTCGGAGGCATACGGCTCGATCGCCGGCGGGTCGTGGAACTGCGCGGCGACCGCCCCCGACTCGCGGATGAAGAGGTTGTCCCCGGTCACCGGCTTCCACGCGGCGAGCGGTGTCCCGGCGAACTCCTGCACGAGCCTTCCGAGCGTCCGGGCTTGCCCGAGGTCGAGCCGCGTCCGGATCCCGTACAGCGCCTCGAGTGCGAGCGCGACCTCGACGAGGTCCGCGTTGCCTGCCCGCTCGCCCATCCCGTTGACCGTCCCCTGGATCCAGGTCGCTCCGGCCTGGACGGCGGCGACTGCTGCGGCGGTCGCGAGACCGAAGTCGTCGTGGCCGTGCCAGTGGACGGGCACGGCATAGTCGAGCCGCTCGACGACCTCGTTCACCAGGAATGCGGCAGCTTCAGGTGTGGCGATCCCGAGCGTGTCGACGACGACGACCTCCTGCGCGCCGGCCTCGACGGCGGACTCGTAGACGCGGCGGACGAACTCGAGGTCGGCCCGC
Source organism: Gaiellaceae bacterium (assembly GCA_035764775.1). Classification (GTDB taxonomy): domain Bacteria; phylum Actinomycetota; class Thermoleophilia; order Gaiellales; family Gaiellaceae; genus GMQP-bins7. The sequence goes on from DASTYQ010000105.1 coordinate 1,669, forward strand.
GACGAGTCGACCCCGAAGAACGCGACGCGGATGCCTTCGCCCGCTGCGAACGACACCGCCGCCCGGATCCGCTCGAGCATCGCCTCGCGCGAGACGCCGAGCGCGGCGAGCTTTCCGTCGGAGATCGGGCTCTCGATCACCGACGCGCGCAGCCCGAGCTCGACGAGCGCCTCGACATCGGCGCGTACAGCACGCGAGAAACCCCAGATCTCCGCCTCGAGGCCGGCCCCGAGGATGAGCGAGATCGCCTTCGCGTCGTCCTCCGAGACGCGCGGAAAGCCGGCCTCGATCCGGTCGACTCCGGCCGCGGACAGCGCGCTTGCGATTTCTAGTTTTTGCTCTGGCGAGAATACGACTCCGACGGTTTGCTCACCGTCGCGCAGCGTCGTGTCGTAGAGGCCGACGGTCACGCGGGGTTGCGGCTCGAGCGCCTTGGCGTTGAGGTCGCCGGTCCACAGCTTCGAGCGGTCCAGCGTCACGTGGTGACTATCCCATCCGGGAACGGAGAGAGCTTCTCCGCGCCCGATTCGGTGACGAGGAAGTTGTCCTCCACGCGGAGGCCGCCTCCGCCTTCGATATAGCATCCTGGCTCGATTGCAAGCACCATTCCGGCCGCGATCTCGCCGCTGCCGGCCTGATGTGCGTACGGCGGCTCGTGCGCCCGCGCGCCGACGCCGTGGCAGATCGGATGCGAGGGCTGGCCCGGAAAGCCGATGCCGGTGATCCCCTCGCGGATCAGCCGGTCGAGCTCCGCGAGGCTCGCACCGGGCTGCACGTACTCGAGCGCGTCGTCGTAGACCTGCATCAGGCCACGCTCCAGCTCGCCGTACTCCATGCTGAGGTCGCCCACGACCAGGTTCTTCGTGTGGTCGCACCAGTAGCCGTCCGTGCAGACCCAGATCTCGAAGAGGGTCGGCTCGCCTTCGACGACGGGCCGCGACGTGGTCGCGGTGAACGTCTTGATGCCTGGCCCCGACCAGACGAGCGAGAAACCGAGCGCGAGCTCGACCTTGTCCTCCCAGCCGGTCCCCTCGCCGTGCACGAACCCCTCCCACTCCGCCGCGATCTGCGCCTCGCTCATCCCGGGCTCGATGACGAGCTTGCAGTGCTCCATCGCGGCGGCGGCGATGTCGTTCGCGAGTCGCATGCGCTCGATCTCCTGCTCGGACTTGAACGCTCGCGCCGCGGCGAGCAGCGGCGTGGCGTCGGCGACGTCTCCGAATGCCGTGAACCACTCCGCGGTGAAGGTCGTCGGCTCGCCGACCATCCTGTCCGCGGCCTGCGTCCCGAGCGTGAGCTCGAGACCGACGCGTCCGTATCCGCTCGCAGCCTCACGCGCGAGCTCCAGCACGCGCGCGTTCGGCGGCCGGGGATCGCGTTCGTCGTAGCCTTTGAAGAGACGCACGTCCGTCGTCCACGCGCTGCGGTCAGCGTCCTCCTCGGAGGCCTCGAGGCAGATCAGCACCGGCTCGCCCTCGCGCGGAAAGACGCAGGCGTCGTAGCCCTTCATCCCCCAGAAGTTCGTCAGGTAGAGGACGTTGTCGGACGCGCGCACGACGAGCGCGTCGAGGTCGTGCTCGGCCATGAGCGCGCGCACGCGCTCGAGCTTCGCGTCGTCGCGCGACCAGCCCATCCGTCAGAAGCCGATGAACTGGAACGGGCCGAACGCGACGTCGCCGAGGTCCGCCTCGACGCGTACCTCGGCCGACTCGCCGAGCTCCCCGCGAAGGCGCTCCGCGAGCTCCTCGGCGCGCTCCTCGGTCACCGCTCCGACCGTCACGAAGCGCCAGCGACGCTTCGCGGCCAGGCCCTCCCGCGAGAGGCTTTGGGCGAGATCCCGTGCCGCGTCCCGCGTCTGTAGCTCGACGACGACGTGCCAGTCGAACGTCCCTTCGGCTTCGGTCTCACGCCTCTCCGCGGCCTCTCGTTCCTCGTACTCGCGCTCCTCGCCCGAGGGCGTGCTCGGGAGCGGAAGCGACGCGTCTCTCCATTCCTCGGCCACGGGGTGCCAGCGCGTCACCCGGACGTCGGCGCTCAGCTCCTCGTCGCTGACGAGCTCGCGCAGGACGCGTTCCGCCTCACGAGCCTGGGGCTCGGTCGAGGTGTAGGCGAAGACGCGCGGCCCGTCACGTGTCACGACGACGTTCCCACCGAGGCGCCCGCGCGCCTCGTCGTCCAGGTTCAGCGCGCGGAGGCGCTCGCGAAGCGGATAGCCGTGCGCCTCGTCGTCCAGATCGACCTCGACGCGAAAGTCCTCGGCCACGACGCGGACGCTACCAACGACTATGCCTGTGCCTCGCTCACGGTCGGCTCGACCAGATGCCGCCGGCTGACCGCGAGTGCCACGAGGCCGGCGAGCATCGGAACTGCGCCGGCCACGAGCATCGTCCAGCGCGCTCCGATCGCACCCACGAGCAGCCCGCCCGCGACGAGGGCGACGAGCTCGGCTCCGTTTCGCAGCCCGTTGTACGCGGCGAAGGCCCTGCCGTGGAGCGAGCTCGGGACACGCTCGTGGATCAGAGTCCGAACGAGCACGTTTTTCGTGCCGTGCGCGAGTCCGCCGACGAAGAAGAACGCGAATGCGAGCGCAGGTACGAGCCACACCGCCGGACCGGCAAGCCCCGCTCCCTGGACGACGATCGCCACAACCGCCCCGACCGCGAGCACGCCCGACGCGACGCGACGCGATAGCAGCGTCGCGCCGAGCACCATCCCCACGGTCCAGCTGGTGAGCAAGAGGCCGTACCCGACGTTTCCGAGCCCGAGATCGTCCTTTGCGAAGAACACGTTCGCAGCCCAGTTCGTGGTCATGAAGAGCAGCGACACGAACGCCACCGTCATCACGACGCCGAGCAGCCGGTCCTGTACGAGGTACTTCGCGCCGGACCAGGCGCGTCCGACAGCTGGCTCGGGCGCGAGGCAGAACTCGGAGTGCGGACAGCGGACGACGATCGCCGCCAACCCGACCACGAGGAACGTCGCGGCGTTGACGAGCATCGCGACCTCGAGGCCGCCCGCCGCCGCGAGCACCCCGCCGAGCAGCGGTCCGACGGCGAAGCCGGCGTAGCGAGCTGTCTCAACCCTTCCGTTCGCGACGGCAAGCCGAGCCTCCCCCGCGACACGCGGGACGAGCGCGAACTCGGCGGGCTGCGCGACGGCAAAGCCGATGCCGAGGAGCACGGCGAGGCCGAGGATGACCCCGGTACCGGCGACGAAGGCCAATCCGACGGCCACGACAGCCTGTCCGAGCGAAACGAGGAGCAGCACGCGGCGAGGGTCGAAGCGATCTGCGAGGAGCCCCGCCGGACCAGCGAGCACCACCGACGGCGCCCAGATCGCGAAGTACAACAGGGCAATCGTCATCCCCGAGTCCGTCGCCTCTTGCAGGTGGATCGTCAGCGGTACGAGGGCGATCCAGTCACCGAGCGCCGACAACCCGACGGCACCCACGAGGATGCTCAGGTCAGCGTCGCCGCGCCTCACCAGCGCACACGCGGAGGCGCGGGCTCGCCGTGTGCCTCCTCCCACGAGACGACGGGGTTGCGCAGGACACCGATCCGCTCGATCTCGCACTCCATCACGTCGCCCGGCCTGAGGTACAGCGACGCCGCGTCGGGGGAGAAGCCGGCGACCCCCGAGACCGTCCCCGTGGAGAGGACGTCGCCGGCGGAGTAGCCGAGCGCCGAGTAGTG
>DASTYQ010000106.1:0-6741 GCA_035764775.1 Gaiellaceae bacterium
CTTCGGGACGATCCTCGGGCTCGTCACCGGTTACCTACGCGGGATTGCCGACGACACGATCAGCCGCGTCATCGACGCGGTGCTCGCGATCCCGTTGATCGTGCTCGCGGTGACGGTGGTCGCCTCGCTCGGAAGCCGATCCGTCTGGTCGGTGACCGTGGTGATCGCGATCGTGTTCTCCCCGATCATCGCGCGCACCGTACGCGCGGCCGTCCTCGGCGAGGCCCAGCTCGATTACGTGGAAGCGGCCCGGCTGCGCGGCGAGAACTCGCTCTACGTCATGTTCGCGGAGGTCCTTCCGAACGTGATGCCGCCGATCCTCGTCGAGGCCACGATTCGCCTCGGCTACGCGATCTTCGCGGTTGCGACGCTCACGTTCATCGGCTTCGGGTTGCAGCCGCCGTCGCCCGACTGGGCCGTGCAGATCGCGGACAACTATCCGTACCTGGCGGACTCGTGGTGGACCGTGCTCTTCCCCGCGCTCGCGATCGCGTCGCTCGTCGTCGCCGTGAACCTCGTGTCGGACTCGATCCAGCAGGTGCTCGAGCGGTGACCGATGCGGCTCTGAGTCTCCGCGACCTCGACGTCGTGTACCGCGTCCGCGGCGTCGACCGCCCCGTACTCCGCGGCGTCTCGCTCGAGGTCGGCCGCGGCGAGTCGTATGGGCTCGTCGGCGAGTCGGGCTGCGGGAAGTCGACCGCGGCGCTGGCGATCGTGCGCTACCTCGCGCGGAACGGCCGCGTGTCCCGCGGCACGATCTCCGTCGCGGGAACGGACGTGCTCGGGCTTCGCGGCGGAGGCCTGCGCAGGTATCGCGCAGAGACGGTCTCGATGGTCTACCAGAACCCCGGTGGCGCACTGAATCCGTCGATCCGCGTTGGCGACCAGGTCGCGGAGGCGTTCACCGTCCTCGGAGCTTCTGCGCGCACGGCGCGCGAACGGACGCGCGAGGCGCTCGCCCACGTCCACATCGTCGACCCGTCCTCGGTGATGGCCCGTTATCCGCACCAGCTCTCGGGCGGGATGCAACAGCGGGTCGTGATCGCGATGGCGCTGGCGAAGAACCCGGCACTGCTCGTCCTCGACGAGCCCACCACCGGGCTCGACGCGACAGTCGAGGCCGAGGTGCTCGATCTCGTGTCGCAGCTCCAGCGCGAGCTGCACACGTCCGTCCTCTTCATCAGCCACAACCTCGGGGTCATCGCGAAGATGTGCTCGCGCGTCGGCGTGCTCTACGCCGGCCGCCTCGTCGAGGAGGGGCCGGTGGAGACGGTGCTGCGCGACCCACGGCACCCGTACACGGTCGGGCTCCTGCGCTGCATCCCGCGTGGCGGTGTACGGAAGGACCACGGCCGCCTCGACACGATCCCCGGATTCCTGCCCGCGCTCGGGACAGACCTCCCGGGATGCGTCTTCGCGGACCGCTGCGCGCTCGCCGACGAGCGCTGCCACGCCGAGGAGCCGCCGCTCATCACGATCGAGGGAGGACACGAGAGCAGGTGCTGGTACCACGAGCGCGCCCCGCAGCTCCCACGCGCCGCGGCGGCAGACCTGGCGCTCCCGCGAGTCGACCGGGCGACGGCACCGCTGATCCGCATCGAAGAGCTCTCGAAGGTCTTCAAGCAACGCGGACACGAGGTGCACGCGCTGACGGAGGTCAGCGCGGCGATCTGGCCCGGCGAGACCCTGGGACTCGTCGGCGAGTCGGGCAGCGGCAAGACGACGCTGGCCCGGACGCTGCTCGGGATCGTCCCGCCGACTGCGGGGACGGCGCTCCTCGAAGATGTTCCGCTGCCGGAGAGCTATCGGAAGCGCTCGCGCGAGGAGTTGCGCGCGCTGCAGATCGTGTTCCAGAACCCCGACTCGGCGCTGAACCGGCGCCATTCGGTGCGCCGCATCCTGCTGCGCTCGCTCAAGAAGCTCGCGGCGGTCGGCGGGTCGGCGGCGGAAACCCGGGTCCACGATCTCGCGCACCGCGTGCGCCTGACCGAGCGCACGCTGACGCAGAAGCCCGTGCAGCTCTCCGGCGGTCTGAAGCAACGAGTCGCGATCGCCCGCGCGTTCGCCGGCGATCCGAAGCTCGTCGTCTGCGACGAGCCGACCTCCGCACTCGACGTCTCGGTGCAGGCGGCGATCCTCAACCTCCTCGTCGAGCTGCAGGCGGAGAAGCAGGTGGCGTACCTCTTCATCTCGCACGACCTCGGCGTCGTCCGCTACATCTCGGACCGCATCGCCGTCCTCTATCTCGGCCGCGTGCAGGAGCTCGGCCCCGCGGACGTCGTCTTCGACGGACCGCACCACCCGTACACGGAGGCGCTGCTTTCCGCCGTTCCGACCATCGACGGAGGCGGTCGCGACCGGATCCGGCTCGAGGGCGACATCCCGAGCGCCGCCTCTCCTCCGTCCGGCTGCGTGTTCCACACGCGCTGCCCGCGGAACCTCGGCGCGATCTGCGAGCAGACGGAGCCGCCGCTCGTCGAGGTCGAGGAGGGCCACCACATGCGCTGCCACATCCCGATCGACGAGCTCCGGCGTCTGCAGTCGAAGGAGACGGCGACGGCGTGAGGATCCGTGCCGTGGTGCTCGAGGCGACAGGAGGACCGCTCACGCCGAGCGAGCTCGAGCTCGCTCCGCCCGGCCCGGAAGAGGTCCTCGTCCGCCTGCATGCGAGCGGGGTCTGCCACTCGGACTGGAACGCCGTCGACGGTACGGCCGAGAACCCCTGCCCGTGCGTGCTCGGGCACGAGGGCGCCGGCGTCGTCGAAGCGGTCGGCGCAGGTGTGACGCGAGTCGCGGTCGGCGATCACGTCGCGCTGTCGTGGGCGCCCTCCTGCGGAGAGTGCCCCGAGTGCCGCCGCGACCTGCCGCAGCTCTGCTCGACGATGTGGCCGGCGATGGGAACCGGAGGGCTCATGGACGGCACGCCTCGGCTCTCGCGCGACGGTGAGCCCGTGTTCCACTACTCCTTCCTCTCGACGTTCGCGGAGGCGTGCGTCGTGCCCGAGCGCTCCTGCGTGAAGATCGGCGACGACATCCCGTTCGACGTCGCCGCCCTCGTCGGCTGCGCGGTGACCACGGGTGTCGGCGCGGTCTGGCGAACCGCCGGGGTCGAGCGTGGTGATCGGGTCGCCGTGATCGGCTGCGGCGGCGTCGGTCTCTCGGCGCTCATGGCGGCAGTCGCCGCGGGCGCGGAACCAGTGGTCGCCGTCGACGCGGCGCCCGGCAAGCTCGAGGTCGCCCGCAGCTTCGGCGCGACGGGCACCGTCCTCTGGCAGCACAGCGCAGCGCAGACGGCGGAGGCCGTCCGGGAGGCGTCGGGCGGCGGTGTCGACTATGCGCTCGAGGCCACGGGACGTCCCGAGGCGATGGAGACAGCGTTCCTCTCGACACGGACGCGCGGCGCGGCCGTGCTCATCGGGATCCCCCGGGCGGATGCCGTGCTGTCCCTCCCGGCAGCGACCATCCCGCGCATGGAGCGGCGTGTTCTGGGCTCGATCTACGGTTCGTCGAAGCCCGAGCGCGACTTCCCGGACACGCTCGAGCGCTATCGCCGAGGCGACCTTCCGCTCGACCGGCTCGTCTCGCACCGCTTGCCGCTCGAGGAGGCCGGCCGAGGGTTCGAGCTCATGCAGTCGGGTGAGGCCCTGCGCGTGGTGTTGGAACCATGAGCCTCGACGACCTCGACGGGCGGATCGGCGAGGGCTGGAGCGGCGAGGCGCCGAACGGCTCGCACGTGAACGTCGTCCTCGCGCGACGCGGAAGTCCCACGGCGGCCGCCGCGATCTCCATGTTCGCCCACCCGACGCCGGGACACATGCCCGTGCTCGTCTGCGTGGGGCCGACCCAGGCCGAGTACGAGCCCGTGTGGCCGCCGACCTTGATGATGAACAAGGCGACCGCGCTCGAGAACGACCACCAGACGATGACCTGGGGCGCGGCCCAGCTCGGCATCGGCCAGGGCGTGCTGGATGCGGTCGCACACGGGTTGCTCGAGCCGAGCGGCGACCTGCTCGTCCTCGTCGCGGTGTGGGTGGATCCGGCCGCGGACGACGAGACGGCCGTGCGCGAGGCGAGCCGCGCGGCGACGCGCAAGGCGATCGGCGTGTGCGTGGAGGGCCGCGACCCCGAAGCTGCGGCGGCACTCGTCGAGCGGCGTGACGCCCTTCGCAACCCGTTCTACGCCGGCGAGTGAACATCGCCTCGATCGAGACGCGACGGTACCGGTACCCGCTCGATCCACCGTTCCGCGCCGCCTGGGACCCCGTCCCGAGGACGGCGCAGGAAGCGACGATCGTGGTCGTCCGCTCCGACGACGGAACCGAGGGCTACGCGAGCGGCGACGCGGTCCCCGACCGAGCGCTGCTCGAGCGGCTCCTCGTGGGACGGGACGCGTCCGACACGGAGGCCGTTCACGGGATCGTCGAGACCGTCGATTTCCACCACGGACGCAACTGGATCGTCGAGGTCGCGGTGTGGGATCTCCTCGGACGCGCCCGGGACGAGCCCGCCTGGCACCTGCTCGGCGGCGAGCGCGACCGGATCCTCGCGTACGCGTCGAGCGGCGAGCTCGTCGACGCCGACGAGCGCGTCCGCCGCTGCGCCGCGCTGCGGGACGCCGGAGTGCGCGCAGTGAAGCTCAGGCTCCACTCGCAGGACTGGCGCGTCGATCTGCCCGTCATCGCCGCCGTTCGCGAGCAGCTTCCCGAGCTCGACCTCATGGTGGACGCGAACCAGGGCTGGCGCATGCCGGGCGACCTCACCCCGCGCTGGGGCCGGACGACCGCCGTCGAGTTCGCGCGCGAGCTCGAGCAGTTCGGGGTGTACTGGCTCGAGGAGCCTCTGGCGACCGACGATCTCGACGGCTACAGGGCACTCGCGCAAGCCACCGGGGTGCGCGTCGCCGCCGGCGAGATGGTGCGTACCGACGCGGAGGCGCGAGCACTCCTGGCCACCGGCGCGGTCGCGGTCGTACAGCCCGACGTCGTGCTCTCGGGAGGGTTCGTCGGAGCGCGGCGGATCGCGAGGCTCGCCTCGGAGCTCGACCGGACGTGGAGCCCGCACACGTGGTCGAACGGATACGGGTTGCTCGCGAACCTCCACGCCGCGCTCGCCTTCTCAACGTGTCCGTACCTCGAGGTTCCTCTCGATCCGCCCGCATGGTCGGCGGCGCGCCGCGACTGGCTCCTCCCCGTCGTGCTCGAGGTCGGAGCGGACGGGACGATCTCGCCGCCGCCGGGGCCGGGCCTCGGCGCCACGCCCGACTTCGACGCCCTCGAGCAGTACAGGATCGGCTGAAGCGAGTTCGCCGATGGGACGCGCCCGGCGGGGGGCCGGGCGCGTACCTCCACGGCGAGGCTACGCCTTGATGGCGATCTTGCGAGCCTTCGCCTGCTCGATCTTCGGGATGTGCACCTCGAGGACGCCCGTGCGGAACGTGGCGTCGATCTTGGCGGTGTCCACCTCGGCAGGGAGCGTGAACCGGCGCTCGAAGTGCTTCTCGAGCCGCTCGTGGAGGTAGAAGTTCTTCTCCTTCGCCTCCTTGTCGGCCTTCTGCTCACCCGTGATCGTGAGCATATGATCGGTGACCTCGAGTGCGAGCTCCTTCTCCTCGTACCCGGGGACGTCGAGCTCGACGACGAGCTCCTTCTCGGTCTCGTAGACGTCGGCGGCAGGAAGTGGTGCCGGAGCGACGCCCCAGTCCTCGAGCATCCGCCGCATGCGGCGCTCGAAGACGTCGAGATCCTGGAAAGGAGCCCACTTGACGATAGTGGCCATCCTTCCCTCCTTTCTCGCATCCATGATCGCCCGCCGATCCCGGACGGCGCATCCGGAGAAACCCCGGATCGTGTGCGGGAGGCGCCCGGCGGAGAGCCGCGCAGGGCTCTCCGCCGGACGACGTTTCAGGCCGACTCGGCGAGCTCGTCGCCGGAGGCTTCGACGACGCCCTGCAGCGTCGTCTCCAGCCGTCCCAGCGCCTGCCGCTCGAGCTGACGTGCCCGCTCGCGTGACACGCCGAGCTCGCGGGCGATGGCGTCGAGCGAGTGCTGCTCGCCGTCGAACCCGAATCGAAGCTCGAGAAGCCGTCGCTCGCGCTCGGGCAGCTCGTGCAGCGCCTTCTGAACTGCGAGCTGCCGCATGACGTCTCCCGCCTCCTCGCTCGGATCGACGGCGTCGGGATCCGCGAAGAGGTCGCCGAGCTCTCCGTCGCCGTCGTCGCCCACGGCCTGGTTCAGCGAGACGGACGCCTCGACCGCGCTGAGCGCCTCGACGACATGCTGCTCCTCGTAGCCGCTCATCTCGGCGAGTTCCTGCTCGGTCGGCTCGCGGCCGTGCTCGATCTCGAACTGGCGAGCGAGACGCGCGAGCTTGATCCGGCGCTCGTGCACGTGTGCCGGAACGCGGATCGTCCGCCCCTGGTTCGAGATCGCGCGCTGACACGCCTGGCGAATCCACCAGGTCGCGTACGTCGAGAACTTGAACCCCTTGCGCCAGTCGAACTTCTCGACCGCCCGGTTGAGACCGATGACCCCTTCCTGGATCAGGTCGCCGAACGACACGCCGTGCCCGCGATACCGCTTCGCGATCGAGACGACGAGCCGAAGGTTGGAGTTGATCATGCGCTCCTTCGCCTGCACGTCGCCCCGCTCGATCCGCTTCGCGAGCGCAACCTCGTCGGGGGCGGTGAGCAGCTCGTACTTGCCGAGCTCGTTCATGAAGAGCGTCACCGAGTCGGTCACGCCG
>DASTYQ010000107.1:0-4981 GCA_035764775.1 Gaiellaceae bacterium
CGCCTGATCGACGAGTCTGCCGCCGTCATGGGTCAGACGGCCGAGAACCTCCACGACGAGTTCCCGCACCTCACCAGGGAATCGGCCGATTCCTACGCGGTCGAGTCGCAGCGGCGTGCCGGCCAAGCCTGGGCCGAAGGCGTGATGGACGACATCGTCGTGCCGATGTCGGTCTTCACGGGCGAGGGGTGGACGATCGCCGACCGCGACCAGTTCCTCAGGCCGGATACGACGATGGAAGGGCTCGCGACGCTCCGCACACCCTTCCGCGCAGGTGGGCGCGTGACCGCCGGAAACTCGGCGGGGCTGACCGATGGCGCGACCGCGGCGCTCGTCGCATCGGCCGAGGCAGCCGCGGAGCTCGGGCTCGAGCCGAAGATGCGGATGGTCGGGTTCGCATACGCCGGAGTGACACCCCACTTGATGGGTCTCGGGCCCGTCCCCGCCACCGAGAAGGTGCTGGCTCGGGCAGGCATCGGAATCGAGGAGATCGACCTCTTCGAGCTGAACGAGCCCTTCGCCGTCCAGGTGCTGACGTGGTGCGACGGCGTCGGCGTGGCGGCCGACGATCCGCGACTCAACCCCTACGGCGGGGCCATCGCGTGCGGACACCCGCTCGCGGCGACCGGCGTGCGCCTCATGGCGCAGCTCGCCCGCGGGTTCCGCGACCGGCCCGGATCGCGTTACGGGCTCACCGCGCTCTGCATCGGCATGGGCATGGGCGCCGCGATTCTCTGGGAGAACCTGCAGAACGGTGGCTAGCGCGCCCACGCGGTTCAAGCTCCAGAAGGTCTTCACGCGCGCCGGCCCGATCGCGCTCGTCACGATGGACAACGACGAGGACTGGCAGAAGCCGAACACGTTCGGCGAGGAAGCGTTGCGCTCCCTGGAGGGTGTCCTCGATCAACTGCGCTCCCGCGACTGGCGTGGACTGCTCCTCACCGGCAAGCCGTTCGTCTTCGCGGTCGGAGCCGACATCGGCGAGTTCGGCGAGATAACGCCCGAACGCGCACGGCTCGGCGGGCAGGCCGGCCACGAGCTGTTCGGCCGGATCCGCGAGCTGCCGTTCGTGACCGTCGCGGCGATCAACGGCGCCGCACTCGGCGGAGGGGTCGAGATCGCGCTGCACTGCGACTACCGCACGATCGCGTCGTCCGTCCGGCACTTTGCCTGTCCGGAGGTCTTTCTCGGCCTGATCCCGGGGTGGGGAGGGACGCAGCTCGTGCCCCAGCTCGTCGGCGCGGAGGAGGCCGTGCGGTTCATCGTCGAGAACCCGCTCCGTCAGAACCGGATGCTCGGCGCGCAGCAGGCGCTCGCTGCCGGCTTCGCCGACGCCCTCTTCGATCCGGCCGAGTTCGTCGACGACTCGCTCGCGTTCCTGCTCGAGAAGGTGGAAGAGGGACCCGGCAAGCGGCGTCCGGCGGCCGATCTCGCGGACGTCGCCGAGGTGTGCCGGAAGGCGCGCTCGCGCCTCGACGGCCAGGTGCACGGAGCCGCCCCGGCGCCGTATCGCGCACTCGATCTCATCGAAGGAGCCGCAACCTGGCCGCTGGAGGACGGATATCGCGCCGAGGAGGACGCGCTCGCCGACCTCCTCCCCGGCCCCGAGGCTCAGGCGTCCGTGTACGCCTTCAACCTCGTCGAGCGGCGCGCGAAGCGTGGCGTCGGGATTCCCGGCGCCGAGCCGCGACGCGTCCAGAAGGTCGGAGTCGTCGGCGCGGGACTGATGGCCCGCCAGCTCGCGCTGCTCTTCCTGCGCCGTCTCGAGGTGCCCGTCGTCATGCGGGACCTCACACAGGAGCAGGTGGACGATGGAATCGCCTGGATCCGCGACGAGCTCGCCGATCTCGTGAAGCGCGGCCGTCTGGGCGAGGGGAAAGCGCGGTTCCTCGGCTCGGTCGTGTCCGGAGACACGGGGTTCGACGTGTTCGCGGGCTGCGATCTCGTCATCGAGGCGGTCTTCGAGGAGATCGACGTGAAGAAGGCGGTCCTCGCCGAGCTCGAGCGCGTCGTTCCGCCGGAATGCATCCTCGCGACGAACACCTCGTCCCTGTCCGTCACCGAGATGGGCTCGAGCCTCGAGCATCCCGAGCGGGTCGTGGGGATGCACTTCTTCAACCCCGTGGCCGTGCTGCCCCTCGTCGAGCTCGTGCGCACGCACGCGACCGACGACGTCTCGGTGGCCACCGCGTGGGCGGTCACGAGGAAGCTTCGCAAGACGGGCGTCCTCGTCCAGGACGCAACCGCGTTCGTCGTCAACCGCCTGCTCGGCCGCCAGGGTTGCGTGATCACGGAAGCGCTCGACCGCGGCAACACGGTCGAGGAGACCGACGAGGCCGTGCTCCGGATGGGGCTCCCGATGGCCCCCTCCGTCCTACTGCAGCTCGTCGGCCCGAAGGTCGCGAACCACGTGCGACATCAGCTGCACGACGCGTGGCCGGATCGCTTCCCGCTCTCGAGGACCCTCGAGAGCCTCGCGGAGGGCGGGGATGTCGTCGTCGTCGAGAACACCCCCCGCTCCGTGGAGGAGCTCCATGCGGCGGTGCTCGAGGCGCTGGCCGACGAGTCGCGCCACATCCTCGAGGATGGCGTCGTCGCCGAGGCGGCGGACATCGACACGTGCCTCCTCCTGGGCGCCGGCTTCCCGTTCTGGCTCGGCGGGATCACGAAGCACCTCGACCAGACGGGCGTCTCGCAGCGCGTCGTCGGGCGCCCGCTCGCCGAGTTCGGCACGCGCTCCTGACCCCTTCCGTCCGATGCTGAGGTATGCTCTGGCGGTCCCGCTCGCCGGTCACATCGGGCGAGCGCAACTCTTCGGAAGGAGCGGCACGGTACGACGTGCTGCCTGAATGCACGAGGCTACGACCATCCCGGCGCTGACGTCGGACACATCCGAGAACCTGACCGCTGCGGCCCGTAAAGCCGAGTCCTGGTTCGGCGAGCCGTTCCTGCAGCCGGACGAGGATCCCCTCCAGGCGCTCGCCCCGGGCACCGCGCGCCGCGCGGCGCTCGACGACGCCCTCGCGGAGATGGATACCGGCCTGACGACGCCGTCCGCGCGCTGGAAAGTTCGCTACGGGCTCATGCTCGGCCTCGAGCGCGTCCTCACCGAGGACACGCCGCGCACCGCTTCTGGCACCGAGCTCCGCCGTCATCAGGTCGACGCGCTGGCCGGGATGCTCGCGGAGCTCATCGCCGCGACGCAGCGGGCCGCGGACGAGAACGGGAACGGACACGGCGCGGGCAACGGCGCCGTCGCCGAGGTCGAGCTCGACGAAGACGCTGACGACGACTTCGACGCGGGCTTCGTCGAGGAGCCGCTCGAGGCGGAGGATCTCCTTGGTACCGACCCGGGGGCAGTTCGCCGCTACCGGTTCCGTCACCCGACTGCGTCGGGGAAGACGATCGCAGCCGCCGGGTTCGTCGAGGCCGCCCGCCACCTCGGCATCCTGATCCTGACGCACCGGCGCCTCCTCGTCGCGCAGTTCAAACGCGACCTCACGACGGAGGGGTACGGCGAGCGGTTCACCGACCCGATCGTCTCGGGCACAGCGCCCACGACCCCGGACCCGATCACGATCCAGACCTACGCCTGGTTCGCGCGACACGGCGTCGAGCTCGACCGCAACGCGTACCACCTCGTCATCTGCGACGAGGCGCATACCGCGCTCGGCGAGAAGACGAGCGGAGCGATCCGCGCCTTCGCGGAGCCGCTGTACATCGGCATGACCGCCACCGAGCAGCTCATCGCGAAGCAGGTCTCGGACGTCTTCCCAGCCTCGGTCGACGACCTGCCCCTCGGCGACGCTGCACGGCGCGGCCTGATCGCGCCTCTCCGCTGTCTCCGAGTGCCGCCGGCCGCTGCCATCAACTCGGTGCCCATCGTCGGAGGCGACTTCGAGGAGCGAGCTCTGGCAGCCGCCCTCGACCACCAGGCACTGAACCAGGCCGCGGCGAGCCTGTACCGCGAGCGTTTCGGCTCGACGCCGGGCATTGTCTACGCCGCCGGCGTCGAGCACGCCTACAACCTGGCACAGGAGTTCCGCGCCGCCGGTCTCAAGGCCGAGGCCGTCTCCGGGCGCACTCCGCCCGCTCGCCTCGCGGAGACGCTGGCCGCGTACGAGCGGGGCGAGATCAACGTCCTCATCAACGCGATGCTCCTCGCCGAGGGGTGGAACTCACCACGGGCGACGGTGTGCATGCACCTCGCGCCGACGGCCTCGCGGCGCGTCTACCAGCAGCGGATCGGCCGGATCATGCGCATTCATCCGCGCAAGGAGGCGGGCGTCGTCGTGGACTTCGTGCCGAAAAGCGCGACGCATTCCGAGCGCGTCGTCTCCCTGCACGCGCTGCTCGACTCCGACTTCTACCGCGAGGGCGCACGCGTCACGCCCGCACCACGCCGGCGCCAGCAGCGGCGGGCGCGGCGCAAGCTCTCCCCGGTCCCGTGGCTCGTCCCAGTGACGCCGGACGTCGCGCGCAGGCTCGCGGTCATCCAGCGCGAGTGGCAGCGGATCGACCCGAAGTACCTCGACGACGACGAGCAGCGGTTCTGGGCGACGATCGCCGGCCGGCAGATCCGCTTCGACCAGCGCGCCGAGTTCGCGAAGAAGTTCGCGGAGGGCCGCGCAGGCAAGGGTGCACTCGAGCAGTTCCTCTCGACGTGCGCCGCCGAGAACCCGAACCGACGCTTGCGGATGACCGCGCTCATGGACCGCGTGGCGACGCCAATCGATCGTGCGGACTTCGACGATCTCGTGACCCTCGTGACGCAGGCGCCGCCGTGGGAGAAGGACCGCTCGGCCGGCGTCCGCATCTTGCTTCGCGCGATCGGCGAAGGGAAGCCGTTGGCGCCGGAGCAGATCCTCGCCCGCTGGACGTGGCGCCTCGCGCGCGCGACACGCAAGGTGCAGGACCGCCGGGTCTCGACGGAGTTCCCCGAGGCGAAACGGCTACTCGGAGCGGCCGCGAACTCGCGCGG
>DASTYQ010000108.1:0-10128 GCA_035764775.1 Gaiellaceae bacterium
GAGGTGCATGTAGCCGGCGCAGACGACCAGCTCGACCCCGCGCTCGATCAGCCAGTCCGCCATGGCGAGGTCGCGTGCATCGCGGTCCGGAAACTCCTCGAGCTCGAAGCTCGCCGTCGCGACACCCGCCGCCTCGGCCCGACCGAGGGCACCGACGCCGCGCCGGTTCGACGCAACCGCGACGACGGGTAGGTCAGCGTCGAGCAACGCCTGCAGGTTGCTTCCCTCACCCGACACCAGCACACCGATCACGCCGAGACGATCCGCCCGATCACGAGGTCGTCGCCGGGCTCGCGCACGACCGCGAGGTATCCGATTCCCAGGTTGAACACACGCCTGAGCTCGTCCTCGGCCACGTGGCGGGCGAGCCACGCGAACACGGGAGGGCGCCTCCAGGCGTCCCAGTCGATCTCGGCGCGCAGCCCGTCGGGCAGCACGCGCGCGAGGTTCCCGAGGATCCCGCCCCCGGTGACGTGGGCGAAGGCGCCGGCGGCGGCGCGAAGACGCCGGACATCCTCGAGATAGAGCCGCGTCGGCGCGAGCAGGTCGTCTCCGGTGTAGTCCTCGGTCTCGAGCACCTGCCGGACGAGGGTGAAGCCGTTCGCGTGGACGCCTGCCGAGGCGATGCCGACGACGGCGTCTCCCTCGGCGACGCCCGAGCCGTCGACCAGCGCAGCGCGCGCGACCATCCCCACGCACGTGCCCGCGAAGTCGAGCTCGCTCTCGCGGTAGATGCCGGGGAGCTCCGCCGTCTCGCCGCCGACGAGCGCGCACCCGGCTTCACGGCACACCTCGGCGGCGCCCTCGACCAGCTCCGCCACGGTCTCGAGCTCGATGCGATTGGCCGCGACGTAGTCGAGGAAGAACAGCGGCTCGGCACCGGTGGTGGCGACGTCGTTGATGCAGTGCGCGGCGAGGTCGGCGCCGCAGGCGCGAAGAGCTCCGCGCTCGCGCGCGAGAATCAGCTTCGTCCCGACCGAGTCGGTCGACGCCGCGAGCAGGCGCTCGCCATCCAGCGGATAGAGCCCGGCGAAGGCTCCGAACTCGCGCGCCCCCGTCGACTCGACGGCCGCACGGAGCCGGTCGACGACGGCGTCGGCCTTCGCAATCGAGACGCCGGCTGCCTCGTACGTGTGCTCGCCGCCCACGGGGCGAGCGTACATTCACCATCGTGAGCGAGCCGTCACTGCTGACGAGCTGGACGCTCGAGCCCATCCAGCTCGTGCCTATCGGGGCGATCGCGTTCGCGTATGCGGTTCGGGCGCGCACGCTCGCTCGCCGCGACCAGCCCGTTCCCGGCTGGAGGATCGGTCTCTTCGCGCTCGGGATCGCGCTCCTCGTGATCGCCGTCGCGTCGCCGATCGCGGAGATCGGGGAGACCGAGCTCTTCTCGTTCCACATGACCCAACACCTGCTGCTCGGCGACCTCGCGCCGCTGTGCATCCTCGCCGGGCTCACGGGGCCACTGCTCCGACCGGTGCTCGCGCTTCCGGGCGTGATGAGACTTCGCGTGCTTGCGAATCCGCTGGTCGCGTTCCCGATCTGGGCGGCCAACCTCGTCGTCTGGCACCTCCCCGCGCTCTACGAGGGGGCCGTCGAGTCGAGTGCTCTGCATGCGCTCGAGCACGTCGCGTTCTTCGGCGCGGGCATCGTCCTCTGGCTCCCCGTCCTCGAGACCCTTCCCGCTCCGGAGTGGTTCGGCACGGGCGCGAAGCTCGCGTACATCGTCGGCGTCCGGCTCGTCGCAACCGTCCTCGGAAACGTGTTCGTCTGGGGCGGCTCCGCCTTCTACGACGTCTACGACACTGGGGACGACTACCTCGGTCTGTCGCCGGACGCCGACCAGAGTCTCGCCGGCTCGCTGATGATGCTCGAGGGTTCCCTCGTCACCATCGTCGCGCTCGCGTGGCTCTTCCTGCGCATGGCCCAGGAGGGCGAGGTGCGCCAGGAGCTGATCGAGAGTGGCGTGGACGAGCGCACCGCTCGCCGCGCGGTCCGCTACCGACGCTGGAGCGAGCTCACGTGATCTCGTCGGACTGGAGACTTCTTCTCGTCGGACTCGTCCTCGCAGCGACGCTGCCGCCACGCCGTGTGACACCCGAGCCGCGCAGCGACGTAGGAACCACGTGAGACTTGCACTCGCGATCGCAGCCGCCGCGACCGCGGCATTCGTGGGCGCGACGGTGGCAGAGGCATCGTGCATCGCACAGACAGCGGCTCAGCAGCGGGCGCGTGCCGACGTCATCTTCGACGGCGTCGCACTCGAAGGACCGACCGCGACGGGCGTTCAGCGCTTCAAGGTGCTCCGCTACCGCAAGGGCCGCGGTCCGGCCGTCCTCCGCGTCCAGACGGGAAACCGCGTGTTCGCAGACGGCACCGGCAGCGTCACGTCGGTGAGCATCGTCGTCCGCAAGGGCCAGCGCTGGCGGATCTTCGCGCGCGGCTCGGCGAAGCAGGTTCTGCAGACGAATCTCTGCGACGGCTCGCGCCGGCTGTAAGCCGTAGGGGCGGGACCCGTCCCGCCCGCCGTGGGCCGGACAGGTCCGGCCCGTACTGGCACCCGTCAGGCCGGCTCTCGAGGTTCGCTCTCGGGATGCTCCCGCACCACGGTCTAGCACCCTAGAGGCGAATGGCACTGAGGCGACGAGCGTCTCGCGAGATTTCGGCGCGCCGGGAAACCGCACTCGCGGATTCCGGGCTTGCGTATGGATAGGGTGGAGTCTCGATGTCCGGAGCGCTTCTCGCCGCGGGGCTCGTCGTGGTGGGAGTCGGGGGAGCGCTGTCGATCGCCGTCCGCGGATTCGTCCCGGGACTCGTTGCGCAGGCAGTAGGCATCGCTCTCGTCGGAGGCGCCGGGCTCGCCGTCTTCGTGTCGGACGAGGAGCTCGGCTCGTCGTTCACGAGCGAGTTCGAGCCGCACGTCGGCGTCGACCCCACGAGCGGGTTCTTCCTCTTCGTCCTGGGTGTCGTCGGAGCCCCTGCGCTCTGGTTCGCGACGCGCTACCTCCTACCGGACGCGGCCGGCCGTGCCACCGGCGCGCTCACCGCCGTGTTCCTGCTCGTCCTCGCACTCGTCCTCTGCGCGCGCGACCCGCTCCTCTTCCTGGCCGGCTGGGAGCTCATGACCCTCGTTCCTGCCGCGATCATCCTCCTTCGGCGCCACGATCGGGCCGCGCGAGGCTCGGTCTACGTCTACATCGCCCTGACGCACCTCATGGGCGCGGGCACGTGGGTCGCCGTGCTGGTTCTCGCAGACGCCGACGGTTTCGGAGGCGGAGGCGCGATCGAGGCAGGCTCCGGCACGCAGATCGCGATCGCTTTCGCCGCCCTCGTCGGCATGGGCACGAAGGCGGGTCTCGTCCCGCTGCACGTCTGGCTCCCGCGCGCCCACCCGATCGCCCCCGCCCACGTATCGGCGCTGATGAGCGGCGTGATGATCAAGCTCGCGATCTATGGCCTGGTGCGCGTGCTCGTCCAATGGCTCGGGGAGCTGCCGACATGGTTCGGAGTCGTCGTCCTCGCCGCGGGCGCCGTCTCCGCGGTGGTCGGGGTCGTGTACGCCATCTTCGAGCACGAGCTGAAGCGGCTGCTCGCGTTCCACTCGATCGAGAACGTCGGGATCATCGTGCTCGGCCTCGGCGCGTGTCTTCTGCTCCGCGAGCGCGGCGCCGACGACTGGGCCGGCGTGGCCCTCGCCGCCGCGCTCCTGCATACGCTGAACCACGCGGTCTTCAAGAGCCTGCTGTTCCTGGGAGCCGGAGCGTTCGAGCGCGCGACAGGATCGCTCGAGATCGACCGGATCGGGGGTCTTCTGCACCGCATGCCGCGCACCGGCATCGCCTTTCTCGTGGGTGCGATGGCGATCGCCGGCCTGCCGCCGCTGAACGGATTCGCGTCGGAGTGGCTGACGCTGCAGTCGCTCCTCGCGGTGCCGGCGAACGGCGGCGTTGCCTCGGGTGTTGCGGGCGGGATCGCGCTCGCCGCGCTGGGAGCGACGGCCGCGCTCGCGGTGCTCTGCTTCGTGAAAGTCGTCGGGCTCGTCCTCCTCGGGCGTCCGCGCAGGTCGCGCGTCGCCGAAGCAGTCGAAGCTCCACTTCCCATGTGGACGGCGGTTGCGGCGCTCGCCGCGGCGTGTGTCGTGCTCGGCGTCGTGCCGGGGCTCCTTGCAGGGCCGCTCGCAGGCCTCGCGGCGTGGCCGACCGCCGACGCCCCCAGCGCGGCCGTCGAGGTGCCCTGGAACGACATGCTGCCGGCGCCGGGAATCGCGATCGTCCTCCTCGGCCTCGCTGCGTCCTTCGCGCTCGCGCGCGGGCGCCGACGCGCGGCCCCCGCCCCGAGCTGGGCATGCGGCCAACTCGTCGAGCCGCAACTGTCCTGGACGAGCGCGGGATTCACCAAGCCGTTACGGCTCGTGCTCGAAGGCGTGCTGCGCCCGCAGCGGGAGATCGCGGTGTCGACGCGCGGCGGCGTCGTGCAGGAGGTGCGCTACGAGGGCCACGTCCCGCACCTGTTCGACACGCACGTCTTTCGCCCGATCACGCTGGCGGCGCTGATCGGAGCGCGACATGCCCGACGCCTCCAGAGTGGGAGCCTGACGGCCTACGTCGCGTACCTCGTCGCGCTCGTGGTCGTCCTCCTCGCGGCGGTCCGCCTGGGGTTGATCTCGTGAGCAGCGGCGCCACCGCCGCAGCGGCCGCCCAGCTGGTCGGGGGCATCGCCCTCGCACCCCTGATCCCCGGCCTCGTCCAGCACTGGAAGGCGCGCCTGCAGGGCCGACGCGGGCCCTCGCCGATCCAGCCCTATCGCGAGCTGCGCCGGCTCTGGTCGCGGGCACGCATCGACGTGGCGGGGACGTCGATCGTGTACCGAGCCGCTCCGGCGGTCGCGACGGCAGCCGTCGCCGCCGCCGTCCTGCTCGTCCCCGTGGCCGGCGACGCGCCGAACCTCGGCGTCGGGCACAGCATGCTCGCGCTCGGAGGACTGCTCGCGCTCTCGCGCTTCGCGCTCGGCGCGGCGTGCTGGGACACGGAGAACGGCTTCGCCCTCATGGGGGCGAGCCGCGACCTCACGATCGCGGTCTTCGCCGAGGCGACGCTCCTCCTCTCGCTCGGCGTCGCCGCGCTGACCGCCGGCACGACCGACCTGGGCGGAATGATCGCGGGCACGGCTGGGAGCACCGTCTGGTCGTCCCCCGGTCTGGCACTCGGAGCCGCCGGGTTCGCGCTCGTCGTGCTCGCGGAGACCGGACGCCAGCCGATCGACAACCCGGACACGCACCTCGAGCTGACGATGATCCACGAAGGCCCGCTGCTCGAGTACGGCGGCCGCGACCTCGCCTACCTGCAGTGGGGAGCCTCCGCCCGGCACTGGATCGTGCTCGTCCTGGCCGCACAGATCTTCCTCCCGCATGCGACCCAGACGTGGCTCCAGATCGCGGTGCTGCCGATCGCGCTCGTGGTGCTCGCCGCGGCGCTGGCGCTGGTCGAGACGCTCGTCGTGAAGATGCGCATCCTGCTTGCGCCGAGGTTGCTCGCGGTCGGTGCGGCTGCCGGTCTGCTCGGGATCCTCACGTACCTCGTGGAGGCGGCGTGACGTCGTTCCTGCTCTGGGCCCTCGTCGCGTCCGGACTCGCGGTGGTCGTCGTGCGCCGGCGGTCGGTGGTCGTCGCGATCGTCACCGCGCAGGCGCTCATGCTCGCCGTCGTCGCCCTGCTCGACGCCGAGACCGTCGACGACGTCGTCGCGGGCGGCGCGCTCGCACTGCGAGCCATCCTTCTCGCCGCGCTCTTCGCAGCGGTCGTGGCACGCACTCGAGAGCGACGCCCTGTCCACGCCCGCATCCCGCCGCT
The DNA here is from genome assembly GCA_035764775.1 of Gaiellaceae bacterium. Classification (GTDB taxonomy): domain Bacteria; phylum Actinomycetota; class Thermoleophilia; order Gaiellales; family Gaiellaceae; genus GMQP-bins7. Next base: position 5,849 of record DASTYQ010000108.1, read on the forward strand.
CATGCGCGCCGGAGCCGCCGTCCTGCTCGCGCTGACCCTCGTCTGGCTCGTGCCCGAGATCGGGCTCGACTCCCGGAACGCCGAGCGCGCAGTGCTCTCCCTGATCGCGTTCGGGATCGCGACGGCCGGGCTGCGGCGAGCAACGGTGCTCCAGATCCTCGGCATCGTCCTCGTCGAGAACGGCCTCGCGCTGGCGGCGCTCGAGCTTCCCGGGGAGACGGCCTCGGCCGCGATCGAGGTCGGCGTCGCCGTCGACCTCATGCTCATCTCCGTCGTCGCCACCGTCTTCCACCAGCGGATCTTCGGCCTCTTCGGAGCCGGGGACACGGCCGCGCTGAGGGCGCTCCGTGACTAGCCGCGAATGGCTCGCAGTCGCCGCGGCCACGGTTCCGGCGCTCGGCGCCGTGCTCGTCTCGCTCGCGCCACGGCGCTTCGTCCCTGCTCTGGGCCTCCTCTCGGCGGCTCTCGCGAGCGCGGCCGCGCTCGCGCTCGCGGTCGCGGCGCTCGTCCGCGCAGACGATCCGGTCGCGACGGACTGGCTCGTCGTCGACGTCGCGGCCGGACTCATCGTCGGGATCGTCGGTGTCGTGGGGCTCGCGAGCGTGCTCGCCTCGCCCGTCTACCTGCGATCGTCGCCGACGGAGCTCGTCCGCCCGGAGCGCGGAGCCCGCCTCTACTACGGCGCCCTCCTCGCTTTCTGGGCAGTCCTCGTCTCCGTGCCGATCGCCGGCAACCTCGGCATCGCGTGGCTCCTGGTCGAGGCGACCACTGCCGCATCGGTCCTGCTCGTCGGGTACAGCGGGAGGGCCACGGCGCTCGAAGCCGGCTGGAAGTACCTCGTGCTGACCTCGCTCGGGCTCGGCGTCGCCCTGCTCGGAATCGTCCTCATCGCGCCGAGCGTCGAGGGCGGGATCGGCGCGCTCTCGTGGGACTCGCTCGCGTCGATCGACGAGGGCTCGAGCCGCCTGTCTGCCGCGTTCGTCCTCCTGCTCGCAGGCCTGGCCGCCAAGGTCGGCTGGGCTCCGGTGCACAACTGGCTCCCCGACGCCCACTCGGAGGCGCCTCCACCCGTCTCCGCGCTCCTGTCGGCGGCGCTTCTGCCCGCAGTGCTCGTCGTCGCGTGGCGCTCCGACCGCGCGCTTGCACCGGCGGTGGGCGAGGAAACGGCTCAAGCGCTGCTCGTGGGCTTCGGGCTCTTCTCGCTCGCCGTCGCGGTACCGTTCCTCTGGCGGGCGCTCACGTGGAAGCGGCTGCTCGCGTACTCGAGCCTCGAGAACATGGGTGTGCTCGCGATCGGGCTCGCGTTCGCGACGCCGCTGGCGATCGCAGGCGTGGTCATCCACGTTCTCGGGCACGCGCTCGCCAAGGCGCTCGGCTTCTACGCTGCCACGCCGCTCGTCGCCCACGCTCCGCTCGCGGCGAGTCATCCGGCCTCGGGCATCGCGCGGACGAGCCCGGCGCTCGGGGCATCGCTCGGCATCTCGCTCGGAACGCTCGCCGGGTTGCCTCCGTCACCGCTGTTCGCGAGCGAGGTCCTGATCGTCGCGGGAGGGTTCAGCGCCGGACGCCCGTGGGAGGCCACTGCGGCGGCCGTCCTCCTCGCCCTGGGCTTCCTCGGGCTCGGGCACGTCCTGCTCGACGTGCTCGTCGGCAAGGCTCGGAGGCGCACGGAAGGCACGCCGATCGGCCTCCGTGGCGTCGCGGCCATGACGGCCGTCGCGGCGATCGCGCTGCTCGCGCTCACGGCACTCGCTCCCTGGCTGCCGAACTCGGAGATCGTCGACGCGCTCGTGAACGGAGCGGCTTGAGCCGCTATCGCGAGGACGTGCAGGCCCTGCTCGACGACGGCTGGTCCTTTGCGGGCCTCTATGCGCTCGACTCTCCGAGCCGGGTCCGAACCGTGTTCGCGAACGGCGCTGCGATCCGGGTGGAGACCGTCGAGGTCGACGACGGCGTCGTGCCGTCGATCGTCGACCTCGTCCCGGCCGCCAACTGGGACGAGCGTGAGGCGCACGACCTCCGGGGAGTGGCCTTCGACGGCCACGAGCCTCTGCGTCCGCTGGTCGACCACGACCTCGACCTCGCGAGCTGGACGGTCGAGGTGCGAGGGGACGACGCGTACCAGGTGGCAGTCGGGCCGATCCACGCCGGGGTCATCGAGTCCGGCCACTTCCGGTTCCACGTCGTCGGGGAGAAGATCCTCCACCTCGACGCGCGCCTCTTCTACAAGCACCGCGGCCTCGAGCGGGCGGCGGAAGGTGCGTCCCTCGACGGGGGCGCCAGGTTCGTCGGGCGCGCCTGCGCCGCCTGCGCGGTCACGAACGGCGTCGCGTACGCACAGGCGGTCGAGCAGGCTCGCGGGCTCCGCTCGGTACCCGATCTCGCACGAGCGCGGACGATCCTCCTCGAGCTCGAGCGAGTCTGGAGCCACCTGAACGACGTCTCGGCCGTGTGCGCAGGCACCGGCCTCGCGGCCGGAGCGACCCGCTTCGCCGGTCTCACGCAGCGAGCCCGACGCCTGAACGAGCGCCTGACGGGCCATCGCTTCCTCTTCGGAACGATCGAGGTCGGCGGCAGCGCGCTCACGCTCGACGGCGAGGCCGTCGCAGCGGCCAGAGACGAGCTCGCCGGCCTGGGACGCGAGGCGGCATCGGGCTGGCGCGAGCTCCTCTTCAACCGCTCGTTCCAGGATCGCCTGCCCGGTGTCGGGATCGTGCGGGCGCGAGACGCGCGCCGCCTCGGCGCGAGCGGGCCCGCAGCCCGCGCCTCGGGAGTCGAGCAGGACGCGAGAGCGGACAGCCCCGAGCTCGCCTACGACGACTTCGCACCGGTCGTCCCGACGCGGGCGCTCGGGGACGTGCAGGCCCGGCTCGAGCAGCGGCACCTCGAGCTCGTCCAGTCGCTCGAGCTCCTCCCACGCCTGCTGGACCGGCCGCTCGCTCCGTGCGCGGCCGAGAACGGCCTTCCCGAGAGCGACATCGGAGCTGCGCGCGTCGAGAGCCCGCGGGGCGCGACCCTGTGCGTCGTCGAGCGTGAGGGCGACCGCCTCGGTCGCGTCCATCTCCGAACCGGCTCCTACGCCAACTGGCCCGTCGTCGCCTTCGCGGCGGCCGGAAACATGCTCCCGGACTTCCCCCTCATCAACAAGAGCTTCGAGCTCTGTTACGCCTGCGCGGATCGCTGATGCTCACGCTGCTCAGAGATCTCCGGCGCCTCCGCAAGTCGATCGCCCTCGGTCGGCCCGACCGCGGCCGAAGCCTCGCCGTCCGCCCCGTCGACGCAGGGTCGTGCAACGGTTGCGAGCACGAGCTCATCCTTGCCTCGAGCCCGTACACGGACCTCCAGCGCTTCGGCATCGGCGTGGTCGCATCACCTCGCCACGCCGACCTGCTGCTCGTGACCGGCCCGGTCACGACGCGGATGCGCGAGCCGCTCCTGACCGCTTACGCCGCCATGCCCGAGCCGCGCCTGGTCGTGGCGCTCGGCGACTGCGCGCTCGGCTGCAACGTGCTCGGGCGCGACGAGGATCTCGTGGGACCAGTGGAGTCGCTCCTTCCGGTCGACGCTCGGATCCCCGGCTGCCCTCCGAACCCCGACGCGATCGCCGCGGCACTCCTCGAGCTGCTGGACTCTCGGCCGAGCTAGCGGCACCACGATTGCATCGCCCACGCATCCGGTGAAAGACTCGCCGCGTGAGCTCGATCGAAGAGCTGCCCGTAGGCACCGTCACCTTCCTCTTCACCGACATCGAGGGCTCGACGCAGCTGCTCAAGACGTTGGGCGGGGAGCGCTACGGACTGGCACTCGATGAACACCGGCGCATCCTGCGCGAGGCCTTCGCGGAGCACGACGGACGCGAGATCGACACGCAGGGCGACTCGTTCTTCATCGCATTCCGCCGCGCCAAGGACGCCGTGGCATGCGCGATCGCCTGCCAGCGTGGCCTGGCAGACCACGCCTGGCCGGAGGGAAGCGAGCTCCGCGTGCGTATGGGCATCCACACGGGGGAGCCCGCTATGGGCGGCGAGCGCTATGTCGGCATGGGCGTACACCGGGCGGCGCGCATCTGCGCGGCCGGTCACGGCGGGCAGGTGCTCGTCTCGCAGACGACGCGCGAGCTTCTGCGCGACGACCCGATCCCGGAGGTCACCCTGCGGGACCTCGGCGAACACCAGCTCAAGGACATGGACGAGCCGGAGCGCATCCACCAGCTCGTCGCGCCGGGCCTGCGCGAGGCGTTCGCCGAGCTCAAGACCGCGGCGGCGCCACCTTTCGAGGGA
>DASTYQ010000109.1:0-6018 GCA_035764775.1 Gaiellaceae bacterium
GCACCCGTCTGCTCGCGCTCGACGTGCTCGACCGGCCGGAGCTCGGCGAGGAAGGTACGAGACGCGAGCTTGCGCACCTCCTGCCCGGACGTCCACCGAACGGCGTGGTCCGAGGAGACGACGCAGACCCGTTCCGACGCGCGGTTCTCGGCGGCGAGCCGCTCGAGGAGATCGTCGGCGTGAGCGGTGAACCGGACCTTCAGCGGCCCGATCGCCCGCTCCTCCCCCACGCCGTCGAAGACGACGACGCCCCTGGCCCCGCGCCCGGCGACGTAGCTCGCGAGCGTGTCCACGAGCTCGTCGCGATCCGCGAACGAGCCCGCATGGAGCAGGTTGTAGCCGTCGAACAGGTACAGGGTCGGCTCAGGCACGTCGACCGTTTCGCTGCCGGCGAGCCTCGAAGAGCAGTACCGCGGCGGCGACGGAGACGTTGAGCGAGCCGACCTTGCCCGCGAGCGGGATCGCGACGGCCGCGTCGCACGTGCGCCGGACGAGTGGACGAACGCCTTTGCCCTCCGCCCCGAGCACGAGCGCGACACCGCCCGTGAGATCGGCGTCCCACATCGGGACGGTTCCCCCCGCGTCCGCGGCATACGCCCAGAGCGCATCGCCCTTGATCTCCGCGAGGTAACGCGCCAGGTTGGGGACGACCGCGACGGGCAGGTGCTCGACGGCGCCGGCCGACGCGCGGCAGACCGCCGCCGTCACGCGGGCCGAGCCATGCGCGGGGACGACGACAGCGGTCGCGCCGGCGCCCTCTGCGCTGCGGACGACGGCGCCGAGATTGTGCGGGTCGGTGACCTGGTCGAGGCAGACGAGCAGCGACGACTCCTCCTTCGCGAGCTCGTAGGCGTCGGCGTAGCGGAACGGCTCGCACCAGGCGACCACGCCCTGATGGTCACGCGTGCCTGCCGCCTCGGAGAGGACTCGCTCGGGCTTGACCTGCGGCTTCGGCCCGGAGTCGAGCCACGGAATCTGCGCCGCCGCCCGCTCGGTCACCCACGTCTCCAGCACCTGCCGTGGCCCGCGGTAGAGCTCGCGCGCGGAGTTCCGCCCGTAGACGAGCTCGCGGGTGAGAGTCATCGACGCCGAACGAGCCGGAACCCGTCCGCCTCGTCGCGGACATCCCACCCTGCGGCTTCGATCTCTTCGCGCAAGCGATCGGCCTCCGGGAAGTCCCTATTGAAGCGCGCAGCGACTCGCCGCTCTGCGAGGGCGACAAGCTCCGTGGGCGCGTCCTCCGACTCGGCCAGAGACTCGAGTCCGAAGACGCGAAGAGCGCGTCGTAGTAGCTCGTGGTCGCGCCACTCGTGCATGACCGCGAGGGCAGCCGCGGTGTTGAAATCGTCATCGAGCGAGGCGGCGAAACGCTCCCACGAGCCCTCGGGCGCGGCCTCCGAGCGGTTCCTGAAGACCTCGCGGAAGCCTTCGGCGCGTGCCGCGGCCGACTCGAGGGTCGCGTCCGTGTACTCGAGCGGCTTCCGCCAGTGCCCGGTCAGGAAGAACGTGAGGAGCGTCTCGCGACCCCAGCGGTCGAGCGCCGCCTTCAGCGAGACGTCGTTGCCGACCGACTTGTGCATCTCCTCCCCGGCGAACGTGAGCATGCCGTTGTGCATCCAGACCTGGGCGAAGGGATGGTCGAGCGACCGTGACTGTGCGATCTCGTTCTCGTGGTGTGGGAAGACGAGGTCGAGGCCGCCGCCGTGGATCTCGAATTCCGGCCCCAGGTGCTTCTCGGACATCGCCGAGCACTCGATGTGCCAACCCGGGCGCCCGCGGCCCCAGGGCGACTCCCACGACGTGTCCTCGCCGGGCTTGTTCGCCTTCCAAAGTGCGAAGTCGCGTGGATCCTCCTTGCGCGGGTTCGGCTCCTGCTCCTCGACCTGATCGAGGCGCTGCCCGCTCAGTCGGCCGTACTCCGGGTAGCGCGTGACGCGGAAGTACACGTCGCCCTCCGACTCGTACGCGTATCCCCGCTCGACCAACTCCTCGATCATCGCGATCTGATCCGACACCGTCTCGACGGCGGTCGGCTCGACGTCCGGACGTCCGAGGCCGAGCCGGTCGGTGTCCTCGACGTACCAGCGGGAGGCGTCGGCAGCGAGTTGAGCGCTCGCGCCGGGGGCGGCATCGTAGATCTTGTCGTTGATGTCGGTGATGTTGATCACGAGCTTGGTCCCGTATCCCGTCTCACGAAGCCAGCGCCGAAGCCACATCGCGACGACGAAGGGGAGGGCGTTGCCGACGTGGATCCGCTGGTACACGGTCGGTCCGCACGAGTAGATCCGGATGGGACCGGGCGGCGGGGGAAGCTCGCGCAGCCCACGCGAGAACGTGTCGTACAAGCGCATCGCGCGATCGTAGTCAGGCGCCGCGCGCGCGGTCGGCCCGGGAGATCGCCTCCTCGCGCGGCACGGCCGCGAGCACCGCTGCGAGCTCGGGGCCTCTGTCGGCGCCGGTGAGCGCGAGCCGAAGGGCGTGCAGATCTCCGCCCACGGCCTTGAGCTCGCGCACGATCTCCCGCGCTTCCTCGTGAGACAGCAGCTCGGGCGCGGACGCGCGCAACTCGACGAAACGCTCGAGCGTTGACGCCGCCTCGGGCCCGAGCTCCACCTGCGCCGGCTCGAGCACGAGGCGCGCGTACTCGCGCGCCTCGACGAGCGAGCGGGCACCCCGCAGCGCAGGCACTGCCGCGGGCGGGGCGTCGGCCGCCGCCGCGAGCTCGTCATCCGGCATCGCCGCGATCGCGTCGACGGCGAGCCGCCCGAGCCGGGTGAGGTCGAGGTGGACGTCGTGCTCTGGCAACCCCAGCTCGTCGAGGTACTCCCGAACGGCCGCGGCGGGGAAGCCTTCGGCGCGCAGGTCCGCGATCGACGAATGCCCGTCGCGCTTGGAGAGCTTCTTCCCGTCGTGTCCGAGGATCAGGCCGTGATGGATGACGACCGGAAGGTGAGCGCCGAGCGCCGTCGCGATCCGCGTCTGCACCGGGAGATTCGGCCGGTGGTCCGAGCCGCGAATGACGTGCGTGATCCGGAATTCGAGATCGTCCACGACGGAGGCGAGCTGGTACGTCGCGGTGCCGTCCGGTCGAAGCAGCGTCGTTCCGCCCGCGAGGAGGCGGACGGATCCGTCGTCGTCCCGATCGGCCTTCCGCGCCTCGACCGCGCGAGCGGCAGCCTCCGTGTACGACGACGCCCGCTCGCTCTGCCGTACCGGCCCCTCGTCGATGGTGACGCCGAGCCAGGCGAGGTCCTCGAGGATCGCAGCTTCCCCGCCCTCGACGGTCCGGCTCGGATCGGTGTCGTCGATCCGCAGCACGAGCACGCCGCCGTGCTCGTCTGCGAAACGCCGGTTCGCAACGACCGTGAGCGCGTTCCCCACGTGCAAGGACCCCGTCGGGCTCGGCGCGAAGCGGACGCGCACGGACACCGGCTAGGCGTCGATGGGCACGTGCCCCGGCTGCGCCGCCACCCGCTCGAGCCAGGCGCGGATTGCGGGATACGGCTCGAGGTCGAATTCGCCCTCGTGCGCGACGTGCGTGTACGCGTACAGCGAGATGTCCGCGAGTGTGTAAGCCTCCCCCACGAGGAACGCTCGCTCGTCGAGGTGCCGCTCCATGGCGTCCAGCGCGACATAGCCGCTCTTCGTCAGTCCCGGGAGCCGCTCTGCGTAACGCTCGCGCGGTTGCTCCGAGTACGCGATCAGGAAGCGGGCGACAGCGATGCTCGGCTCGTGCTGGTACTGCTCGAAGAACTGCCACTGGAGAACTTGCGCCCGCTCGTAGAGGTCGGTCGGAACGTACCCGGTGTCGTCGGCGAAGTACCAGAGAATGGCGTTCGACTCGCCGAGGGAGCGACCGTCGTCGAGCACGACCGTCGGCACTCGCAGTGCGGGATTGAGCTCGCCGAGAACCTCGGCGCGATTCGAGCGGTCGACGACCGACAGCTCGACGGTCTCGTACTCGAGACCGAGGTGCGCGAAGAGGAGTCGCACCTTGTAGCAGTTGCCCGAGACCGCAGAGTCGTAAAGGAGCACGTCGACAGCGTAGTCGGGCGTGACTACGCTCCGACGATGGCGCGTCGAGATGGTCGACTCACGGACGAGGAACTGGTCGCGATGCTCGAGCTCGCCCGCAGAGCCGACAGCGTCGAGCTCAAGCTGACCGTTCCCGCCGCCGACCATCGCACCGCCATCGCCGGTCTCGGCCTCGATCCGCTCGAGGCGCAGATCCGCCAGGTCTTCTTCTTCGACACCCCGGAGCTCTCACTCAACGCGGCCGGCCTCGTCGTCCGCGCCCGCCGGATCCAGGGTCGGCCGGGCGACACAGTCGTCAAGCTCCGGCCGGTCGACCCCGACAGCCTCCCCGGCGAGCTGCGCGAGTCGCCCAACCTCGGCGTCGAGGTGGACGCCATGCCGGGTGGGTACGTCTGCTCCGCGTCACTGAAGGGGCGCGCTTCGGCGGGCGACGTGCGCGCAGTCGCCGGCGGTAGCGCCCCGATCCGCAGCATCCTCTCGAAGGAGCAGCGAGCCTTCTTCGGCGCGCATGCCCCTGACGGGCTCAAGCTCAAGGAGCTCTCGATCTTCGGCCCGATCTTCGTCCTCAAGCAGAACTTCACGCCGGCCGAGCTCGGGAGACGACTGACCGCCGAGCTCTGGTTCTACCCGGACGGGTCGCGAATCCTCGAGCTGTCGACCAAGTGCGGTGCGGCGGACGCCTTCCAGGTCGCGGGCGAGTCGCGGCTGTTCCTCACGGAGAAGGGCGTGAGCCTGCACGGCCGGCAGGAGACGAAGACGAAGGCCGCCCTGACGTTCTTCGCGAAGCAGCTCGCGGCGGCCTCAGCCTCCTAGCGGTAGTCCGGATTCGCGAAGTCGAAGCGGCACCCCGCGTCCCACAGCGATCGCTGGTTGCCGTGGGCGGGGACGCCGCCCGCGTCCTTCAACAGCCGGGCGAGGTGGAGGAGGTTCCAGGTCATGAAAGTGGTGTTCCGGTTCGTGAAGTCGTTGTCGGGACCGCCTGAGCCCTCGTCGAGATACGACGGCCCGGGGCCTGCCTCGCCGATCCAGCCCGCGTCCGCCTGAGGCGGGATCGTGTATCCGAGGTGCTGCAGCGAGTAGAGGATGTTCATCGAGCAGTGCTTGATCCCGTCCTCGTTGCCGGTTATGAGGCAGCCGCCGACCTTGCCGTAGTACGCGTACTGACCGTGGCCGTTGAGGACGCTCGAGCAGGCGTAGAGCCGCTCGACGACACGCGTGCAGACGGACGACTTCTCGCCGAGCCAGATCGGCGAGCCCAGGACGAGGATGTCCGCAGCCTGCACCCGCTCGTAGAGCTCCGGCCAGTCGTCCGACGCCGCGCCGTGCTCGCGCATGTCCGGCCAGACGCCAGGCGCGAGGTCGTGATCGACAGCGCGGACGAACTCGACCTCGACCCCGTTCCGTTCCATGATCGCCATCGAAATGCGCATCAACCCCTCGGTGTGGGACTGCTCCGGCGACGGCTTGAGCGTGCAGTTGACGTAGAGCGCCCTCAGGTCGGAGAAGTCCCAGCGGCTCGTGCTGCACAGCTCCTCCTGGAAGTCGGTCAGGGTCATGCCTGCCTCCTGTGGTCGATGACTCGCGTAGCCTCGCACGCGTGGAGCAGCTCCTCCTCGAGTGGTACGCGGCGAACGCGCGCGACCTCCCGTGGCGACGAACGCGCGACCCGTACGCGATCCTCGTCAGCGAGGTCATGCTCCAGCAGACCCCGGTGGAGCGCGTCGTGCAGCGCTACCTCGAGTGGCTCGAGCGCTGGCCCACCGCCGAGTCGCTCGCCGCGGCGTCGACCGCCGACGTGATCCGCGCGTGGCAGGGGTTGGGATACAACCGGCGCGCCGTGAGCCTCCAGCGGGCCGCGCGGCGGATCGCGCGTGAGGGCTGGCCCGACGACCTCATGTCGCTCCCCGGCGTCGGGCCGTATACCGCAGCGGCGGTGCGCTGCTTCGCGTTCGGCGAGGACGTCCTGCCGGTGGACGTGAACGT
>DASTYQ010000110.1:0-14962 GCA_035764775.1 Gaiellaceae bacterium
GAGCGATCGCGAACGCCGGATCAGGCCCTTTTGGCCGGCCGAGGTGCGAACAGACGGTGACGCGTGCTGCGTCGCGGTCGAGGAGGTCACGGAGCGTCGCGAGCGACGCCCGGATGCGAGTGTCGTCTGCGACCCGGCCGTCCTCGAGCGGGACGTTCAGATCCGCGCGGACGAGGACGCGCTTCCCAGCGACGCCGGCCTCGCGGACAGAGCGTGGCCGGTGTATGCGCGGGCGGGACAGGTCCAGCCCCTACGGAAGGAGCTTCCCGATCAGGTCGACCAGGCGACACGAGTAGCCCCACTCGTTGTCGTACCAGCCGAACACCTTGACCGTGCTCCCGTGCACCATCGTCAGCTCGCTGTCGAAAATGCACGAGTAGGCGTTGCCGTTGATGTCCGTCGACACGATCGGGTCCTCGCAGTACTGCAGGATCCCCTCGAGCGGGCCGGCGGCCGCAGCGCGAAAGGCGTCGTTGACCTCCTCCTTCGACGTCCCGCGCGCGAGCGTCACCACCAGGTCCGTCAGCGACCCGGTTGCGACGGGGGCGCGAACGGAGATCCCGTCGACCTTGCCCTGGAGGTCCGGGAGCACGAGCCCGATCGCCTTGGCGGCGCCGGTCGAGGTCGGGATGAGGTTGATCGCCGCGGCGCGGGCACGACGCAGGTCCTTGTGCGGGAAGTCGAGGATGACCTGGTCATTGGTGTACGCGTGGATCGTCGTCATGAAGCCCGACTCGATCTCGCCGAGCTCGTGCAGCACCTTCGCGAGCGGCGCCACGCAGTTGGTCGTGCAGGAGGCGTTCGACACGATGTGGTGCGCCGCCGCGTCGTACTGCTCGTCGTTCACGCCGAGGACGACGGTGAAGTCCGGATCCTTCGCCGGCGCGGAGATGACGACCTTCTTCGCACCTGCAGCCAGATGCTTCTGCGCACCCTCGCGGTCGGTGAAGAAGCCCGTCGACTCGAGGACGACGTCGACGCCGAGATCGCCCCACGGAAGGGCGGCCGGATCGCGCTCGGACAGCATGCGCACCTGCTCGCCGGCGGCGCGGAGCGATCCCTCGGCGAGCTCGACCTCACCCTCGAATGGGCCGAGATTCGAGTCGTACTTCAGCAAGTGGGCCATGGTCCTCGCGTCGCCGAGGTCGTTGAGCGCGACGATCTCGAGATCGGACCCGAGCGCGTGCTGCGCGCGGAAGAAGTTCCGCCCGATGCGGCCGAAGCCGTTGATGCCGACGCGAATCCCCATCTCTCCTCCGTTTCTCGTTACCGCGTAACAACTCCGCAGGTCGGAATCACGCGACGCAGCGATCCGACCGCTGCCACCTCAAGGTTCGCGACAGCGAGTCTATTCGGCGAGCTCTTCGAGCCGTCGCAGACGGCGCTGCACGGCGGCCTTGGTCAGCGGCGGCTCGGCCCGTACTGCGAGCTCGCGAAGCGAGGCGTCAGGATGACGAAGTCGGAGCTCTGCCACGTCCCGCAGCGGGTCGGGCACGGCGTCGAGGTCGAGCCGCCGGATAGCGACGATCTGCCGGCGCGCCGTGCGGTTCGTCCTGACGAGGTTCGCGTGGTCGGCGTTCGCGAGCCGATTCGCGCGCGAACGCGTCTCGGCGACGACGGCTCGTTCCTCGAGCGCGAGAACAGCCTCGGATGCGCCCATGACCGCAAGCAGCGACTCGATCGCCTCCCAGCTCTTCGCATACGCCAGTGCGTGACTCGAGCGGTCGGCGATCGCGAGCTCGACCCCCTCGGCGCGTGCGAGCCGCACCAGAAGGGCCGCCGAGTCGAGCGACGCCGTGCGGAGCTCGAGGTGGGGAGAACGTACGAGCGAGAGCGAACCCGCACCGAGGAACGCGCCGCGCAGGTACGCGGCGCGGCAGCAGCGGCGGGCCACGACCCTCCACGGCGGGAGCTCGAGCGGAGCGTGTCGTCGGTCGACGACGCCGGCAGCGACGAGCACCGCGAGCGCCTCGGAATCGCCCGCGACGTGGAGCTGGTACCGGGTTGCCGTGTCGAACGCCCGGCGCCGGTAGGTCCGGATCTCCGAGCGGATCCCGCCGTCTCGCAGGAGCGCGAACGCGCGTCGAGCGGCCGCGCCGCTGCCGAGGTCGAGGTGCAGCGCCCAATCGCCCGCGCCGCGCAGGTGCAGGCTGCCTGCAGAGTGGAAAAGCGCCGACAGCTCCGCTCGCCGGTCGCACTCGCGCTGCGGTGCGATCGTCGCGAGTTCCTCGCGTACATCCTCCGACGTGATCAGAGGACGACTCCCTCGAGCGCGAGCAGCCGGCGTTTCACGGCGATCCCCGCCGACCCGTAGCTGCCGATGCCGTTCGCGCCGATGACACGATGGCAGGGGACGATGAACGAGAAGCGGTTCGCGGAGCACACCGCGCCCGCGGCGCGCGGCGCGCGTGGCCGTCCGGCGAGTGCGGCGAGCTCGCCGTAGGAGACGACCTCGCCGCGCGGCACGGCCCGGAGGGCGTCGACGATCGCTCGCTGGAGTGGCGTGGCCCAGTCGAGGTCGATGGCCACGTCGCGGAAATCATCGGACGCGCCGGCGAGATATGCCCGGAACCGCTCCACCAGCGGATCGAAGCCGCTCTCCACGACGTCGCGACCGAAGTGGAAGTCGTGCTCGACGAGAACCCCGTCGTTGCGCCAGATCTCGGCTGCACCCCAGCCGGGCACGCTGTAGCGAGTCTCGACGATGGCCACCGCGGCCACTCTAGAATCGCCGCCATGAGCGCACACGGCCTTTTCACACCGCCCCAGCACGACAACGAGCCCGTCCTCTCCTACGCGCCCGGCACTCCCGAGCGCGCCGAGCTGCAGGCGCGGCTCCGCCAGATGCAGGGCGAGCGGATCTCGATCCCGATGATCATCGGCGGGAAGGACGTCTCGACGGACGAGACGTTCGAGGCCGTGATGCCGCACCGCAAGTCGCACGTACTCGCGGACGTCGCCAAGGGTGGCCCGGAGCACGTCGAGCAGGCGGTCGCCGCCGCGAACGCCGCTCACCACGATTGGTCGCGCATGCCGTGGCAGGAGCGCGCCGCGATCTTCCTCCGCGCCGCCGAGCTCCTCGCCGGGCCGTGGCGCTCGACGCTCAACGCGGCGACGATCCTCAACCAATCGAAGACGTCGCACCAGGCCGAGATCGACGCGGTCTGCGAGATGTGCGACTTCTGGCGCTACAACGTCGACTACATCCTCCGCGTCTACTCCGAGCAACCGCATTCTCCGACGGGGATCTGGAACCGGATGGAGTACCGGCCGCTCGAGGGTTTCGTGTTCGCCGTGAGCCCGTTCAACTTCAGCTGCATCGGCGGCAACCTCTCCTCGACGCCGGCGCTCATGGGCTGCACGATCGTGTGGAAGCCCGCGTCGACGGCCGCGCTCTCGGCGTACTACTACATGCGCCTCCTGCAGGAGGCGGGGCTGCCCGACGGCGTCATCAACCTCGTCTACGGCTCCGGTTCGACGATCGGGAGCGCCGCGCTCGCGAGCCCCGACCTCGCCGGGATCCACTTCACCGGCTCGACGGCGGTCTTCAACAGCATGTGGGAGACCGTCGGCAAGACCGTCGCCGCCGGCGGCTACCGCGGGTATCCGCGGCTCGTCGGCGAGACCGGCGGCAAGGACTTCATCCTCGCCCACCCCTCGGCGGACGCCGAGGCAGTCGCGACGGCGATCGTGCGCGGCTCGTTCGAGTACCAGGGGCAGAAGTGCTCCGCGTCCTCGAGGCTGTACATCCCGTCCAACCTCTGGCCCGAGGTGAAGGATCGGCTCGTCTCCGACGTCGAGACGATCAAGATGGGCGACCCGGCCGACTTCGAGAACTTCATGGGAGCGGTCATCGACGCGAGCGCCTTCAAGACGCACTCGGACGCGATCGCGGAGGCGAAGGCGGCCGGCGCGGCGATCGTCACGGGCGGCTCCACGGATGACTCGGAGGGCTACTTCGTCTCACCGACCGTGATCGAGACCGACGACAGGGGCTTCCGCCTCCTTCGGGACGAGCTCTTCGGCCCCATCGTGACGACCTACGTCTACGACGAGAAGCGCTGGGACGACACGCTCGAGCTCGTCGACGAGACGGCCCCGTATGCGTTGACCGGAGCGGTCTTCTCGACCGAGCGCGCGCCGATCCAGGACGCGCACGACAAGCTCCGCTACGCGGCCGGGAACTTCTACGTCAACGACAAGCCGACCGGCGCGGTCGTGGGGCAGCAGCCGTTCGGCGGCTCGCGAGCGAGCGGGACGAACGACAAGGCGGGGTCGATGTGGAACCTCGTGCGCTGGGTGACGCCGCGCACGGTCAAGGAGACCTTCGTGCCGCCGACCGACTACCGCTACCCGTTCCTCGGGCCCGACTCGGACGGACACGGCTAGAGGGGCGAGATCCCGCACCGTTCGGATCGCGTAGCGACAGGCCGCTCCGCGAGTGCCTGGCACTGGAGTGTCACAAGTGTGCGTCGATCGTTCCACAGGCCGGCTCGCCGGCCCTTCCGCTAGGAGGCGCGGATGCTCGTTCGAGTGCTGGACGGGGTCGATGCGTTTCTCGACCAGCTCGGGTCGGTGCACTTCCTCCCGCTCGCGCTTGCAATCGGCTGCCACCTCCTCAAGCTCGCGTGCACGAGCCGCGCGTGGCGGAATGTCCTCGCTGCGGCCTACCCGGAGACGCGCGTCCCGTGGATCTCGATCTACGGCGCCTACCTCGCCGGGGTCGGCATCAACGCGATCGTCCCCGCGCGCGCTGGTGACGCCGTCCGCATCGTCCTCGCGCACCGCGCCATCCCGGGAAGCACGTACACGACCGTCGTCTCGAGCACGCTCGTTCTCAGCTTCTTCGACATGTTCGCGGCCAGCCTCTTCCTCACCTGGGCGGTCGGCATGGGACTGCTCCCCGGGCTCGACGTCCTTTCGCGGCTCGAGAGCTTCGACTTCGCCTGGCTCCTTGCGCACCCGCTGTGGTTCGACCTCGCAATCGCGGCGACCCTTGTCGTCATCGGAACGGTCGCGTTCTGGATCGGAGGCCACGTCGCGGACTTCCGCGACCGGTTCTCCCAGGCGTTTCGGGTCATGTCGCCGCCGCGGCGCTACTTCCAGCGCGTAGCGGTGTGGCAGGCGGCGGACTGGGGGCTGCGACTGCTGACGATCTGGTTCATGCTCGCCGCGTTCGGCATCCCGCAGACGGTGGAGCACGCCGGCCTCGTGCAGGTGTCGACGAGCGTGTCGACCCTCTTCCCCATCACGCCGGCCGGCGTGGGGACCGAGCAGGCGTTCCTGCTCTACGTCCTCAATGGGGTTGCCACGGCGTCGGTGCTGCTTGCATTCAGCGTCGGCGCGAAGCTGACGATCACGATCACCAACGTCGTCGCAGGCTTCACGGCGATCGCGCTTACGCTGCGCACCGTTCGCTTCAGGGAAGCACTGCACCTGCCGCAGAAGGCGACGGAGCCCTAGGACGGGCCTGCCTTGTGCAGCTGCGCGTAGAGGTCGCGCGCTGTCTTCTGAGGCAGTCCTGGAACACCCTCGAGCTCTTCCTGCGACGCCTCGAGGAACCGTTCGACCGAGCCGAAGTGCCGGATGATCGCGCGACGCCGCACCGGCCCGACGCCAGGAAGACCTTCGAAGATCGTCTCCATCGAGCGCCGGCCGCGCCGCTGCCGGTGGAAGCGAAGCGCGACCCGGTGCGCCTCGTCGCGGATGCGCTGGAGGAGCTGCAGCGCCGGACTCGCGCGGTCGAGCACGATCGGAGCCGGAAATCCCGGGACGAACACCTCTTCCTCACGCTTCGCGAGCGAGATCACGGCCACGCGTGGCAGGTCGAGCTCCTCCATCGCGGCGAGCGCCGCTGCGAGCTGCCCCTTGCCGCCGTCCACCACGACGAGGTTCGGCATCCGCGAGAAGCTTTCGTCCACTTCCGGTGTGCGCAGACGCGCAAACCGCCTCGACACGGCCTCGCGCATCGCGCCGACGTCGTCCTGGCCCGCGAGCCCGCGGATGGCGAAGGTGCGGTAGTGCGCGTTCTTCGACTTCCCGTCGACGAAGACCGTCATGGACGCCACGATCGACTCGCCCTGGATGTTGGAGACGTCGAAGCACTCGATGCGTAGGGGCAGGCTCTCGAGATTCAGCACCTCCCGCAGCTCCTCGAGCGCGGCGATCCGCTTCGACCGTGCCGCCTCGCGAACGGCTGCGTCGGCCTCGAGCGCGAGCTCGGCGTTCTCGGCGGCGAGCTCGACGAGCTTGCGCTTCTCCCCGCGCAGCGGAGTCCGTACCACGACGCGCGCACCACGGCGCTCGCCGAGGAACTCCGCGAGCGGCTCGACGTCGTCGATCCCGGGCGGGACGAGCACCTCGGGCGGGACGCTCGGTGACCCGCCGTAGTACTCGAGGACGAAGGCCTCGAGGATCGACTGCCGATCCTCGCCGGCGACGTTCTCGAGGTGGAACCCGTAGCGGTCGATCATCTTTCCGTCGCGCAGCGGGAAGACCTGGACGGTCGCCTGGTCGCCGTCGGTCGCAAGGCCGATCACGTCCACCGATCCGACGTCGCGACGGTCCGCCGCCTGCCTGTCGGCGAGATGGCGAATCGAGAACAGCCGGTTACGGTAGCGGGCGGCCTCCTCGAAGCGCTCCTCCGCGGCCGCCTCGCGCATGCGCTCCGCAAGCTCCGCCTGGATCGTCTTCGTGTCGCCCGACAGGAAGCCGACAACGCCGTCGATGACCTCGGCGTAACCCTCCTTCGAGATCGCCCCGATGCACGGCGCGAAGCAGCGGTCGATGTGAAAGTCGAGGCACGGAATGCCCGAATGCCGCCCCGGCCGCGGCCCCTCGCACGGTCGGAAGCGGAACACGCGGTTCAGGACATCGAGCGTCTCGCGCACCTTCTTGGCGTTCGCATACGGGCCGAAGTACACAGTCCCGCGGCGATGCCGCTCGCGCGTGAACATGACCCGCGGGTACTCGTCCGTGAGCGTCACGGCGATGTACGGGAACGACTTGTCGTCGCGGAGCCTGATGTTGAACGGCGGCCGGTGCCGCTTCACGAGGTTCTGCTCGAGGTGGAGCGCCTCGGCCTCGGTTCTGGTGACGATGACCTCGACGTCGTCGACGCGCTCGGTCAGCTGTGCGGTGCCCACGCGGGTGTCGCCCCGCTGGAAGTAGCTGCGCACCCGCGAGCGGAGCGACTTCGCCTTGCCGACGTAGAGAACCTCTCCGTTCTCGTCCCGGAAGAGATAGACGCCCGAGCTCCTTGGCAGCGTCGCAAGCTTTCCTTCAAGGTTTTCACGCATTCCGTGGCTAGCGTATCCCCATGCGTTCTGGCCTCCTGGCGGCGTTCGCCGTCGTCGTCGCACTCCTCGCGCCGTCGGTCGCGCAGGCCGGGCCGCGCCTCGTGGTGGGGACCGTCGAGGACGACGTGCGCACCTCGACCCTCGTCGAGGCGAACGCCCGGATGGCCGATCTGCGGCTCTCGGGATTCCGGGCGGTCCGCATCACGAGCTACTGGCGGCCCGGGCAGTCGGAGCCGAGCGACGCTGAGCTCCGCGTCCTCCAGAACGTCGCGGATGCCGGGGTGCAGAACGGCGTGCGGGTCTACCTCACCGTGATGAGCCCCGGCTCGGCGACAACGCCGCTCACCGACGAAGCGCGAGCCGACTTCGCCTCGTACACCGCCGCGATCGTCCGCGGAGTGCCGTCGCTCGAGCACCTCATCGTCGGCAACGAGCCGAACCTCAACCGCTTCTGGCTCCCGCAGTTCAACCTCGACGGCTCCAGCGCCGCACCGGCTGCGTACCTCGCGCTCCTCGCCGAGACCTACGACGCGGTGAAGGCGTCCTCGCCCGGCGTGACCGTCTACGGCGGCGCCGTCTCTCCACGCGGGACCGATCGACCCACTGGGATCCGTCCCACCCACTCGCCGACGACCTTCATCCAGGGCCTCGGTGCCGCCTATCGGGCGAGCGGGCGTGCGAAGCCGATCATGGACGCACTCTCCATCCACGTCTACGGCGAGAACTCGAGCATCGCGCCCTCGGTCGGGCATCCGCTGAACACGGTGATCGGGATCGCGGACTACGGCAAGCTCGTCGGCCTTCTCGGGAATGCGTTCGACGGAACCGCGCAGCCGGGATCGAAGCTCCCGATCCTCTACGGCGAGTACGGCGTCGAGTCGGAGATCCCGGCGAGCAAGGCCGGCCTGTACACGGGGTCGGAACCCGCGACGACGAAGCCGGTCAGCGAAGCGACTCAGGCCACCTACTACCGCGAGGCGCTCGCCCTGTCCTTCTGCCAGCCGACCGTCGCCGGCGTGCTGCTCTTCCTCTCACGCGACGAGCGCGGTCGTGCGAACTGGCAATCCGGGATCCACTACGTCGACGGCACCCCCAAGACGAGCCGAGCGCGCGTGACCGAAGCGCTCGACCGCACCACCGGCGGCTCCGTAACGCGCTGCCCCGGCGTCCAGCTTCCGGTGCACGCGACCCAACTGCGGTTCGGGACCCGCTCCGCCGCGAAGCGAGGCGTCTTCCGGGTCAGTTTCACGTGTGACCTCGACTGCCGCTACTGGGTACGCCTCGAGAACGCGGTGACGCACTCGACGAAGCTCGCGACGAAGGGTTCCGCCCACGTCGGAGAACCCGTCGCCGCCGACCTCGGAAGACGCCGTCTCAAGGCCGGCAGGTACCGCTACACGATCCGCCTGATCCACCCGGTGAACCCAGCGGCCGCGACGGTGCGCGCCGGCCCGAGCTTCGCGCTTCCGTAGTGCCTCAGTACCGGTGCTCGATGCGCCACACGCGCACAAGGACGTACGCGCACGCTCCGATCGTGACGACGAACGCGAAGGCATCACGCGTCCCTGGTAGCCCGTAGCCGATCGCGAGGCCGATCGCGACCACGGCGAGCCCGACCGCGGCGTAGAAGAGCTTCCGGTTCCAGTCGGACCACGCCTCGAGGTCGCCTCGCCGTTCGCGCCAGACCATGAAGAGGAAGACCGCGATCGCGAGGAAGAACGCGATCTGCAGGATCCCGCCGACCGTGGCGACGACCGGCTCGAGCGAGAGCACGACCACGATCGCCGCGATCACCGCGACGATTCCGAGCCCGCGGGCGAGACGCGGGATGCGTTCCCAGAGCCTTCTCACGACCCCGACATGAAAGCGCGTACGGCGAGGGCGCCGGCGACGAGTGTCGTCACCGCGAACCAGAGCAGCCGCTTTGACCCTGTGCCGGGCGCGTAGAACCACGGGACGAGCACGAGCCCAAGGGCCAGAGCTCCGTACGTGTAGTGGAGCTTCTCGGGCGCGCGGTTGCCGTCGGAGAGGAGCAGCAGGCCCACCGCCGCCTGGGCGATGAGAAGTGTCTGCGCGAGGACGAGGGCATGCGACACGAACGAGCCGCCGGTCCCGGCGCGCCGGTACGCGACGAACGCGATGACCGCCGATGCGACACACACGACGATCACGGCCACCCCGAGCGCGACGTGCAGCGTGAGCATCGCGAGCACCCTACAGAGGGGCGTCCTATCCTCTGCGCGTGACCATGGTGGTGTCGCTGGCCGTGGCGAACGACTCGCGGTCCTTTGGCGGCTTCTTCCTGGCGGCCGCCGCAAACGACGCCGACGTCGACGACCTCCAGGCGACGATCGACCGCCGAGTGCACAGTATCGAAGGTCGGGCGAGGGTCGTTTGCGCGCTCCCTGGACGCCGATCGTCGAATCAGATCGGCCCGTCGGAGACCGGGCGTCATCCCCGCAGACGTCGGCGCCGGGCATTACGTCATCCTCTGCCTCGTGGGGCCGACGACTGACACACGACGCACGTCGAGCGAGTCCCTTCCGCCTGCTGCGGTCTACGTCGCGACGCGGCTGGACGTGACCGGCGTACCGACGTATCCGTGAGTCGCTAGAAGCCGAGCCAGCCCGGCGGCGCCACGACGCCCAGCTCGACGTCGACCGCGAACAGCGCCACCGCCGCGACGGCAGCGAGTCCCGAGGCGACAGTGAAGACCCTCCGCAGGCGGCGCTTCCCTTCGGACGGGTCCGATCCGATCTGCTCGCGAATCTTGCGGAGCGCGGCATCCGACTCCTCGAGAATCTCGCTCGCCTCGCCGAGGTCGGGAAGCACCGGGTAGTCGGACCACTCGGACGCCTCATCGACCGCCGCGGCGGCGTCGGTGCGGATCTCGGAGTCGGAGAGCACCACGTAATCCGGGAGGTGCGATCCGTCGTCGGCCGCCGGTGCCTCCGGCACGACGTCGAGAAACGCCGGAAAGGTCGGATAGGAATCCGCAGGATCCTCCGCGAGTCCCGCACCGAGGACCGTTTCGTCAGCCGCCTCCTCCGGGAGGACGACGTAGTCGGGGAGATCCGAGAGCTCGTCGACCGCCGGCGGAGGCGCAGGGAGGGCGACGACGACCGGTTCGACTCGAGCGACGATCTCCTCGGCGGTGACCGCGTCGAGGCGCAGTTCCTCAGCAACCGGGGACTGCCCCGACTCGACGTCCGCCGGATCCACGTCCGGGAGCAGGAGCCTGAACTCCGGCCGGGCAACTTCCCGTGGACGGAACGCCTCCCCCGCGCGGATGTCGGCGCGAAGCTTTGCGGCGAGGTCGAGATCGACGAGGGCGAGCTCAGGGCTCGCAGTGAGAGCATCGTCGGAGAGATGTGGTGCCGCAGCCACAAGACTCATGATCAGCGCCGGAGCACGGACGTCGATAACCCCTTTGGAGGACTTCGAGTGCCGCCCCGCGACGGGGTCGGGCGCCGAGGCTTGTGGGCCGCTGCCGTACTTCGTAGGATCGGCGACGCAGTGCGACTCGCCCCTTCACTCCTCGCAGCGGTCGTGGCAGTTGGCCTCGTCGCATGCGGCGGTGACGACAATCAGACGTCCGCGCCCCTTCCGGTAGGTCAGCGATTCGTATCCGCGGAGGATGCCCCGGGTTCGAAGCCCGATCCCGTTGAGATGCGCGAGGCGACCACGGACTACGCGAACTTCATTCGGGCGCTCGCCGAACGCTCGATTGACCCCAACCGAGACGAGATGGCCGAGGTCTTCGAGAGCGCCGACTTCAGGAGCGCGGGCGCGGACGCGCGATTCTACGGAGAGACGCATTCGCCGGAGACCTCGGTGCACGTCTTCAGTTCATTCATCGAGCTTGGCTCCGACGACGCAGCGACGAGCGCCCTCGACTGGCTCGAAATGGACCAGATGAAACCGTGCCCGATGAGTTGTGCCGTGCAGAGAAGCCGCTTCGAGGTGGATGACATTCCCGATGCACGAGGCGTCCACCGCGTCGCTACAGCTGACGACATCGAGAGGCTCGGAACGAAGGACGAGCAACCTCAGGACGACTACTGGATCGGCTTCACGAACGGTCCAATCGTCTACACGATGGTTCTTCACGGCCACGCAGTTCCGGGAACCGTTTCGGAGGACCAAGCTCGAGAGATCGCGATCGCCTATTACGAGCGGTTGACGGGCAGCTAGCGTTCGAAGACGCATACGCTTCAGCAGTGGTCGAGGAGGGCAAGCAGGCACCGGACTTCACGCTTCCGTCAGATTCGGGCGAAGCTGTGACCCTTTCGTCACTGAGGGGCAACCCGGTCGTTCTCTACTTCTACCCACGGGACGACACGCCGGGGTGTACGGCGCAGGCGTGCGGGATCCGCGACGCCTGGAGCGAGTTCGAACGAGCGGGCACGGTCGTGCTCGGCGTGAGCCCCGACAGCCCGAAGAAGCACGTGAAGTTCCGCGAGAAGTACGAGCTTCCGTTCGCGCTCCTCTCGGACATGGAGCACGAGGTCGCGGAGAAGTACGGGACCTGGGTCGAGAAGAGCATGTACGGCAAGACGTACATGGGGATGGAGCGTTCGACGTTCGTGATCGACGCGGACGGGAATGTCGCGAAGATCATGCGCAACGTCAAGCCGGCCGAGCACGCGAACGACGTGCTGGCAGCGCTCGCCTGAGCCGCGCGGCTACTCGACGCCGGAGGCAGGCGCGAGAACTGCCGTGTACCGCGCCCCGCGCCACGAGACCGCCGCCTGGCCGAGGCGCACGATCTCGGCGTCGCGGCAGCCGAGCGACTTCACGTAGTCGAGCAGGGCCTGCTGCGCGCTCGGCGCACTCCTGATCGAAACTGCCCGCTCCCCCGAACGGATCTCGTAGTCCTTCAGCACTACGAGAGAAGACGCTAGCGAATCACGAAACCTGCGCGTTCGGGCCGCCGAGTTCATGCGGGTGCGCGCTCGTTGCGCTCGAACTTGTGCCAGGCCTTGTCGCCGCGAAGGAATCCAAGGGAACCCTTCAGTCGCGCCCAGAGGAGAATCGGCCGGTAGACGACGACGTCGAGCGGCGTATAGAGCAACAGGACGACGAGGTCGCGTACTCGATAGCTCCGCGACTGGAGATCCTCGAAGAGGATCGCGCTCGCAGTCAAGGCCGCGTTCGTGAACGCGATGGCGGCGACCATGACCACGAACGTCAGCGGCTGGAACAGCCCGAGTGCGATCGCGCCTGCGAGCGCCAACAAGCCGAGCACTTCGAACGCGGGAGCGAGCACCTCGGTGAGGAGGTAGAAGGGCGTCCCGACGAGGCCCACGGACTTGTACCGACGGTTGAACCACATGCGCCGGTAGTGCCACACCGTCTCGTCGATCACCCGCTGCCACCGCTCGCGCTGCGAGACGAGCTTGCGGACGGTGTCAGGGCCTTCCGTCGTCGCGACGTTGTCCGTCAACGAGAGGATCCGGTAGTCGCGGCCCTCGCGGAGGTACTTCTCGTGGATGCGGAACGTGATCTCGATGTCCTCGCACGTGAAGGTACGCGAGTAGCCGCCGACCTCCTCGAGCACGTCGCGGCGCCAGATGGCGAAGGCTCCGGGGGAACAGAGCATGTAGTTGCCGCGTGACCACGCGGTCCGGTTGTTGAAGAACGCGCGGAGGAAGTCGAGATGCTGGTACGCCATCAGGGGGTGGAGGTCGATCCGCCGTCGTCCCGGATCGGCCGACATGGCGACCTCGGGCTTGCGCGCGGTCGTCATGTGGCTCGTCACGCCGATGACTCGCGCGGGATCCTGGACGGCGAGGCGCATCCCCTTGAGGAGCGCCTTGCTGTCGAACCAGGTGTCGGCGTCGACGCCGCAGACGTACCGGTAGCGGGCGACGTTCAGCGCAGCGTTGAGTGCGTCCGCCTTCCCGCCGTTGACCTTGTCGACCACGACGAGGTTCGGGTGCTCCGGGGATCGGTACATCGCGCGCACGTCGCTGTGCGGGAAGACGTGTCGCACGAACGCCTCGTACGGCTGGAGCCCAAACGCATCGATGAGCGCCGCGAGTGTTCCGTCCGAGGAGCCGTCGTTCACGACGATCACCTCGTGCTCGGGATAGTCGAGCTCGAGCATGGACCTGGTCGTGGCCGCGATGACGCGCTCCTCGTTGTAGGCGGGCACGACGATGCTCACGGGGATGGTGAAGCGTGAGACACCGAGCGTGGCGAAGTCGTCGGTCCGGCTCTCCTGCTTCCGCACGAGGCTCTCGACGGCGCCGATCACGGTCAGGGTGACGTACACGGCCGTCGTGAAGACGAGGTACGCGAGGCACACGAGCACGGCGACGCCGACCAGCACGGTCATGCGACCCGTGCCTCCTCGACGTCGTGTAGGTGACCGTCCTCGAGCCGGGCGATGGCCGCATCGCGGTAGCGCTCTCCACCCGCGGCGTAGATCCGCTCGAGGAGAGGGCTCTGCGGGTTGTCGAGCGCGAGGAAGTCGACGAAGCCGACGTCCTGGAGCACCTCGGCCGCACCGTTCCGTGCGAACAGGTCCTCGTGAGTCAGCATCGCGAGGAGCGACGGAACCGCATCGGCGCCCATGCCGCGAAGCGCGTCCTTCGCCGCCGTTCGCACCCACCAGCGCTGGTCGGAGAGCAGCCTCGTGATCGACGGGGCCGCCTCGGCTCCGACGACATGTGCGACCGCTCGCGCAGCATGGACGCGAACGAACCACTCGCTGTCGTCGAGGCGGGCGGACAGCGCCGTCTCGACAGCCGGCCCGTGCCGCGTCCCGAGCGTCTCGACGGCAGCCGCCCGCACCTCGGGATTCGAGTCCCACGTCAGCTCGATGAGCGTCGACTCGCCCCGGTCCGGGTACGGACGGAGCAGCGTCGCCCCCCAGAACCGCACGATCGCGTCACGGTCGCGAAGGAGCGGGACGAGCCTCGGCCCCGGCGTAGGCACGAGCCGCTCGAGCTCCGAGGCGACCCGCGAGCGCGAGCCGTCGCCGTCGCGGAGCGCGTCGACGAGCAGCTCGACAGCCCACTCGTCGCCGACGTCGCCGAGCGTACGGATCGCAGCCGCAGCGATCTTCGGGTCGGGATCGCGCAGTACGCGTCTCAAGAGGCGGGGCACGGCAGGGTGACGGGCGCGCTCGAGGCGCTGAAGCGCGGAGACGCGGCGCCACCTTCCCCACTCGGTGCGCGGGTATCCCGCGGCGCGGCGGACGAGGCGCTCGGCCTCGCGAGGCTTCAGTGGTCGCTCGTCTGCTTGGCGGTGGATCCGCTCGTACCGCAGGCGCCCGACGACGACGAGGAGGGAGAGCACAACCCAGGCTGTCGCCGCCGTCGCGAGCACGACGAGACCGACGCGGAGAACGAGGTCGTCCACCTCCTCGTCGTCGTCGTCCGCCGGTCGGCGGCCGTCCCTCGAACGAGGGATCCACCCGGGAACTCCGGCGGCAGCGACACTCTCGACATGCGGATGAGAGGACTTGAACCTCCACGCCCTTACGGGCACACGGACCTGAACCGTGCGCGTCTACCAATTCCGCCACATCCGCGCGGCCGACCGATTCTAGCTTCGGGTCGTCTCAGTCCTCGATGACCCGGATCACGACGCTCGCAGTCCTCGCGGTCGCGGTGGTTGTCGCCTCCGGCGGGCCCGATGCGACGGTCGCGGCCGGG
>DASTYQ010000111.1:0-5177 GCA_035764775.1 Gaiellaceae bacterium
TGAGCACCGGCATGGACGAGCGCGAGATCGCCGAGACGGACGTCGACGAGCTCTGGCTGCGCGAGTGGGCGCAGTCGGGGCTCGCCGCGCTCGACTCATATCTCGCCAAGCACGCCGCCTTCGCAGAGTTCCTGCGCCGGCGAACCGACCTAGAATCCGGCGATGACGGTAGCGCCCGCTCCGTCTGACGCCGCACTCGTCGCACGACTCCGAAGCCGCGATCGCACGGCTTGGGAGGACGTGTACGCCTTGTACTCGGAGCGGCTGTACAAGTTCGCGTACCACCTGACCGGGAATCCGCACGACTCCGCCGACCTCGTGCAGGAGACCTTCGTCCGGGTGCTGCCGAAGCTCGAGTCGCTCGACGCCGAGACGCTCGATGTCGGCGCGTACCTCTTCACGACGGAGCGCAACCTCTTCCTGAAGAGCATCGAGCGCGCCAAGCGGCAACAGCCGGTCGACGAGATCCCGGAGCCGACGGAGCCGGGGCCACTCGACGACGATCCGCGACGCTCGACGCTCCTCGTCGACCAGCAGGAGCGCGTGCGCCGCGCGAACGCCGCGCTCGCGCCACGCCAGCGGCTCGTGCTCGCGCTCCGCGAGCTCGAGGACCGCAGCTACGCGGAGATCGGCGACCTCGTCGGACTGAAGGAGAACGCAGTCGCGCAGCTCATCTCGCGTGCGCGGATACGGCTCCGCGAGGAGCTGCGGCTGGTCGAGGTCGATCGCTCGAAGCTCCCGGAGGAGTGCCAGGCGCTGCTCCCGCTCCTCTCGTCGTACCTCGACGGCCAGCTCGAGGGCGCGGCCGCGGAGCGGTCGATCGCACACATCGAGTCGTGCGCGTACTGCCAGACGGCGCTCACCGAGATGCGCGAGGCGTCGAAGCTGTACCGCGCGCTCGTGCCGATCCCGTTCCCGGAGCTCTACGAGCGCATCGACGACGCGCTCGCGTCGAACGGCTTCTGGGATCCCCCGGCAGGTGGGCTCCATGCGGTCGCGCGGAGCAAGGCTGCCTGGCTCGCCGCCGCAGGAGTCGTCGGCATCCTCGCCTTCGTCGTCGTCGTGAGCGCGCTGCTCCCCGGTGACGATGCTGAGCCGGCGGCGGCGGGGACGCAGGTGGACGTGAGACCGCCCCAGCTCGTGCTCCCGGAGAGCACGGTGCGGCGAGAGGCGGCGAGCCCGAACGGCGCACCGGTGGCCTTCTCGGTGAGCGCGACGGACGACGTGAGCGGCGCGGTCGAAGTGACCTGCGCACCGGCGTCCGGCGAGGTCTTTCCGCTCGGCGCCACCGAGGTCACGTGCTCCGCCGAGGACCAGGCCGGAAATGCGGCCGAAGACTCGTTCACGGTGGCCGTGGTCGACACGAGCGCACCGGCGATGAAGACGCCCGAATCGCTCGAGATCGAGGCGCAAGGCCCCGAGGGCGCGGCTGTCCCGTATCGGGTGCGGGCGCGAGACCGCGCCGACGGCTCGCTCTCCGTCGGCTGCTCGCCTCGAGCCGGCGAGCTCTTCCCGCTCGGCGAGACGACGGTCGAGTGCATCGCGCGCGACGACGCCGGCAACTTCGCACGCAGGAGCTTCACGGTGACCGTCGTCGACTCGACGGCGCCGGAGCTCACGCTGCCCGAAGGACTCTCCGTCGAGGCGGGCGCTCCGGTTGCGTACAAGGCGTCCGCACGCGATGCGATCGACGGCAAGGTCGAGTTGGTGTGCTCCGCGCCCGCCGGGACGAAGCTGCCCGTGGGACGCACGACGGTCACCTGCACGAGCAGAGACGCCGCCGGGAACGTCGTCAGTGAGAGCTTCGTCGTCCGAGTCGGCGATTCGACCGCGCCGTCGCTTCAGCTCCCCGAGGACATGATCGTCGAGGCGACCGGCGTTCGCACACGCGTCGACTTCCTGGCCTCTGCCGACGGCGCTCCCCGAGTTCGATGCCGGCCGGCGACTCACTCCCTCTTCCCGCTCGGCGTCACGACGGTTCGCTGCTCGGCGTCCGACGGGCACGGAAACACGGCTCGCGGAAGCTTCGGCGTTCGGGTCATCGACACCACGGCACCGCGCGTCACACTCCCGTCGCCGCTGTCCGTCGAAGCGACCGGGCCGGCCGGGGCGAAGGTCGAGTTCGAGACTCCGGCGACCGACGCCGTCGACCGCAATCCCCGTGTGACCTGCTCGCCTGCGTCCGGGTCGACGTTCCCGCTCGGGGTCACCACCGTCCGCTGCACGGCCCGCGACGTGAGCAAGAACCGTGCGACCACATCGTTCGAGGTCGCCGTCGTCGACACGACCGCGCCGGTTCTGACGCTTCCGCAGAACCGAACGCTCCAGGCCACGAGCACGCGGGGCGCAACGGTGACGTATTCCGCGTCGGCGACCGACGTCGTGGACGGCCAGATCACACCGAGCTGTGCCCCCGGCTCCGGCACCGTCTTCCCCGTCGGCACGACGACGGTCGCCTGCACGGCCCGCGACGCGCACGGCAATCAGGCGAGCGGGAGCTTCGCGGTAACGGTGACCCCGTTCCCGCAGCCCGACCTCGTGGTGAGCTCGGTCACTGGGACGAGCTTCCGGATCACGAACCGTGGCGACGCGGCTGCAGGCGTCTTCGTCGTCACCGTCCAGGGCGTCGGCACCTTCACGATCCGCGGCCTCGCCGCGGGCGCGTCGGTCACGCGAACCGTGACGTGCTCTTCGATCCAGCGCACCATCACGATCGACCCGCAGAACCAGGTGGCGGAGTCGGACGAGGCGAACAACACGGCCCGGATACCACCCTGCTAGCTCGTGTCGAACGTGCGACGCCGCGTTCGTCTCACCGGAAAGACGAGGAGGAGAAGATGCGCTACCTGTTCCTGATCCACGGCAACACGGAGGCGGAGAAAGCGATGACGCCGGAGGAGCGTCGAGCGATCGTCGAAGAGCACTTCGCCTACGGCGCAATGCTCCGCGAGCGTGGCGTCCACGTCCTCGGCGAGGCGCTGAGTGGCGAGGCTGCGGTGGTGCGACCCGGCCGGACGCCGCTCGTCACCGACGGCCCCTTCGCCGAGACGAAAGAGGGGATCGGTGGGATCTACGTCGTCGACTGCGCCGGCCGCAACGAGGCACTCGAGCTCGCGGCCCAGATACCGCGGAGCCCCGGCATCGCCGTCGAGGTGCTCACGATCGCGGAGCTCTGACTACGTCGTTTCAGCCGCAGCAGACCTCCTCCTCGTCGACCGTGTGCTCGAGCGGATGCGACTCCGTCGCACGCCGCGTCGCCTAGTTCCGCTTCGACTGCCAGAGCTCGCCGAACGGCACCCAGCGGCCCTTCGTCCAGCGCTGGAGCTGGCCCTGCTGCACCGGGAAGTTGTCGCCGGCGCCGGTCTTCACGACGATGCCCGGCAAGAGGAACGGGTTCTTCGCGCTCGACATCGAGCGCGCCGCCTTCATCAGGCCTGCGCGTGTCGGATTCGCGCCGAGGCGCCGCAGCAGCGAGACCGTCTCGAACGCGACCGCCATGCCGTACACGTGGTACACGTCGTTGACGTTCGCGCCCTTCGCGTACTTCGCGAGCAGCGAGCGGTAGAGCTTCATGCCCGCGTCCTTCTTCCAGCGCGGATCCGTCGGATCCTTGAGGACGTTCGACGTGATGGAGCCTTCGACGACCTTGTTCTTCCCGCCCTCGGAGGCGAGCACCATGATGTTCGACGTTCCGGAGACGCCGTTCACGATGACCTGCGGCTTCCACCCGAGCCGGTTCGCGAACACGTAGGCCTGGATCGCGAAGGTCGGCGTCGCGAAGATCGCAAGAACGTTCGCGCCGGAAGCCTTCAGCTTGGCGATCTGCGAGCCGATGTCGGGCGACGTCACCTGGTACGGCTCGGCCGCGATGACCTTCGAGCCCGAGCGGCCGAGCCCGCTCTTGAGCGCGCCGAGCAGATCCTTGCCGTAGTCGTCGTTCTGGAAGAGGACCGCGATCTTGGCCTTCTTCATGCTCTGCGCGACGTATCTCCCGTACACGAAGCCCTCGGCCGCATAGCTCGGCTGGAAGCCGATCGTCCACGGGTACTTCGCCGCGTCCCGGCCCCACGTCGTCGCGCCCGAGGCGGCGAAGAGGTGCGGCACCTTCGACTGGTTCAGGTAGTCGCGGATCGCGAGGTTGGACTCCGTGCCGAGCGTGTTGAAGACCGCGAAGACCTTGTCCTGCTCGACGAGGCGCCTGACCGCCTGCACGGTCTGCGCCGGGTTGTAGGCGTCGTCGACGATGCGGTACTCGATCTTCCGTTTCGCCACGCCGCCCTGCGCGTTGATCGAGTCGAAGTACGCCTTCGCGCCCCGCGCGACGGATGCGTACGAAGCGGCCGGGCCGGTGAGAGGCGACGTGCCCCCGACCACGATCGTGGTCGAGGTAACGCCGGGATCGGCCGTCGACTCGGCGAGCGCGAGCGGAGCGGCCGCGGCGAGTGCGAGAGCCGCGGCGGCGAGTGTCCACCTGAGGCGCATTACTTCGGCGGAGAGTAGCGGCGCCGCGAGAGCAGTTGCCCGGCGCGGCGAAAGAGCCCGCCCACGCCGTTCGGCAGCACGAACATCAGCAGGATGAGCACGACCCCGTAGACGATCGCCGGCCCACCCGGCTTCTGGGTCTCCTCGATGATCCGGCCCGGAAGGATCGACCCGAGATCCTGACCTTGCGCCCAGAGCGGCAGGAAGGCGACGAAGATCGCCCCGAAGGCGAGCCCCGACAAGCCTCCGAGGCCGCCGACGACGATGCCGACGAGCAGGAAGATCGAGAGCGCGACCGGGAACGTGTCGGGGTTCACGAACGCGCTGGCGATCGCGAACAGGCCGCCGGCGACACCCGCGTACGCCGCGCTGATCCCGAAGGCGAGCGTCTTGTAGCGAGCGAGGCTCACGCCGGACGAGAGGGCCGCGGTCTCCGAGTCACGGACGGCCCTGAACGCGCGTCCGGTGCGCCCGCGCAGGATCAGCCATGCGCCTGCGAAGGCCACGAGGGCGATCGACCACGCGAGGTAGTACATCCAGTCGTTCTGGGTGAACGTGAGCCCGAGCAGATCGAAGGTCGCCGGTGCGTTCGGATCGTTCCCGACAGCCGCGTTCGATCCAGTCAGCTCCGGCAGGCCGAACAGCTGGATGCCGGTCCCGCCGCCCGTGTGCTCCTCGAACCGCTTGACCGTCGA
>DASTYQ010000112.1:0-3612 GCA_035764775.1 Gaiellaceae bacterium
CGGCCCCATCGCGACGGCGAAGCCCGCGATGCCGGACCACGCGCCGAGCGCGGCTCCGCGCCGGTGGGGTGAGACCGCCGCGCTGAGGAGGGTCAGCGTGAGCGGCGTCACGAGCGCTCCGCCGAGCCCCTGGATCGCGCGGGCAGCGATGAGCCACTCGGTCGACGGCGCCAGCGCCGCCATCGCGGATGCACCCGTGAAGACGGCGAGGCCGATCATGAACATCCGCTTCCGCCCGAAGCGGTCGCCGAGCGCGGCGCCCATGAGCAGAAAGACGGCGAACGTGAACGTGTACGCGTTGACGATCCACTCGAGCTCCTCGATCGACGCGCCGAGGTCGACGCGGATCACCGGTAGCGCGGTGGAGACGACGAGGTTGTCGAGCACGACCATGAAGAGGGCGATCGACGTGATGACGAACGTCCAGGCCGTGCGGGTGCCGGCTTTCATCGGAACCTCCCGGTGTCGTTCTGGTTGCGAACTAGTGATTGGTTACTCAGTTGCACGAGAAAAAAGAGAGGCGTCTTCATCGTTCCTCCTCGCACCCCTCGGCGAGCCGGGCAGCCCAGGAGCCTTTCGGCTCGTCGGTGATCGAGTACTGCATCGCGGCGAGCACGTTCAGGAGCATTCCCTTCGCGAAGAAACTCGCGATCGTCTGCCGGTCCGCGCCGGACACCGTCTCGGCATAGTCGACGAGCCGCCCGTAGGCGCGCGCCGTCGACTCCCGAACGTCCGCATCCTCGACGGAAGCCGCGTACGCCTGGAGCTGACCCTGCAGCATCGTGCGGTCGCTCTCGATCAGCTCGCGGTACGCAGCGCCGATGGCAGCGAGTGCGTCGCGGCCCGAGGTCCCGGACGCCGCGGAGCGAAAGAGGTCGAGCGTTCGCTGGAAGCACGCCTCGTTGACGGCGATGAAGAGTGCCTTCTTCGAGCCGAAGAGCCGAAAGAGGTAGGGCTGTGAGATTCCCGCACGCCGTGCGATCGCATCGGTCGAGGCCCCGTGGAGCCCGTGCTCGGCGAACTCGTGGCGCGCCGCGTCGAGGACGGCAGCGCGGCGCTCGTCGGCGGTCTGTCTGGTGGCTGTCTGACTCACAGATTTAGGAAGTTAGCACTCACTCACAACGACGTCAAGACATCCGCGACCCGCTCGACCTCCGCCTCCGTCGTCGTGGTCGCGAACGGCAGCGCGAGGGCACGCTCGAACGCGCGGTCGGCGCCGGGGAAGTCGCCCTGCGCCCGGTACGGCCCGAGCCGATGAAGCGCCCACGTGCCGATCTGCGCCTCGATGCCGGCGTCGCGCAGGGCGGCGAGCGCCGCGTCGCGTCGGTCGAGCTGGACGACGTACGCCTGCCAGCCATGGCGATCGCCTGCCGCAGCCGACGGCGTGAGGACGTGGTGCTCGAGCCGCTCCGTGTACCAGCCGGCGACGCGCTCGCGCGCAGTGAGGAGCTCCTCGAGCCGCGCCATCTGCGTAACGCCGAGCGCGCACAGGAGATCGGGCAAGCGGTAGTTGAAGCCCGGTGCCGGCATGTCGCCGAGCGTCTCCCAGCCGTGGTGACGCAACCGGCGAACGGCCGCGTCGAGCGCTGCCTCGTCCGTCGTCACCGCGCCGCCCTCACCGGTCGTGACGATCTTGCGCGGATGGAAGGAGAGGCAACCGGCGACGCCGAGCGCGCCGCACGGCGCGCCGCGATAGCGCGCGCCCAGGGCGCCGGCGGCGTCCTCGACGAGAGCGACTTCCTGCGGCACGGCCGTCTGCAGCGCCTCCCATTCGACGGGGCGGCCGAACAGGTGGACCGCCATGACCGCGCGCGTCCGCGACGTGACGGCTGCGGCGACCGCGGCGACGTCGAGGTTGAACGTGTCCTCATCGATGTCCACCAGCACCGCCCTGGCGCCGCACAGCTCGACGACGTTCGCCGTCGCGGGAAACGTGTACGCGGGGACGATCACCTCGTCCCCCGGGCCGATCTCGAGTGCAAGCAGGGCGAGGTGAAGCGCTGCAGTACCGGACGACACGGCGGCTGCGTGCGCCGTCCCGACGGCCTCGGCGATCGACGCCTCGAACTCCGCCACCTTCGGGCCCATCGTGAGCTGCCCCGTGCCCACGACCTCCGCGAGTGCCGCGAGCTCGGCCTCACCGACGTCCGGCCGCGCGAGCCGGATTCGCTCCGTCATCGCACCGCTTGCTCGCGGTACCAGGCGATCGTGCGCTCGAGCCCCTCGTCGAGCTCGACCTTCGCCTCGAATCCGAGGAGCTCACGCGCCTTGTCGACGTTCGGGATGCGCAACTCGACGTCCGAGTACGACAGTGGCTGGAAGACGAGATCGCGCTCGAGGCCTGTCATGCGCTTGATCCTGAGCGCGAGGTCGAAGATCGTCACCGCGGAGCGGGCATTGCCGACGTTGAAGCTCTGTCCAATCGCGTTCGGGTGCTCGAGTGCGAGCAGGAGCGCTTCCACCATGTCGTCGACGTAGCACCACGCGCGGATCTGCGAGCCGTCGCCGTGAATCACCAGCGGCTCGCCGGCCACCGCCGTCTCGATGAATGCGCGGATCGCGCCGCCCCCGACCTGGCGTGGGCCGTACACGTTGAACGGACGGACGGAGACGCTCGGAACTCCGAGCTCGTCGTAATACGCGTGGGCCATGTGCTCGCCGGCGAGCTTCGAGACGGCATAGGTCCACCGCGCCTCGCCGACCGAGCCCTGCGTCGTCACGTGCTGCTCGTCGACCTTGAACGCGTAGGTGCCGAAGACCTCGCTCGTCGAGAACTCGACGACGCGCTCGATCGTGTCCTTGCTCGCCAGCGCTGCCTCGAGCGCGTTGTAGGTCCCGATGAGGTTGACGCGCATCGTGCGCACCGGGCTCTCTCGCACCGTGTCGACGCCCGCGATGGCCGCGGCGTGAACGAGATGCGTCGACCCGCGCACGACGTCTGCCAGGAATGGCGCATCGAGGACGTCTCCCTGGACGAAGGAGAAGTTCGGGTGCTTTGCGAGGTCCGTCCCCCCGAGCGTGTCGCGGTGGAGGTTGTCGACCGCGACGATCTCGTTGTCGTCGACGAGCCGCCGCGCGAGCGTCGTCCCGATGAAGCCCGCGCCGCCCGTGACGACGATGCGTTTCCCGCTCAGAGACACGCGGCGAGTCTACGTCGGGGCCGAGCGCTCGCCGTCGCGAACACGAGGGTCACGACCGCGGCGACGCTCGCGAGCGCCCAGGCGTCGCCACGAGGCCAGCCCTTGTACAGATCGAGCAGCTCGAAGATCGTCATGGCGAGAGGGACGAACCACAGCGCAGAAAGACGCGGGCGAGCCAGCGCGATCGGCACGACGAGCAGCACGAGGTAGTGCAACCACAGGATCGGGGTGAGAACGAACCCCGCAGCCAGCGCCAGCGTCAATGAGCGTCGATCGCCGTCGACACCCTCACGAGCCGCTCGCAACGCGAGGACGAGCAGGCCGACGGCCGCCGCGAGCACGAGGACGCGCGCAAGAGCCGACGTGATCCCGCCGTTCACGAGGATCGCGTACGCGGAATACGAGTTCTCGGCCTCCACGTCGGACAGGCGCCGGAGCAGGTCCGGGTAGTCCGCGATGCCGTCGAAGCCGA
>DASTYQ010000113.1:0-5622 GCA_035764775.1 Gaiellaceae bacterium
ATCGCCTCCTGGAGGTTCATCCCCAGGTCGACGTGGCGGAGGAACGCGTGCAATGCCCACTGCTCCTGCTGGTCGCCACCCGGCGTTCCCCACGCGAGATACGGCTCGCCGGCACGCAGCGCGAGGCCCGGGCTGAGAGTCGTTCGGGGCCGCGTCCCAGGCTTCAGGGAGGAGGCGAGGCCTTCCTCGAGCCAGAACATCTGCCCGCGCGTGCCGAGCGGCCAGCCGAGCTCGCGGATGACCGGCGAGCTCTGGAGCCAGCCCCCGCTCGGCGTCGCCGAGAACAGGTTTCCGAAGCGATCCGCGACGTCGAGGTGGACGGTGTCGCGGCTGGGCTCCCCCGATCCGATCGTCGCCTCCGCGGCGTGCAGTGACGGCAGCCGGCCGCTGCCCGGACGCTGCTCGGCGGACGCATCCTCGCCGACGAGTGCACGGCGCCGGTCGTTGTATTCCTTCGAGAGGAGGGTCTCCAGCGGAACCTCCTCCGCGTCGCCGTACAGCGCGTCGCGGTCGGCGAAGGCGAGCTTCGCGCATTCGGTGACGACATGGACGAACTCGGCGGTCGAGAGCTCGTCCAGGTCGAAGCCCTGCAGGAGCGCGAGTTGCTGCAGGCCGACGGGACCCGCCCCCCAGGGCTGCGTCTTACAGGCCGTGAGTCCCCGATACTCGAAGGTCGCGACAGGCTCGAGCGTGGCCTCCCACGACGACATGTCGGCGCCCGTCAACAAGCCGCCTTCCGCGGCGACGAAGCTGTCGACCTCGTCGGCGACGAATCCGTCGTACCAGGCGCGCCGCGCCTTCTCGATCTCCTCCACGCGCGAGCCGCCGCGGCTCTCCTCGACGATGCGGCGATACGTCGCCGCCAGCGCCGGATTGCGGAAGAGCCCCCCTGCCACAGGCGCCGGGAGGTAGAGCTCGCGCGATCCCGGCCAGCTCGCGATGAGCTCCTCGTGGAGCTCGATCGTCGCGCGGATCCGCTCGTGCAGCGGATAGCCGTGCTCGGCGTAGCCGATCGCGAACTCGAGCACGTCGGCGAGGCGCCACGTGCCGAACTCCCGCAGCAGGAGCAGCCAGCCGCCGAACGCGCCCGGGACGCAGGCGGCCAGGACGCCCGTGCCGGGCACCAGCTGGTGCCCGAGCTCGTGGAAGCGCTCGATCGTCGCCGCGGCCGGCGCGACGCCCTGTCCGCAGAGCGCGAGCGGCTCGCCCCGGTCAGCCGCCCAGAACACGGCCGGCAGCTCGCCGCCCGGCCCGTTCAGGTGCGGCTCGACGACCTGCAGCACGAACCCCGTCGCCACGGCGGCGTCGAAGGCGTTGCCGCCTCGCTCGAGCACAGCCATGCCGGTCTGCGACGCGAGCCAGTGGGTCGAAGCGACCATCCCGAAGGTGCCGCGCAGCTCGGGGCGCGACGTGAAGCTCAGGGGCGCACCACGAAGTACGCGTTGAAGGGGTCGTGCTCGAGCAGATGGACATCGACCGACGAGAAGCCGGCGTCGGCGAGAAGCTCGCGTGCCTTCTCCTCGCCCCACATCGCGCCGAGCCCGTCGCCTCCCTGCGCGAGCGAGACGGTCATGCAGTGCATCGTCGAGATCATGTACATGAGCGGGCCGCCGGGATGGTCGAGATTCTCGTGGTGGTGGCTCGACCCCTGGATGTCCTGCATCAGGTACGTCCCGTCCTCCTTGAGCGCGCGCCGGATGCCCTTGAGCATCGCGAGCGGTCTCGCCTGGTCGTGCACCGCGTCGAACGTCACGACGTAGTCGAACGCGTCGGGCTCGGCGTCGACGTTGAACGTGCTCAGGTCGCGCTGCTCGAAGGTCACGTTCGGCAGGCCGCGATCGGCTGCCTGCTCGCGTCCGAACGCGATCGCCTCGCCCGAGAGGTCGTAGCCGTGGAAGCTGCTCGCCGGGTACCGCTCGCCGAGCAGCACGAGCGCGCGGCCGCGGCCGCATCCGAGATCGAGCACGGAGGCGCCGGCTTCGAGCGACTCGTGCATTCCGGGGACGAGCGGGACAATGTGCGAGAAGAGCACCGAGAGGACGGTCTGTGCGCTCTCCTCTGCCATGACGTCGTGAAACCGGTGGAAGCGTTCGTAGGGAACCCCGCCACCGTCCCGGAAGCACTCGACGATGTCGTCCTCGACAGTGGAGAGTGTCGGGATCCACTGCGCCGTCACCGCGAGGTTGTCCGGAGACGCGGCGCGCGTGAGCCAGGCCGCGTGCTCTGCGGGGAGCGAGTACCGACCCGTGTCCGGATCGAGCTCGACGATGCGGCCCGTCGTCATCGCACCGAGCCATTCCCGAACGTAGCGCTCGTCGAGCCCCGCGCCCTCCGCGAGCTCGTGACTCGTCGCGCTGTCGAGCTCGGCGAGAGCGTCGAACAGCCCCGTCCTGTGGCCGACCGACGTCATCACCATGAGCGCGGCGCCGTTCAACATCTCGAGCACCCGCCCGGCGAATGCCTCGGCCCGTGCCTCGTCGTACGTCGTCACCTGCACCCCTCTCGTCGCTAGGAGAGGAAGGCTAACGCGACGGCGCTAGGCGGACTCTTCGGCGAGCTCGTCGAGCTCGTCCTCGACCGCAGCGGCACCGCTCGTCACGAGCGTCGGCTTCTGGCCGCGCGAGATCGTCTCCTTCGTCAGCACGCACTTCGTCACGTCGGTACGTGACGGAAGCTCGAACATGACGTCGAGGAGAGCGAGCTCGATGATCGAGCGGAGACCGCGCGCGCCCGTCTCGCGGGCGAGCGCGTGATCGGCGATCTCCCACAGCGCGTCGTCCGTGAAGACGAGCTCGATCTCGTCGTAGCCGAAGAAGCGCTGGTACTGGCGCACGAGCGCGTTCTTGGGCTCGATGAGGATCTCGACGAGGTCGTCGCGCGTGAGTTGGTGCACGGCCGAGACGACGGGAAGCCGCCCGACGAACTCGGGGATGAGGCCGAAGGTGATGAGGTCCTCGGGCATGACGTCGCTGAGCAGCTCCGAGCTCTCGGCGGCGTTCCGGGAGCGGATGTCGGCGCCGAAGCCGACCGTGTTCTTGCCGATACGGCGCTCGATGATCTTGTCGAGCCCGGCGAACGCACCACCGCAGATGAAGAGGATGTTGGTCGTGTCGATCGAGAGGAACTCCTGGTGCGGGTGCTTGCGCCCGCCCTGTGGTGGCACCGACGCGACGGTGCCCTCGAGGATCTTCAGCAGCGCCTGCTGCACACCCTCGCCGGAGACGTCGCGTGTGATCGACGGGTTGTCCGCCTTCCGTGCGATCTTGTCCACCTCGTCGATGTAGATGATCCCGGTCTCGGCCTTCTTGATGTCGAAGTCCGCGGCCTGGATGAGCTTCAGGAGGATGTTCTCGACGTCCTCGCCGACGTAGCCGGCCTCCGTCAGCGCCGTGGCGTCGGCGATCGCGAAGGGGACGTTCAGGATCCGCGCGAGCGTCTGCGCGAGCAGCGTCTTCCCGCACCCGGTCGGGCCGAGGAGGAGGATGTTCGACTTCTGGAGCTCGACCTCGCCGTCCTCGAGACCCATGCGCACGCGCTTGTAGTGGTTGTAGACCGCCACCGCGAGGGTGCGCTTGGCCTCCTCCTGCGAGACGACGTAGTCGTTCAGGACGGAGTAGATGTCGAGCGGCTTCGGGAGATTGTCGAGGTCGAGCTGCGCCGGACTCGTCAGCTCCTCGTCGATGATCTCGTTACAGAGGTCGATGCACTCGTCGCAGATGTAGACGCCCGGACCAGCGATCAGCTTCTTGACCTGCCGCTGACTTTTTCCGCAGAAGCTGCAGAGCAGCTGCTCGTTACCCTCGCTCGCCCGAGCCACGTGTCTCCTTTTACTCCGTTTGTGCCGTCGATGGAAGGGGAGCGGCGTTACGAACGGGCCGCGACCACCCGGTCGATGATCCCGTAGTCCTTCGCTTCCTCGGCGGTCATGTAGTAGTCGCGATCCATGTCCTTCGACACCTTCTCGATCGTTTGGCCGGTGTGCGTGGACATGATCTCCTCCATTAGCCGCTTGAGGCTGATTACCTCCCGAGCCTGGATCTCGATGTCCGTCGGCTGCCCGGAGAAGCCGGCCGAGCCCTGGTGGATGAGGATCTTCGAGTGGGGAAGCGCGCTTCGCTTTCCCTTCGTGCCGCCGGCGAGGACCACTGCGCCCATCGACATGGCCATGCCGACGCAGATGGTCTGCACGTCGGGGCGGATGAACTGCATCGTGTCGTAGATCGCGAGCCCTGCGTACACGATGCCGCCCGGCGAGTTGATGTAGATCGAGATGTCCTTGTCCGGATCCTCCGACTCGAGGTGGAGGAGCTGCGCGACCACGAGGTTGGCTATCTGGTCGTCGATCGGCGTTCCGAGGAAGATGATGCGCTCGTTGAGCAGGCGCGAGTAGATGTCGAACGAGCGCTCCCCGCGCGAGGTCTGCTCGATCACCATCGGAATCAACGGGCTCATGTGGTCTCCTTGCTGCCGGGGGTCCACAACTTCGTCTCCCCCTCGGGCTTTTCCTTGTCGGGTGTCCAGAGCTTGTCCCTCGCCTCCGCGAGCTCGGGTGCGATCGGCTTGACGTCGGCGACGAGGCGGTCGAGCGCGGCGCGGAGCCGGAGATCCTCGCGAATCGACTCCTGCTGGCCGTGCGCCCAGACGTCCTCGATGACGCCCTCGACGTCCTCCTCGCCCGACGCCTGGGCCTCCTCGCGGATGTACGCCCTCACGTCGTCGTCGGAGACCTCGATGCCTGCCTTCGCAGCGAGCGCCTCGAGCGCCAGCTCGCGCGCGACCGAGACGGCGGCCTCCAGGACCATCTGCCGCTCGAGCTCCTGGATCGAGCCTCCGCTCGCGGCGAGGTAGGTCTCGAGCGTCACACCGCGACGCTCGAGCGAGCGCGCGAATCCCGTGAGGAGGTCGGCCGCCCGGGTGCGGACGAGGGGAAGCGCCGGCTGCACGGACGACGCGCGGACGAGCTCGTCGACGGCGGAGATGCGGAACGCAGCGTCGATCTCGGCGTCGAGCTGCTCACGCAGCGTGCCCCCGATGCTCGCGCGCAGCTCGGCGATGGTGTCGAACTCGCTCGCGGAGCGCGCGAGCTCGTCGTCGATCTCGGGAAGCACCTTCTCCTGGATCTCGCGAACCGTGATCTCGACGTTCGAGGTCGATCCGTCCGCGAGCGGAAATGCGATCTGCTTCGTCTCCCCCGCCTTCGCCCCGGCGAGCGCGGCTTCGATCTCCGGTGCGAGCCTTCCGCCGCCGAGCTCGACGACCGTGTCGGGCTGGGCCTCGCCGTCGGCGTCGACGAGGTCGACGACGAGCGTGTCGCCGGGTTGCGCGGGCCGCTCACCGGCGGGCGCCAGCTCGGCGACGGACTCGCGTAGCGCCTCGATCTCGGCCTCGACGGACTCCTGCGGCACGTCGACCTGCGCACGCGGAACCTCGAGCTGTGTCCAGTCGACGAGCTCGGGGAGCGGCTGCACCTCCACGGTCGCGACGAAGCTCCACGCCGCGTCGGCGGTGTCCGGGAGCTCGAACTCGTACTGCGGGTCGGAGACGGGGCGCACGCGACTCCGCGAGGCGGCGCTCCAGAACCAGCCGCCGATGTGGCTGTCGACGGCCTCCGCGTAGATCCGG
>DASTYQ010000114.1:0-22987 GCA_035764775.1 Gaiellaceae bacterium
AGCAGGGCGACGCCGTGTTCTGCGACGCACTCGAGGCGATCGCCTGACGGACCGTCGGGCTGAAGGGGGAGGCAGAGGCAGCGCGCTGCCCCCGCAGCCCCTGTATACGGGCCTGCGTCCAGAGACGGCTATCCCCTCGCCCTTGAAGACGTTCGAATGGGCTGTTACCGTCGCCCCCGGGAAGCAGAACGCTTGCTTGGGGAGAATCCAACAGAGGGGGTAGGGAATGAGGCTGCGTCTCACGCTTGCCGTGGGCATCTCGGCTCTTGCGTTTGCTGCGCTGGGTGCCGCGCCAGCGGGTGCCGACCCACAGAAGGGAGAAGTACTGGCGATCGAGTGTGACGCTCTCGGATCGCTCGACGTGGTCATCTTCAGTAACGGACGAGGATCACCTGGGCTCGTCGTCGGAAGCACGCAGGTCGGCATCCCGTACAAGCTGCAACTCGAGGGGACTTTCACGCCGGCGGGTGGCGGTGATCCCGAGACGTTTACCGATGAGTGGGAGCATCCCGCACCGAAGAACGGACGGCTCGACCATTGCACCTTCCATCAGGAAGAAACCGGCCCGGAGGGCACCGCCGTAATCGACGGCGAAGTCTGGATCTCGTACACACCCAGCCGCTAGCGAATCGACCGGATCATCGAGTGCCCTCACGGCATCCGTGAGGGCACTCCTTGGGCTCAGAGTGTGTCGGTGCGCGGATGTCACGAATTTCATGAGTTGCGTTACCGGGTATAACCGCGCGAAGCTCGCGACCGTTCTCGAAGAATCGGCGCTTGTGCACAACTGCTCGTAGTGGATCGTCAGTAGTGCACGCGCCCGATGTGGACGGGCTCCTCGAAGCTGTCGAAAGAATCGCGCAGCAGTGAGTATGTCGACTCGATAGCGACGCCTTTCCCGTAAACAGACCAGAGTGCAGCGTTCTCGTAGCCGGACAAGTTCCAGCACGAGACGAAGACTGACCGAGGAGTGAACATGACCGGCTCCCCAGGGGCAAGCGATGCTTCGCGGGCGTCGAAAGTGCCTTGCGGTAGCCGGCACTCCTGAGAGTCGCCTGATAGGTCCGCGCTCGGAAAGTCGATCGAGGCGGTCTGCAACATGGACGCGAACTTCGCAAGGTCGAGGTATCGCCAGATACGCGCGTCTCGAAGACCGGATGTGGCTCATACATTCGCGGGAGCGTAGTCGCGACGGGCGTCTTGAATGTGCCGCTAGTGTGCCGCGGGTTTCGAGCGACGAATCGCCCAAACCCGCATGAATACTCAGTCGGGGCGCCGAGATTCGAACTCGGGACCTCTAGTCCCCCAGACTAGCGCGCTAACCAGGCTGCGCCACGCCCCGTGGCGCCAGGAACCTTAGCCGCTCTCAGAGTTTCCGCCGGAAGAGACGAAGCCGAGCCGGATCGCCGCCCGCAGAGCGACGAAGGGCATGAGCGCACGCGCTCGAAACCGATTTTCTCCAGGAAGCCACGCCCACGAGAACAGGTACGGCGCGAACGCTGCGACAAGCAGCGCCCACGATCGGCTCGCAGTCGGCTCGGGCCGCAGCGCGACTCGAGCCACGCCGCGCGACGCCGGCGCGAGCGGCACGAGCGCGCGAACTGCGAACAGCGCCGCGATCGGCGTCGGAAGCTGGCGCCCATGCGTCAGCACCTTCCGGCCCCCGGATGCCGTACCCGCAGCTGCCGGTGCGGATGACGCACGGCTGTGGCCGACTGCTACGCCAGGCGTTTGTAGAGACGGTCGATCAGCTCGGGCATCGCCTCGAGCTTGTCCGTGATGACGCGGATGCGGTACTCCCTGAAATGCTCGGGCTCCACGCCCAGCGAGTCGGCGATTCGCGCGATGACGTCACTCGAGGGAACCGGGCGATTCCCGTGGACGATGTGGTTCAGATACCCCGCCGAGAGATCCGCCTTGAGCGCGAGGCCACGGTAGGTCGTCCCCGTCTCCGTCATCAACCGCTCGATCGTCGGCCCGAACGGATCGTCGCTGTATCTGCGGCGTCTGGGCATCAGGCGTCCGTTGCCCATTTCACCACGTCCGCCGCCTGTACGCGCGCCTCGTCCGACCCGTCGCGGCGGCGGACGTCGACCGAGCCGTCCTCGAGCGTCTTCTTGCCGACGATCACACGGAGCGGGCACCCCACGAGATCGGCGTCGGCGAACTTCTCTCCGGGTCGCTCGTCGCGATCGTCGAGGAGCACCTCGAACCCCGCTTCGTCGAGGGCGGCCGCGATCTTCTCCGCCTCTCCGAGCACGTCTTCCGCGCCACCGTGGAGTGCGAGGACGTGGACGCCGTACGGCGCGATCGACCCCGGCCAGACGATCCCGTTCTCGTCGTGCGATTGCTCGATCGCGGCCGCCATGACGCGGGCCGGGCCGACGCCATAGCTGCCTCCGATGAGCGGCTTCTCGGTTCCGTCCTCGTCCACGAACAGCGCATCGAGCGGCGTCGAGTAGCGGTCGGCGAACTTGAAGATGTGGCCGACCTCGATCGCGATCTGAAAGCGGAGAGCACCGCCACAGACCGAGCACCGATCTCCGTCGCGCGCCTCGCGGATATCGGCGAAGCGCGGCGCATAGTCGCGACCGGCCTGCACGCCGAGCAGATGCCAGCCGTCTCGGTTCGCACCGGCGACATACTGCCCCGCGCGCAACGCCTCGTCGGCGACCACCTCGAGGTCGACGCCGACGGGGCCGAGCGAGCCACCGCCCGCGCCGAACGCCTCCTTGATCTCGTCGTCGGTCGCCGGCCGGTAGTCGCTCTCGAGCGCGGCGAGCATCTTCGGCTCCGAGAGCCGGTCGTCTCCGCGAACGAGCCCGAGGACGAGGGTTCCGTCCGTCTTGACCACGGGCATCGCCTTGGAAGTTGCCGCCGCGTCGATTCCGAGCATCGCGGCAAGAGCCTCGATCGTCGTGACGCCCGGCGTCGCGACCTCCTTCGGCGCGTCCAGCGTCTCGGGAAAGACCGCCGGCCGCGGGATCGCCTGCGCCACCTCGAGATCGGCGGCGAAGTCGCCGTTCTCACAGGTGACGAGCGTGTTCTCGCCGGAGCCGGACGGCGCCAGGAAGTCGATCGACTCCTTGCCGCCCATCATCCCGGACTCGGCCTGGACCGCCGAGTACTCGAGCCCCGCACGCTGGAACATCCGGTGGTACGCCTCCTCGTTCTTGCGGAAGGCAACGTCCAGTCCGGCCTCGTCGCGATCGAAGGAATACGCGTCCTTCATGATGAACTCGCGAAGTCGCAGGAGGCCGCCACGCGAGCGCGGCTCGTCGCGCTCCTTGATGGAGAAGTGGTACAGCAGCTGCGGAAGCTGCCTGTAGCTCGACATCTCCCGCGCATGGAACGTCACGGTCTCCTCGTGAGTCAAGGGCAGCACGTACTCGCGCCCGTTCCGGTCCTCGAGCCGGAAGATCTCCGGGATCGCGTCCCGACCAGACTGTTGCCAGAGCTCGTACGGCGTCAGCACGGGCATGAGCATCTCCTGGCCGCCGATGGCATCCATCTCCTCGCGGATGATCTGCACCACCTTCTGGTGTACCCGCCATCCGAGTGGGAGGAACGTCCAGACGCCTGCCGCCACCTGACGGATGTAGCCCCCGCGGACGAGCAGCTTGTGGGAGACCGCCTCCGCGTCGGCCGGCGCCTCGCGCAGGGTCGGCATGAAGAGCTGGGACTGCCGCGCGATCATGAGTGAGGCAGCCTAGTCGCCGAGCGGAACGAGAGACGCCTCGGCCATGGCGAGCGCGGCCGGCTTCGCCATCTTGAGGCGCTTCGGCCTCTTCATCCCGTCGCCGAGCCAACGGTCGATCTCGACGAAGAGCTCGTCGATGAGCGTCTCGGACGGGACCTTCTTGAGCACGCGCCCGTGCGCGTAGATGA
Source organism: Gaiellaceae bacterium (assembly GCA_035764775.1). Taxonomy (GTDB): domain Bacteria; phylum Actinomycetota; class Thermoleophilia; order Gaiellales; family Gaiellaceae; genus GMQP-bins7. The sequence goes on from DASTYQ010000114.1 coordinate 3,889, forward strand.
AACCGACGTCTCGGCCCCCGGCGATCCCGAAGTCGGCGTCGCCCGCCTCCCCCGGTCCGTTCACGGCGCACCCCATCACGGCCACCTCGAAGGCCTCCGGATACGACCGCAGCCGTTCCTCGACGACGCGCGCCAGGCTCTCGACGCCGACGTTGTCGCGGCCACACGACGGACACGCGATCATGACCGGCCCTCGCTCGCGCAGCCCGAGCGCCTTCAGAATCTCCCAGGCGACCTCGACTTCCTTCACCGGGTCGGCGGTGAGCGAGACCCGCATCGTGTCGCCGATGCCGTCGGCGAGGAGCGACCCGATACCGACCGCACTCTTGATCGCGCCCGCGAACTCCGTCCCGGCCTCGGTCACGCCGAGATGGATCGGATACGGGACGCGTGCCGAGAGCATCCGGTACGCCCGGATCATCGTCGGGACGTGAGTTGCCTTCACGGAGATCTTGAAGTCGCGGTATTCGAGCTTCTCGAGGAGCTCGACCTCCTCGAGCGCGGCAGCGACGAGAGCCTCCGCCTGGTCCTGCTGCGCGAGTGAGTGCAGATGCTTCGGCAACGAGCCCGAGTTGGCGCCGATGCGCATCGGGATCCCCGCCTTCTTCGCCGCCCGAACGACCTGCTCGACCTTGTCGGGGCCACCGATGTTGCCCGGGTTGATGCGAACGGCCGCGACGCCCGCTTCGATTGCCCTGAGCGCGAGCGAGGCGTTGAAGTGGATGTCCGCGATAACAGGGATCGGCGAGAGGCGCACGATGAGCTGGAGCGCAGTCGCGTCCTCGTTCTTCGGGACGGCGACGCGCACCACCTCGCAGCCCGCGGATGCAAGCGCCGCGATCTGCGCGGTCGTCGCCTGTACGTCGTGCGTCTTCGTGAGCGTCATCGACTGCACGACGACGGGGGCGCCGCCACCGATCGCCACGTCTCCGACGTGGATTTGAACCTCGCTGGCCATCGGCCAGAGGTTATCCCCGGACGGACTAGCTCAGCTTGCCGATGTCGTTCGAGAGCCCGACGAAGAAGAGCAGGAGCACGAGTGCCAAGCCGATCATCGAGACCCGCTCGTAGATCTCGCGCCGGACGAAGCGGCCGCGCGCCCCTTCGACGAGCGTGAAGAGGATGTGGCCGCCGTCGAGCGGAAGCAGCGGGAGCAGATTGAGGAGCGCGAGCGAGAGCGAGATGAGGCCGAGTACCCAGAGGTAGCTGTCCGCCCCGCGCTCGACCGCGTCCGAGGACGCTCGAGTGATGCCGATCGGGCTCGAGACCTCGTCACGGCCCTCGCCGGTGATCAGACGACCGAGAGACTTGACGATCTCCTTCGAGACGATCCCGGTCACCTTCACCGCCTGACCGACGGCCGGGAAGAAGCCGAGGCCTTGGCCGTCGAGGCTGAACCCGAGGCGGTAGCGGCCGTCGACGAGCTGAGCGGACACGGGGCCGAGTTGCTGCCGCTGACCGGCGCGGACGATCGTGATGATCAACGCCTTGCCCTCCGAGTCGCCGATCGTCCGCGCGATCTCGTCCGCCTGCACCGGGCGGCCGTCGATTGCGACGATGCGATCGCCCGCCTCGAGCCCGATTGCCTGTGCGGGCGACTGCGTGCCCGCCTGAAGCTCGGGGGCGACCGTGTCGATCGTCCTCGTTGCCTGCCCCGCCACGGTCATGAACAGGAATGTGAAGAGAACAACCGTCAGCAGGATGTTCGCGGCCGGACCGGCGCCGATGGCGACGAGACGTTTCCACGTCGGCGCCTTCCAGTAGGCATCTGCACCGAGTGCGTCGCGCAGCTCGCTGACGCCCTTCTCCGCCGAGGCACGAGCGGCCGGCGAGACGGTGTGGGTCTTCAGAGCAGCGTCGAACTCGTCGACGGCTTCGTCCGCGCCCGAGAGGTCGCTCGTCTCGAGCGCCGACTTCACGCGATCGAGGGAGCTGCCGAGCGTTGGGGCGTCCTCGGCGGCATGCGCGAACCGCCGTTCCGCATCATGCGGAATCGGCCGGTGCATTCCCGGGATGGACACGAAGCCACCGAGTGGGATCGCGCCCAGCGCGTACTCGATGCCGTTTCGCGTCGTCTTCGCGATTGCCGGCGGGAAGCCGACGTAGAAGCGGCGCGGACGCAGGCCGACTGCGAGCGACGCGAAGAAGTGGCCGGACTCGTGGACGAGGATGAGGAAGGCCAGCCCGAGGATGGCGATGAAGAGGCTCATCGACGGCTCCTCGGTCGATGAGCGTCGAGGGGTGTGGGGAACCGGGAGGTTCCCCACGCTCTCGGGAAGAAGGGGGCACGCGGAGGAACCATGGCTTCCCCCGCGACCTCGAGCCGTTGGCCTGACGTGCTCAAGCTGGCGCCAACCTTCGCTCAGCGAGTCTCCGCGCCTCCTCGTCGACCGCGACGAGCTCCGCGAGATCACGGGCGGGGGCACCGTCGACACCCGCCAGCGCGTCTTCGACGAGCCCGGGAATCTCGGTGAAGCCGATGCGTCCGTCGAGGAATGCGTGGACGGCGACCTCGTTCGCAGCGTTGAACGCGCACGGGAATGTCCCGCCGCGCTCTCCTGCCTCGCGCGCGAGGCCCAGAAGCGGGAAGCGGTCGAGGTCCGGAGCCTCGAACTCGAGGGTCAGGCCGGAGGTGAAGTCGAGGCCGGGAAGCGCGGTCGCGCGCCGATCCGGATACGTCAGCGCGTAGGAGATCGGTACGCGCATGTCCGGATAGCCGAGATGCGCGAGCGAGGCGCCGTCGCGGAAGCGGACGAGCGCATGGACGACCGACGTCGGGTGGACGACCACCTCGATGCGCTGGTAGTCGAGCCCGAAGAGGTAGTGCGCCTCGATCAGCTCGAGGCCCTTGTTCGCCAGCGTCGCCGAGTCGATCGTGATCTTCGGCCCCATCGACCAGGTGGGATGCGCGAGGGCCTCCTCCACGGTGACTGCTTCGAGCTCGTCGCGAGATCGGTTTCGGAACGGGCCACCCGAGGCAGTGAGGACGACGGAGTGGACCGTGCCCGGGTTGTGGCCGTCGAGGCATTGGAAGAGCGCCGAGTGCTCGCTGTCGACGGGCAGCAGCAGCCCTGCGCCGCGCCGCCATGCCTCGAGGGCGAGATCGCCGGCCGCGACGAGGCTCTCCTTGTTCGCGAGTGCGAGCGTGACGCCGTTCTCGAGCGCCCACAAGGTCGCCCGCACGCCGGCAAAACCGACGACGGCGTTGAGCACGAGGTCCGGCTCGGCGCGGTCGAGGAGCTCGGTGACGTCGCCTCCCACCTGGACGTGCTCGACGCCGTGCTCGACGGCGAGATCGTCCAGGCGCTGCGTGCCGGAGCTGAGCGCGCAGACGCTCAGGTCGGCGTTGGCAGCCACGACGTCGAGTGCCTGGCGGCCGATCGAGCCGGTGGCGCCGATGAGCGCGATTCGTCTCTTGTGCACCGTGGAAGGCTAACCGCGGCCGTGTTCAGGCACCGCTACGCGCTGCCGAAGGCGAGGATCGTGAAGTACGCGACAGGACCCGCCCAGAGCAGCGAATCGAGGCGGTCGAGCATTCCCCCGTGGCCGCCGAGAACGCGTCCCGAATCCTTGACGTCGAGGTCGCGCTTCACCGCGGACTCGAACAGGTCCCCGAGCACCGCAGCGAGCGCGATCGCCAGGCCGAGGACGAGCGACTCCGGGATCGTGAGGAAGTCGTCGCGGTCCTTGTAGAGAATCACGAACGACATCCCGACCGCGGCGAGGACGCCCCCCACGAACCCCTCCCATGACTTCTTCGGCGAGATCGCCGGCGCCATGCGATGGCGCCCGATCGTCCGGCCGACGAAGAACGCGCCGGTGTCGGCCGCGAAGACGGTGAACAGCACCGCCATGACCGCCCAGAAGCCGAAGTCGGAGATGTCGCGGACGAGCAGCAGACAGCCGATCCCTGCTCCCACCCACGCCACGCTGAGAACCGTTACGCCGAACGACGTCGTTGCCGACTGCCTCACGCCGCCCAACCCGTAGACGACGAACGCGAAGACGAACGTCGCGAGCAACCCGCCAAGCATCCAGCCGATGCCACCGAGCTGCAATCCGAGCAGCGTCGTCGCGAAGCCGAGGTAGCCGCCGAGGACGAGCGGCCGCAGGTCACGAGCCATGGCGTACAGCTCGTGGAGCGCGAGCAGCCCGCCGACGAGCGCGAGCCCGAACAGCCACCAGCCGCCGAGGTAGACGAGCCCGATGACGAGCGGCAACAAGACTGCCGCGACGATGATCCGCGAGAGAAGGGGACTCACCGCGCGCCGAACCTTCGCGCCCGCCTCGCGTACTCCTCGACGGCAGAGCGCAGGCGTTCCTCGCCGAAGTCGGGCCAATACGTCTCGTCGAAGACGAGCTCGGCGTAGGCGGTCTGCCAGAGCAGGAAGTTCGAGAGGCGCTGCTCGCCGGAGGTTCGGATCACGAGGTCGGGGTCCGGGAGCTCCGGCGCGTAGAGGCGGGCCGCGATGTCCTCCTCGGACAGGTCCCGGGGTCTGACCCCTTCCTCGAGGATCTTGCGCGCTGCTTCCACAAGCTCCGCCCGGCCCCCGTAGTCGAAGGCGATCCAGAGGTGGAGGCGGTCGAGGTGAGCGGTCTCGGCTTCGAGATTCGCCATCTTCTCGCGCAGGTCCGCCGGAACGCGGTCGCGCCGGCCGAAGAAGCGTGTGCGTACGCCCTGCCGCGCGAGATCGGGCAGCTCACGGTCGATCGTCTCTCCGAGGAGCTCGATGATGGCCGCGACCTCGTCGGCCGGCCGCGCCCAGTTCTCGGTCGAGAATGCGTAGACCGCGAGGGACTCGATACCCATGTCCACCGCCGCTTCGACGGTACGACGGAGCGCTCGCGCCCCTTCCCGATGGCCCTCGGCGACGGGGAGCCCGCGCGCTGCCGCCCAGCGCCCGTTCCCGTCCATGATGATGGCGACGCTGCTCGCTGCCGCATCCGCCTCGTCGGGCAGCGTCAGACCTCCATGATCTCGGCCTCTTTCACCTTCAAGAGGTCGTCGATCGACTTCGTGTGCTCGTCGGTGATCTTCTGCACCTGCGCCTCGGCTCGGCGCTCCTCGTCGTCCCCCACGTCGCCGTTCACGACGAGCTCCTTCAGGTGCTGCATGACGTCCCGGCGCACGTTGCGGATCGCGACCTTTCCGTCCTCTGCGACCCGCCGCACGACCTTCACGAGATCCTTGCGCCGCTCCTCCGTGAGGCTCGGGATCGGGAGCCGGACGATCTTGCCGTCGTTCGACGGCGTGAGGCCGAGGTCGGACTCCTGGATCGCGCGCTCGATGTTCTTGATGGCGCCGGGATCGAACGGCTGCACTACGAGCAGTCGCGCCTCGGGAGCCGAGATCGACGCGAGGCTCTTCAGCGGCGTGGGCGTCCCGTAGTAGTCGATGTTGACGCGGTCGAGAAGCGCCGGCGAGGCGCGGCCCGTGCGGATCGAGTTGAACTCGTGATGCGTCGCCTCGATCGACTTGTCCATGCGCCTCTTCGCATCCGCGAGGAAGTCCTCGATCGCAGCCATGGAGCCCTCCTTACGGGGTTCGGATGATGGTGCCGATGCGCTCGCCGGCAGCGACCCGGCGGATGTTGTCCTGCGCGAGCTCGAAGACGAGGATCGGCAGGCGGTTGTCCATGCAGAGCGAGAGCGCAGTCGTGTCCATGACTTTCAGGCCGCGCTCGATCGCCTCGAGGTGCGTGAGCTCGGGGATGAACCGGGCCTTCGGATCCTCGTTGGGATCCCCGTCGTACACGCCCTGCACCTTGTTCTTGGCCATGAGGATCGCCTCTGCGCCGATCTCGAGCGCGCGCAGCGCCGCCGCCGTGTCGGTCGTGAAGAACGGGTTTCCGGTGCCGGCGGCGAAGATCACCACGCGTTCCTTCTCGAGGTGGCGGATCGCGCGACGGCGGATGTACGGCTCCGCGACCTCCGACACGGCGATCGCCGACTGCACGCGCGTGTGGACGCCCTGGCGCTCGAGCGCATCCTGCAGCGACAGCGCGTTCAGGAGCGTTGCGAGCATCCCCGCGTAGTCGGCCGTGGCGCGGTCCATCCCCTCCGCCGCGGCCGCCATGCCGCGGTAGATGTTCCCGGCGCCGACGACCACGGCGAGCTGCGTTCCGGTGGCGTGGACCGCGACCATCTCCTCCGCGATCGCGGTGACCGTCTTCGGATCGATTCCATACTCGCGGCCGCCGAGCAGCGCCTCGCCGGAGAGCTTGAGGAGCGCCCGCTTGAACTGCGTGCCGCCCTCGCTCGTTGCGACTTTCGCGACCTCTTCGGTCGAGGTGGTCACGAGCCGGCGACGGAGATTCGCACGAACCGCGCGACCGTCGCGCCGGCCTCGGAGACGGCCTGGCCCACGGTCTTCGACGGCTCGTGGATCCACGCCTGCTCGACGAGAGCACCGCCCGGCGTGGCCGCGAAGAAGCGCTTGTTCAACATGCCGTCGACGATCTTCTCACGCGCCGCCTCCGGCTTCGACTGCACCTCGTCCGAGTTCTCGTGGATCGAGCGCTCGGCCGCCAGGACGTCCGCGGGAACATCGTCGCGGGTCGTCCACTCGGGCGCCGCGAACGAGATGTGCATCGCGAGTTGCCTCGCGAGCTCCTCGGAGCCCCCGGTGAGCTCGACGAGGACGCCGATCTTGTTCGCCGGCGGGTGGGCGTAGGCTCCGAGGACGTTGCCGTCGGGGGCCTCGAACCGCGTCGGGCGCACGACGACGATGTTCTCGCCCAGCTTCGCGACGAGTTCGATCCGCTGCTCCTCGAACGACTCGGCCGCCTCGGCCCCGGCTGCGTGCACGCCGCGCAGCACGGCGATCGCGAACTCCTGGAACTCGTCGTTCTTGGACACGGGCTCCGTCTCGCAGCCGATGCCGACGATCGAGGCGACGTTGCCGTCGACGATGTAGCCGACGAGGCCCTCGGTCGTCTCGCGACCGGCTCTCTTGCCGGCGGACGCCATGCCCCGCTCGCGGAGCAGAGTTCGAGCGGCATCGAGGTCGCCCTCGGTCTCCTCGAGCGCGCGCTTGCAGTCCATCATCCCTGCGCCGGTCGCGTCACGTAGCTCCTTGACGAGCGATGCGCTGATCGTGGTGCTCACTCGGACTCACTCCCTTCGGCAACGGCAGCAGGCTCCAGCGCCGGCTCCTCGGGGGCCGCTTCGACGGCCTCCTCTGTAGGAGTCTCGGTGGGCTCCGGGGCAGGCTCGGCAGCAGCGGCGGCCATCTCGGTCGTCGTGACCTTCGACCGCCCGGCGGCGATCCCGTCGGCAACTACGCGCGCGACGAGGTCGCACGAGCGGATCGCGTCGTCGTTTCCGGGGATGACGAAGTTCGCCTCGTCCGGATCGGCGTTCGTGTCGACGAGGCCGATGACGGGCACGCCGAGCCGGTGCGTCTCGCGCACGGCCAGCTGCTCCTTCTTCAGGTCGATGACGAAGACCGCATCGGGCTGTCGCTTCATATCGGCCACTCCGCCGAGATTCGCCTCGAGCTTCTCGAGATCGGCCTCCATCCCGATGCGCTCCTTCGACGGGAGCAGGTCGAGCTGGCCGTCCGCCTTCAGGCGGCGAAGGTCGTGGAGGTACGCGATTCGCTCGGAGATCGTCCGCCAGTTCGTGAGCAGGCCGCCGAGCCAGCGGTTCGAGACGAACGGCATGCCGACACGGGTGGCATGCTCGGCGACTGCGTTCTGTGCCTGCTTCTTCGTGCCGACGAAGAGGATCGTCCCGTTGCGTTCGGCGACGTTGCGCGCGAACTCGTAGGACTCCTCGAGTAGCTCCTGGGTCTTGGTGAGATCGATGATGTAGATCCCGCCGCGCTCGCCGAAGATGTAGCGGCGCATCTTGGGATTCCAGCGACGCGTCTGGTGGCCGAAGTGGACGCCGGCCTCCAGCAGCTCTCGCATCGAGACGACTGACACGCGATCAGCCCCTTTCAGGTGTGGTTGACAGTGGTTCGCCGACGGGCCGGGCGGAACCGCGCTCATGGCTACGGCACCCCCGCCACGGCTGATCGCCGGGTCGCAGGGACGAAAGACCGCGGAAGTCTAGCTGGCCCGGGCCCTTTCGAGGGCGATCTCGAGGTCCGCGGGCAGCGGGGACTCCAGATCCAGCTCGGAGCCGGTGACGGGATGCGAGAAGCGCAGGCGGTACGCGTGCAGGAACTGCCGCGCGAGACCCAGGTCGCCTCTGACACCGTAGATCGGGTCTCCGGCAACCGGGAGGTGGATCGCCGCGAGATGCACCCGAATCTGGTGCGTCCGACCGGTCTCGAGACGGACGTCGAGGAGCGCGTGCTCGGCGAGCAGCTCGCGCGTCTCGAACCACGTGACGGCCGCGCGCGGCTCGTCCGTGTCGAGCGACCTCCGCGTGGGATCGCGGCGATCCCTCCCGACGGCCGCGTCGATCCGGCCCGTCCGCGAGCGCAGACGTCCCCGGACGAGCGCGAGGTAGCGGCGTTCGACCTCGCGGTCTCGGATGGCCGCCTGAAGCGCCGCGAACGCGGCCTGCGAGCGCGCAGCGACGAGCAGTCCCGAGGTGTCGCGATCGAGCCGGTGGACGATTCCCGGTCGGTCGGGATCGTCGCCTCCGGATGCGCCGAGAGTCAGCAGCTGCGCCGCGAGCGTTCCCGAGACGGTCCCGGCGCCGCGATGCACCGTCATCCCCGCCGGCTTGTCCACGACGACGAGGTGCTCGTCCTCGAATTCGATCCGGACCGTCACCGACTCGGGCTCCAGCCCTTCGGCTGCACCGGGAAGCACGACCTCCACCAAGGAGCCTCGCTCGAGACGGTGGCTCTTCGGCCGCGGAACGCCGTCCACGGTCACCGCTCCTTCGGCGAGCAGCCGCTCGGCGAGCGATCGCGTCGCAATCTCCTCCCTCTCGGCCAGCGCCCGGTCCAGGCGCCCTCCCGCCTGCGCCTCAGCGACGCTGAAGCGAAGAATTGCCACGGCGCGATCCGTGCATGCGGTCCGGCCGATCGGCGAGCACGAGCGCGCCGAAGAGGATCGCGACGCCGACGACGATGAACGTGTCCGCGAGGTTGAACGCCGGCCACGCCACGAGGTCGAGGAAGTCGGTGACGTGTCCGAGCCGCATTCGGTCGAGGAGGTTCGCGATGCTCCCTCCGAGCACGAGACCGAGCGCCACCGGAAGCACGGGATGGCGGCGACCGGAGCGCGCGAAGAACACGAGCATGGCGCCGACCGCGACCGCGGTGACGACGATCACGATCGAGGTGCGGCTCCCGAACAGGCCGAACGCGATCCCCGAGTTCTGGACGTGATGGATGGAGAACGGTCCGAGGATGTCGACGCTGTCACCGAGCGCGAGCGTCCGCCCGACCACCTGTTTCGTGAGCTGATCGGCCAGCACCGCGGCGCCCGCCACGAGGAGCAGGACGAGCCACTGCGAGCGGCCTGCCGCCAGCGAGCGCTCGGCCGACGACACGGGCTGGAGCGCGTTCGCCGTCGAGCCGATTCGGACGTCGACCTGTGGAGCTTCCACGCGTGCCGGCTCGCTCAGATCGACCGCTCCAGCGCGCGCTTGTCCTCGATGCAGAGGGTCGCGTACGGAACCGCTTCGAGGCGCTCCTCGCCTATCGGCCCGCCGCAGGCGCTGCAGAGCCCGTAGGTCCCGTCTTCGATGCGTCCGAGAGCCTCGTCGATGGCGACGAGCACGTGGTCGGCGTTCTCTTCGAGCCCTTCGTCGAGCTCGCGCAGATACGTCTCCGTCGCGCTGTCGGCGATGTGATCGCCCGATCCGATCGCGAGGTCTCCCGTCTCCTCGAGGAGCGAGCCGTCGTGATGGACCGCCTGACGCGCGTGGAGCAGCCGGTCGCGTTCGCTCTCGAGCACGCTGCGGAACCGCTCGAGGTCCAGCTCTCCGCTCATGCGCTACCCGCGGCAGCCCGAAGCCGCTCTTCCGCTGCCTCGAGGGTCATGCCGTCCAGAGCGACGACCTTGTCGCGCGAGGAGCGGCCCGAGACGAGCTCGAGGTCGCGGCGGCTGACGTCGAGCACGTCGGCGAGCACCGAGAGAACGGCGTCGTTCGCCTTGCCGCCCTCCGGCGGTGCGCTGACCCTCACCTTCCACGCGTCGCCGTGGCGCCCGACGACCCGCGAGCGGGTTGCGCCGGGGACGACGCGCAGCCGCAGACTCGTGCGCAGTGCAAGCACGAGCCGAAGGATATGTTCTCGCGCAAGTCCCGAGATCGGCTTGCGCTCGATCTGGGAACGCGCAACCCCTCAAGCGCGGCCGCAAGCGGCCGCGGTCGCGGCCACTCCATCTCGCGCACCGCGGTTAGCCGGCGACCTTGCGGATCCCGCTCTCGGTGTTCTCGGTCACCGCCGTCGGACGGCTCACGGCGGTCGCGGCCGCCTCCTCCCCCTGCGCCGGCTTGTTCGCCGGCCACTCCTCGAGGGACTCGAACGCGGCGCGAAGCTGCGCACGGATCTTGACGATGTCCTCCTCGAGGCGCCGCTTCTCGGCCGCCGCCTCCCTCGTGACGCGTCGCGACTCCGCGTGCGCCTCTTGGACGATGAGGTCCGACTCGCGCCTGGCCTGCTCCTTCATGTCCTGCGCGGCCCGCTCGGCCGAGACGAGCGTCGAGCGCAGGAGCGCTTCGAGCTCGCGGTGCTTCGCGGCCTCGGTCTCGAGCTCCTCGAGCCGGTCGGAGAGATCGGCGCGCTCGCGCCACACTTCTTCGAAGCTGTCGGCGATCTCGTCGAGCAGCTGCTCGACGGGCTTGCGTCGGTACCCGCGAAGCCACGCCCGCTTGAGATCCACATGTCTGACTTCGACGGGAGTGAGCGGCATCTGACCTCCTACAGCAGGGCCCTGATCAGGGCATTGACGACTTGTGCCGCAACGAGCAGGACGACGACGGCCACGATCGGCGAGAGATCGATAGGCCCGAGCGTCGGGATCCGGCCGCGAAACAGGCCGAGGTATGGGCTGACGACTTCGTCCAGGAATCGTTGCAGAGTTGCGGCCACACTGGAATACGGGAGCTGGATCCACGTGAGAAGCACCCACGCGAAGATGCAGAGGATGTAGATCGACACGAACACGGTGACGAAGCTCTGCAGCGACGACGCCGCGTCCGCGAGGAGCCAGAGAGAGGCGTATGCGCCCATCGGGCGCGTGTTCGCCGCTTACGCAGCGGTTCCTACACCACTCCGCAGGCGGGAATCCCGCGAGTGCGGGATTCCCGCCGCTCACGTCAAGGACGCTCGCGCCGAAAGTCAGCTCGACGTCGCAGTCCTAGCTCTCCGCCACGACGCATGGAGTGCTCGGGTTTTGCGCTGCTAGGACTGCGATCCCGCTCGAACCTGCACGACGAGCGTCTTTGAAGTGGGAGCGATCGGAAATGCCATTCGGCATTTCCGATCTGCGGAGGTATCACGCCTGGTTGTAGAAGCCGCCGCGCTCCATCGCGCGGGCGCGTTCCTCCGCCGAGAGCTCGACGTCGCGCGGCGTGAGCAGGAACACCTTGTCGGCAACCCGCTGCATGCTCCCGTCGAGCGCATAGGTGAGCCCGCTGGCGAAGTCGATGAGGCGCTTGGAGAGCTCGGTGTCCGCGCTCTGGAGGTTGATGATCACCGGGATCTGCGCCTTGAAGCGGTCCGCGATCTGCTTTGCGTCGTTGAACGCCCGTGGCGCGACCAGGTGCACCTTCGCCGGTGCGGGCGCCGAGACGCTCCGGAGGCGCGACGAGCGCTCCCGCCTCGGAGACGGCTCGGGCGACTCGTCGGACTCCCACCCCTCCGCCTCGGCCGAGTTAGGGAGCCGCCTGACGTTCTGACGGTCACGGCGCCGATAGCTCGCCTCGAGCTGCTGCTCGCTCGTCGCGAGCTGGTCGTCGTCCCAGTCGTCGTCCTCGGCGATGCCGAAGTACACGAGCGTCCGGTTCCAGAGGTCGCTGAACCCCATGACCGCGGCAGTCTAACCCTGGAAGATCGTCGACCCGACGCGCACGTAGGTCGCGCCTTCGGAGACGGCGACGCGGTAATCCTGGGACGTTCCCATGCTGAGGTCGGCCAGACCATGTGCTTCCGCGAGCTCGCGGAGCCGTCTGAAGTACGGGCGGGACGCCTCCGGATCGTCGGCGAGCGGCGGCATCGTCATGAGGCCTCGGATGAGTGGGTAGCGAGCCGCGTACTCGCCGATCTCCTCGGGCAGGACGCCAGACTTCGAGCCCTCGCCCGACAGGTTCACCTCGAGCAGTGCAGGTATCGCGAGGCGACGCGCGGCCGAATCGGAGCCGAGCGAGTGGACGAGCTCGCACAGCTCGTTGACGACCTTCACCTTGTTCGACTGCAGGTGACCGATGAAGTGCCAGCGGAAGACGTCTCCGTACCGCTCGTGCTTGCGCTCGAGGTCCTGCGCGCGGTTCTCCCCCACCACCTCGACGCCCGCGTCGGCGAGGACACCGAGCTCGTCGAAGGAGACGTACTTCGTGGCGACGACGACGGTGACGTCCGGGCCGACCTCGTCGCACACGCGCGCGTAGCGCTCGGCGATCTCCGCGGAGGAGGCGACGATCATGCGGGAGCTACTGCCTCGGCGAGCTCGCGCGCGGCTGCCAGTTCCTCGTCGCGGCCCGCGAGCTCACCGTTGAGCTTGCGCCGACGGAGCTCGGCGAGGATCTCGCCGATCCGCGGCGACTCGGCGAGCCCGAGCGCGATCAGGTCGCCGCCTCCGATCTCCAGCCTCACGTCGCGGAGTCGCGCGAAGTACTCGCGTAGCTCGGGTCGATCTTCGCGCGCGAGCGCCAGAAGCGGCGCATCGGGCGCGAATGGGTCTGCGAGAGCGACCACCTGAGCCGGGTCGAGCCGCTCGGAGCCGAGGCGCTCCACGATGCGAGGCGCCACGGTGATCGCCCCGACGATCCGCTCGATGTCGCGTCGGCGGACTTTGAGCTTCGCGAGCCAGTCGTAGGCCTCGTCGGACGCGAGCTGGGCGGCGAGCACGGCAAGACCGATGTGCCACGCCGGCACGTCGACGGCCAGCTCGTCGCGGAGTTCGAGCGCGCGCGCGAAGAGCGCCGCCGCCTCGTCGTCCCCGCTCAGGTGCGGATGGATTGCGCGGTCGGCCCCAAGCTCGCCGAGCCGGCGAATCCCCTCTGCAGCCGCCGGGTCCTCGAGCAGGTCGACGAGCTCGTCCCGGAGCCTCGAGGTCGAGAGGTCGCCGACGAGTCCCATCTCGATGCAGCCCCGGAGCAGCGCGGCCGAGTGCTCGTCGAAGCGAAGTCCATAGCGCGCCTCGTAGCGAATGCCGCGAAAGATCCGCGTCGGGTCGTCGATGAACGAGAGGTTGTGCAGGACGCGAAGAACGCGCGTCTCGAGGTCCGCCCGACCTCCGAACGGGTCGACGAGACGCCCGAAGTCGTGCGCGGCCAGCGACGCAGCCATCGCGTTGATCGTGAAGTCGCGGCGGAAGAGATCCTCGCGGAGTCCTGCCCGCTCGACGGTCGGAAGCGCACCGGGGGCGTCGTAGAACTCCGTCCGGGTCGTCACGACATCGACGTGCTTGCCCTCCGCATGGGACACGACCGCCGTCCCGAACTTCCGGTGCGGCGTCGCGCGGCCGCCGAGCGACCGCGCCAGCGCGTAGGCGAACGAGATGGCGTCTCCCTCGACGGCGATGTCGACGTCGAAGCCCTCCTCGCCGAGCAGGATGTCGCGCACGGTTCCGCCCACGACGTAGACGCCGTCCGTCCGATCGGCCAGCGAGGCGACCGCGTCGAGGATCGCCGACAGACGCGGCGAGGCGCGAAGCTCGGTGGCGATGCTGACCTCCGGCTCGGCGGGCGCCGCCACTCTGCCCTCGAGCTCGCGGAGGAGGTCGGCGCGGCTGACGACGCCGACGAGTTCGTCGTCGCGGAGCACTGCGACGCGGCCGTCCCCCGCGGTCGTGACGAGCGTTCGCAGCTCGGCGAGCGTCGCGTTATCGGCGGCCGTCACGACATGGCTGCTCATGATCCCGCGCACCGGCGCATGGGCCAGCGCATGGCCGACGGCCTTGTCGAGATCCTCCCGGCTCACGCCTCCGACGAGTCGGCCGTCGTCGACGACGAAGACGCCGCTCTGGCCATGCCGCTGGCAGAGGGTCATCGCGTCGCGTACGGATGCATCCGGCGCGACGGCACGTGCCGGTGTCGACATGACTTCCCGGGCGGTTCGCAACCGCTCGGGGACGGACGAGAGCGCTTCGACGGCTCGCCCGTGCGCCGCGGCGAGATCGGAGCGCGCGATCGCCGACGCGGCCTGCGGATGCCCCCCGCCTCCGAAGGCGCTCGCGACCGCGGCCGCGTCGATGCTCTCCGTGCGGCTCCGCACGACGACGAACACGCGCTCGTCCATCTCGACGAGCAGCACCAGAGCCCGCGCGTCCGTCAGGTCGACGATCTTGTGAGCGAGGTTCGAGATGCCGTCCACGTACTCCGGCCAGGCGAGAGCGGCGACGAGCACCTCTTCTCCGTGCGCCGTCACCGGCTCGAGCCGTTCCATCAGCGCATTGAGCAGCGTCCGCTCGCCGACCGCGAGGGGCATGTGGAGGTACTCGTTGACGAGCGCCTGGTCGGCGCCGTGGCGGAAGCACCACGAGAGCGCGTCGACGTCGCGCTGCGTCGTCGTGGCATACGTGAGCGAGCCCGTGTCCTCGTGGATGCCGAGCGCGAACGCCGTCGCCTCGAGCGGGGTCGGTTGCAGCTCGCGCTCCGCGACGATGCCGACGAGCGTCGTGGTGAGCGCTCCATCGGTCGAGAACACCGCCGACTCCGCAGGCACCCAGTCGGGAATGCCCTGCTCGCCGTGATGGTCGAAGAGGGCCTTCTCGACGTCGGGATCGAGCGCCACGGACTCGAGCTCGCCGAGCCGCGACGCGTTGGCCACCTCGACGACGACGAGCCGCCGGATGGCGTCGAGCTCCAGTCGGCCGATCTCGGCGATCGCACCGAGCTCTTCGGCATGCAGCCGGTAGAAGTCGCGGACGTTGCGGTTCAGCGAGCCGACGGCGACGACGGCGTCCGGATACAGCATGCGCGCGGCGAGCATCGCTCCGAACGCGTCGAAATCCGTGTTCCCGTGCGTCGCGATGACCTGCTCTGCGCGCATGCGCGCATTGTTGCCTGTACGCGCCCAAGGGCTTGAGGGTCCGCGTCCGGCCGAGAACGGCAGGACCTGAGGCGCGAGCGTCTGGTTCGTTTGTGCGCGGCCGGAATCCGCGCTCGCGGATTCCGGCCTTGCGCAGAATCAGACGTGGGCGACAGCCTCGATCTCGACGAGCGCGCCGCTGGGAAGACCTGCGATCTGTACTGTCGAGCGGGCCGGTGGTCGCTCCCCTACGTGAGCCGCGTAGACGTCGTTCATCGCGCCGAAGTCCACGAGATCCATGAGGAAGACAGTCGTCTTCACGAGCTTGTCGAGCCCGCTCCCGGCCGCCTCGAGGATCGCCCCGAGATTCGTCATGATCTGCTCGGTCTGGTCCGCGACCCCCGCGCCCGCGAGCACGCCCGTCTCGAGCGAGATCCCGAGCTGGCCGGCGACGAACACGAGGTCGCCGACGCGGATGGCCTGGTTGTAGGGCGCGCCCTGGAATGGGCCTGGAGCGCGGTCGGTTCGGATCACGTCCTTCTCAGCCATGCGCCTCTCCTCTCGTCGCGTTCGCGAGCGCGATGCCGAGCGCCTTGAAGATGGCGGAGAGGACGTGCTGAGAGTCCTCGCCCTCGATCAGGCGCACGTGGATCGTCAGACCCGCCGTCTCCGCCAGCTCGTCCAGGAACGTCGCTGCGAGGTCTGCCTGCAGCCCACCGGCGCGGCTGGACGTGAGGTCGGCGTTCGACATGACCAGCGGCTTGCCCGACGCCTCGACGACGACCATCGCCAGCGCCTCGTCGGCGGGCGCCACCCCGAGGCCGCGCCCTGCGCCTTCGGCCGCGAGGAGCGGCACGAGCGCCTCGCCGAGCACCTCGCCTGCGTGACCGACCTCCGTCTCGGGATCGTCGGGTGCGATCTCGAGCAGGAGTGCGAAGCCGCCGGCCTCTCCGAGCTCCTCGAGCAGATGGTCGAGAACGGCGACGCCCGTGGAGACCCGGCTCGCGCCGCCCGAGAGGTCGACGCGTGCCGCGCCGGCGCTCGTCACAGCTCGGTGCGCTCGACCGACGCGCCGAGATCGCGCAGGCGCTCGTCGATGCGCTCGTATCCGCGGTCGATCTGGCGGATGTTGCCGATCGTCGACGTCCCCTCGGCGCAGAGCGCGGCGATGAGCATGGCCATGCCGGCGCGGATGTCCGGGCTCTCGAGTCGTTCGCCGTACAGCGTCGCGGGACCTGTTACGACGACGCGGTGTGGGTCGCAGAGGATGATCCGCGCCCCCATCGACACGAGCTTGTCGACGAAGAAGAGCCGACTCTCGAACATCTTCTCGAAGATCAGGATCGTCCCGCGCGCCTGGGTGGCGACGGTGACGGCGATCGAGGTGAGGTCGGCCGGAAACGCCGGCCAGATGCCGCTCTCGATCTTCGGGATCTGCCCGCCGAAGTCGTCCTCGACGAGCAGATGCTGCCCCGCCGGGACGCGCACGGTCGAGTCGGAGATCTCCATCTCGACGCCGAGCTTGGCGAACGCAGGAACGATCGAGATGAGATCGTCGGGCTCGACGTCGGAGACGACGATCTCGCCGCCCGTGGCGGCAGCGAGGCCGACGAAGCTCGCGACCTCGATGTGGTCCGGTCCGATGCGGTACTCGCCTCCGGCGAGGTGTGGCATGCCCTGGATGCGCAGCACGTTCGAGCCGATGCCCTCGATGTGCGCGCCGATCGAGACGAGGAAGCGGCAGAGATCCTGGATGTGCGGCTCGCACGCGGCGTGCGTGAGCACGGTCTCGCCCTCGGCCAGCACGGCGGCCATGATCGCGTTCTCGGTACCCATCACCGAAGCCTCGTCCAGGAAGACACGAGTGCCGCGAAGCCCGTCGGCCGTCAGCTCGTAGACGCCGTCGACATGGACGTCGGCGCCGAGCGCCGCGAACGCGTGGACGTGCGTGTCGAGGCGACGGCGTCCGATCACGTCACCCCCCGGCGGTGGGACCGTCACGCGGCCGAAGCGCGCGAGCAGGGGGCCGGCGAGGAGGAACGAGGCGCGAATCTCCCGCGCGAGCTCCGCGTCGAGATCGGTCTTCCCGACGCCCTCGGGATCGACGCGAACCTCGTTCGGGCCGAGCCATTCGGCGTCGGCTCCGAGATCGGCGAGCAGCTCGACCATCGTCTCGACGTCGCGGATCCTGGGCACGTTCGAGAGGTGGACTTCCTCGGTCGCGAGCACGCACGCGGCGAGGATCGGGAGCGCGCCGTTCTTGTTTCCGGATGCGCGCACCGTCCCGGACAGCGGACGGCCGCCCTCGATGACGAAGGACTGCATCGCGCGGGCAATGCTACTGGCGGTCTCCACTGGCTCCAGGCTACTCCGGGAGGTTGACGATCTCGAGCTCCGGGATGTCTCCCGCCGGCTCGAAGCCCAGAATTTGCGCGTAGAACGAGAGCTCCGCCTGCAGCGATCCGACGATGTTCTCGGCCCTGCGGAACCCGTGGCCCTCGCCCTCGTACAGCAGGAACGCGTGCGGCACGCCGCGCTCGCGGAGCGCGCCCACGATGAGCTCTGCCTGTGAGGGCGGGACGACGCGATCGTCGGCACCCTGGAGGACGAGCATGGGAGTCGTCATCCGGTCGGTGAAGTGGATCGGGCTCCGTGCCCGGTACAGGTCGGCGCGCTCCGGATACGGCCCGATGAGCGTGTGCTCGTACTGGAGCTCGAACTTGTGCGTCTCTCCCCCGCCAAACTGCTCGAGGTCGGCGATCCCGAAGTACGAGGATCCGGCCGCGAACACGTCGGTGAAGGTGAGTGCGCAGATCGTCGTGTACCCGCCCGCGCTGCCGCCGGTGATGAGGAGCCGGCTCGGGTCGGCCTTGCCCTCGTCCACGAGATAGCGCGCCGCGTTGACGCAGTCCCGAAGATCGACGACCCCCCAGCTCCCGTTGAGCCGCTCGCGGTACGCACGCCCGAAACCGGTGGAGCCCCCATAGTCGACGTCGACGAATGCGAACCCTCTGCTCGTCCAGAACTGCACCTCGAGGCTGTACGACGGATTCGCGCTGTCGGTCGGGCCGCCGTGACTCTCGACGATGAGCGGCGGGAGCTCGCCCACCGGCGCCTCGTACTCCGGATTCGTCGGCGCGTAGTAGAGCGCGTGCGCCGTGACGCCGCCCTCGGTCGGGAACTCGATCGAGACCGGGCTCGAGAGGAGCGCATCCGGAAGCTCCGAGTCCATGCTCGTGCGGACGGTCTCGACCTCGTCCCTGTCGACCTCGACCCTGACGATGCATGTCGGCGTCGTGACCGAGCCTGCGACGAGGACGGCGCTCGTTCCCTCCGTCCACACGTACGGCGAGCGCCACGAGTCGAGGCCGATGGCGAGCGGCCGGAGCTCACCCGAGTCGGCGTCGAGCACCCCGAAGCGCGTGAATCCCGCGTCCTCGTGCCCGCAGACGATCCGGCCGTCGGCGAGGAATGCGAACGACCGAGCGCCGAAGACCCATGCCGGATAGCCGAACTCGGCCTCGGCCGGGTGGAGCGCCGTTCGCTCGCCATTTCGAACGCGCTCGAGATTCCACCAGCCGGAGCGATCGCTCGCAAAGACGAGATCTCCGGCCGGGCTCCACTCGGGCTGCCAGATCGACTCCTCGCCGTCCTTACCGGCGACGTGCTCGACGGTCGCGACCTCGCCGTCGTCAGCGATGTCGGCGGCGTAGAGCTCGCAGCCGTCCCAGGGCATCCACGGCAGATCCCAGGCGAGGAAGCACAGGCGCGTGCCGTCGGGCGTGACGCGCGGGTTCGAGTAGAAATCCCGACCGCTGACGATCACCCGCGGCTCCGTCGAGCCGTCGGTCGGCACGGCGACGAGCTCGTTCACGACGTCTTTCGCCCGGTCGCTCTCCGCATGGCGTTCGCGAACTCCGATCCAGAAGGCGCCGTCCGGGGTCACCCGACCGTCGGCGTAGCGATGACGTCGCGCCGGCACCTCGGGCGTGATCG
>DASTYQ010000115.1:0-3995 GCA_035764775.1 Gaiellaceae bacterium
TCGCGGTCTCCTCGCCACTCACAAGGGCCGAGGCACAGGCGAAGACGGTCCTTCAGGATTTCCCCGGCAGCAACATCCTCACGCCCGTCGACGAGGGCGTCCGGCTCGACGTGCAGCAAGAGGGAGGGTCACGAAGGCTCACCTGGACCGGCGGGGGCTCGTGGCGCGCCGACGTCTTCTATCGCGTCTATCGGCACGACGGCCGGGGCAACGACACGAACTGCGTCGTGTCCGCTGGAACCGCTTGGTACTGCTATCTGCTGAGCGAGATCGTGGCCACGACGCGCGACCTGACCTTCGTCGACGAGAACGCTCCTCCCACCGCGACCTACCGCGTGGGCATCGGGACGAACTGGGCCGACGACCCGGAGGAGGGGGACGTGTTCGCGTTCAGCCTTCCGGTTGCCGTTCGCGGCTGAGGCGCTCCTCGAGCAGCGCGATCCGCTGCGCGAGATCCACGTTCTCGTCCGTGAGCCGCGAGATCACCGTCGAGTAGTGCAGAAGCACGAGGAAGATGAACAGCGTCGCCACCGCGAACAGGACGGCGGGCGGATAGCTGGTGACGCCGAGCCAGCCGGCGATGGTGTTGAGGCCTTCGCGCCAGAGCGAGAGGACGAGCAGGACGATCCCCGTTGCGAGCCAGAGCAGCGCGTAGCGCTCCTTCAGCCGTCGCCCGCGGACGAGCTCGACCACGACGAGGATGAGGATCAGCGACGCGATCGCGCCCGCTATGGACGCGCGAATCGGCGTCATCGCCGAGCTGCCTCGAGCCGCGGATATCTCCGGAGGCTCGCTACGAGCAGCGCCAGCATGACCTTGACGATGTAGTAGAGCGACCGGATGAAGGTGATCGAGGACGTCCCCGCCTGGCGCTCGCGCATCTCGACCTGGACCTGCTTGAGGCGGAGCCCGCTTCGCAGCGCCACCAGCGTCGCCTCGACCTCGGGGTAGTCGTGCGGATACTCGAGCGCGAAGAGCTCGATTCCCGCGCGGTTCATCGCCGAGAAGCCGGAGGTCGTGTCCGTCACCTTCTGCCCGCCTAGCAGCGAGACGAGCCGCGCGAAGACGCGAATGCCCATCCTCCGCGCGAACGGCGGTCGGTAGGTCCCGCCCGGGTCGATGAAGCGCGAGCCGATGACGAGGTCAGCTTCGCCTGTGCGCACGGGGCCGAGAAGCTTCTCGAGCTCGAACGCGACGTGCTGGCCGTCTCCGTCGAGGCGCACGGCGATCTCGTAGCTCTCGTCGCGCGCATACCTGAACCCCGTCTGGACGGCGCCGCCGATACCGACGTTGAAGGGGAGCCGGAGGACGGTCGCGCGGTGGCTTTCCGCGACGTCCGCCGTCTCGTCGCTCGACGCGTCGTCCACGACCACGACGTCCATCGACGGGTCGAACGCCAGGATCTCGTCGACGACGCCCCCGATCGCGCCGGCCTCGTTCCACGCCGGAACGATCGCCACCACGCGTGTCATGCCGCGACCCCGGCCTCGAGCCCGACGAGCTCGAGCAGTCGCCGTGCGCGGTGGGCATACGTGTGCTCGTCGAGGACGCGCTCGCGCGCGCGCCGGCCGATCTCCTCCGCCTGACCCGGATCCGACACCAGCTCGCGGTACGCGGCAACCGCTTCCTCCGCGCTCTCGACGACGACGAGCTCGCGGCCGGGCTCGAACCAGCGCTCGATTCCTTCGTGCGGGTTCGACACGATGGCTGCCCCCGAGGACGCGAGCTCGAAGGGACGTGCGGTGGACGAGCCTGCGACGGTCGCGTGCGGGCGACGGGTCATGTTGAGGTTCACGCGAGCCGCAGAGATCGCTCGCGCGAAGCGATTGAACGCGATGTCGCCGAGGATGCGCGCCGCTCCCGTGTCGCCCTGGAAGTCCAGACCGCCGAGGCCGAAGTCGAGGTCGGGCGCGAGGCGCGACGCCTCCCCCACCATCGTCTTCATCCAGTCCCGCCGAAACTTGTCGCCGTAGCCGTAGAAGAAGACGTCGACCTCCTTCTCGACCTCCTGCGGCGCGAAGAACTCGGGATCGGCGCCCCAGAAGAGCGCCTCCGCGCGCCGCGCGCCGAGCTCGAGCAGCCGACCGATCCCGCCCTCCGAGTTCGAGAGCACGAGGTCGTACTCCCACGGATCGGCGCCGTGATACGGGTTGAAGCCCGTGTCCATCCCGCCGAACTCGGGCAGGCTCATCGGCACGTCGCCGTCGTAGAAGACGATCGGGATCCCGAACCGGTCGCGCAGTGCGTCCGGGATGCCGCGGAGGTGGGCCATCGGGATCGTGAAGACGATGACCGCGTCGGGCTTCTCGTCTTCGACGAGCCGCTCGAGGTGACGCTTCCAGCGGGGCGTCACCCAGCGTGCGATCGTCTCGCGCGTGACCTTGTCGAGCCTGGACTCGTCGGGACTCGCCTCGGCGCGTCGCAGATAGCGGTCGCCCTTCACCCGCGCGAGGACGTTGCGCACGGCCTCGTAGGACTCGCCCTCGCGGTACGTCGGGTTCGGCGCCGTGCGCCACCACGGCGACTCGACGGGGCGGCCCCGGTACGGCGTCACCACGAGGTCGACCCCCGCCTCGTACATCCCCTTCCAGAGCTGCCACCACGCGGGCGTGCAGCCGTAGCGGAAGTCGAGATCGACCGCCGAGGCCGCGGCGAGGATCTTCGGCGAGCGCATCAGTACGCGCCCCGCCTCGCGATGACGGCGGGAATCGTCTTGGCGATGACGGTGACGTCGAGCCACACGGACCAGTTCTCGAGGTACGTGAAGTCAAGGCGGACGAGGTCGTCGAAGGAGAGCCCGGAGCGGCCGGAGATCTGCCACAGGCCTGTCATCCCGGGCAGCACGCGGTATCGGGCGCGATGCCAGTCCTCGAGGAGCTCGTAGTCGCGGAGTGGCAACGGTCGCGGCCCGACGAGGCTCATCTCGCCCTTGACGACGTTCACCACCTGCGGGATCTCGTCGAGCGAGAAGCGCCGCAGGAACCTGCCCACGCGCGTCACCCGTGGGTCCTCGCGGATCTTGAACAGCGCGCCCTCCGCCTCGTTCGCACCCTCGAGCCCCGGCTGGAGCGCGGCCGCCTCGGCCACCATCGTCCGAAACTTCAGCATCCCGAACTCGCGCTCGCCGACGCCGATCCGCCGGTCCACGAAGAGCACCGGCCCGCGCGAGTCGAGCTTCACCGCGAGCGCGATCAACGCCCAGATCGGAAGGCCGATGACGATCACCAAGACGCTGAGCACGAGGTCGAACGTCCGCTTCACGGCCCACTCCCACCCGGTCAGGACGGGAGGCCGCAGCTCAAAGAGGGGCGCGCCCTGCCCGGGCACGTACTCGCCGCGCTGCACGAGCAGCTCGGTCGTGTCCGGCGCGAGGCGGACTTTGATCCCCTGCCGGTGGGCCTGCTCGACGACCTCGAAGACGGTCCGCTCGTCGAAGTCCGCTTCCGCCAGGATGACCTCGTCGGGACGCACCTGCTCGAGGACGTGCGCGAGCTCGGCTCGCGAGCCGAGCAGACGGAACCCGGGAACTGCGCTCGGAGCAACGACGCCGACGAACTCGTAGGTCAGCCCGCCGCGCGCGCTCGTCAGCGAGCTCTTGAGTCGCGTGAGGCTCTCCCCCGCACCGACGAGCACGACCCGCCGTCTGATGCCCGCGGCGCGCATGACCTCGAGGGAAGCCGACTCGTACGCAGCGCGGAGCAGCCCGATGGTGACGGCAGAGACCACGACCGACGTCGGGATCAGCCCCGAGGTCGTGAAGTCGTAGCCCGTCCCTATCCCGAACGCAAGCACGATGAGGGCGACGACGATCAGACACGCGAGGATCCGCCCGGGGCCCGGCCGCAGCTCGCGCTGCCGGTAGAGACCCGACTGGGCGAACACGAGAATCGTGATCGGTGCCGCGAACTTGAGCCACTCGGCCGGGCCTTCGCGCCACAGCAGGCTCCAGAGGACGTCCCCGTCCCCGGTGATGACCTGGCGGAGCGCGAGCGCGA
>DASTYQ010000116.1:0-30932 GCA_035764775.1 Gaiellaceae bacterium
GTGCCGAGCGAAGCGGGATTCACCCTGATCGAGCTCGTCGTTGTGCTCGCGATCATGGCGATCCTCGCCGCCGTGGCGGTCGGGTTCCAGGCCGGCGCGCGCGAGCGGGCCGCGGATGCGACCGCGCGCGCGAACCTGCGTACCGCGATCCCGGCGATCGAGGCGTATCGATCGGATGCCGGGGCGTATGCCGGCATGACGGTTGCGGCACTGCAGGCGAGCTACAGCCCCGGAGTCGAGGGAATCACGGTCGTCTCGACGAGCTCTGTGGGCTACTGCGTCGCGGCGTCGGCGGAGGGCTCGACGTGGTTCAAGGATGGCCCCGACGGGCCGATCACGCAGACGGCCTGCTCGTAGCGCCGCTGGCAGCGCGACGCAGAACACGTCGTTCGTCCACCCGCCGAGTCACGCCGTCCGCGTCGAGGCGCTCGAGCAGCAGCTGAGCATCGCGGCGGCCGGTGCCGACCAGGTCTCGGAAGCGCGCGAGCGTGATCCCGCCCTCGGCCGCGCACTCGGCGAGCACGACGTCCTTCGCGATCTCGAACGCCTCGACACTCACCGCGTACCCATCGCCGAGCCGCACGAGCCGGCCACTTGCCTCGAGGTAGCGAGCGAGCTCGTCGTCGTCGACCTTCGTCGCCCTGACGCCGGCGCGTGCCAACTCGGCCTCGAGCGCCTCGGCGTCCGCGGAGCGCCCGGCGAGCGTCGGAGTGGAGCCGGGCACGTACAGCTTGGCGCCGCGCCGCTCGAGCGGGATTCGGCGGAGGACATCCGCAGCCCAGGGAGCGCCGGGAACGGGCACGCCGGGATCGATCGGATCTGCAGCCGCGATGCGGGTGCGAAGACTCTCCTCGAGCTCCGCAAGCCAGTCCGCCGAGAAGGCCCAGGGCCCAGCCCGTTCGACTCCCGCGAGATCGTCGGGCAGCACATGGCGGAGCTCGTCGATCCGTACCGGCGCGTGAATCGTCGCGGCCACGTCGCCTTCGACGAGACGCGCGAGCCGAGCGGCGTCGCGATGGCGCGGCGGGGCGGGGTCCAGCACGCCCCCTCCGCCGAGGGTCGTCTCCGCGCGGATGACCACGCGGTCGCCGCGGGCTGCGACGACAGGATGGTCGAGCCTGAGCTGGGCGAAACGCTCGCCGCTGCGCGCAACGCGGGCCGGGACATGGGCTGCCCCGTGATGCACATGGACGCGCGCGTTGTCCTCGATCGGGATCAGCTCGTCGAGCACGACGTCCAGGCGATACGAAACCGGGTAGGCGCCCGGCGCGACGAGCGCCTCGCCGCGGCGTACCTCGTCCCGCTCGACGCCCGGCAGGCTCACGGCGACGCGCTGTCCAGCCTCCGCACGCTCGACGTCTCGGTCGTGCACCTGGACGCTCCGCACGCGCACGTCGCGGCCCGCAGGCTCCAGCCGCAGCCGGTCTCCTCGGCCGACCGAGCCCGACCACAGCGTCCCGGTCACCACGGTGCCGAAGCCTGGGATGGAGATCGAGCGGTCGGCGTAGAGCCGGGTGGGCGCATCGGTTCCGGCATGGGCGACCTCAGCCGCGAGTCGGGCGAGCGCGAAACGCAGCTCCTCGATACCCTCACCTGTCCGCGCACTCACGCGGACCACCGCCGCGCCGTTCACGAGCTCACGCGCCTCCTCCTCCACGAGCTCGACTGTCTCGTCGTCGACCGCGTCGACCTTCGTCAGCGCGACGACACCGCGCTCGATCCCGAGGAGCCCGAGGATCGCGAGATGCTCATGGGTCTGCGGACGGGGGCCCTCTCCGGCGTCGATGACGAGCAGAAAGAGGTCGATCCCCGTCGCCCCCGCGACCATCGTCCGCACGAAGCGCTCGTGACCGGGGACGTCGATGACCGAGAGTCGCCGTCCATCCGGAAGCTCGAGCGGCGCGTAGCCGAGGTCGATCGAGATGCCGCGCCGCTGCTCCTCCGGAAGGCGATCCGTGTCCTTGCCGGTCAGCGCTCGGACGAGCCACGTCTTGCCGTGGTCGATGTGCCCCGCTGTGCCGACGGTCAACGCCATCTCAGAGTCTCTTGACGAGGAGCAGGCACGGGTTCTGCTCCCAGAGGTCGTGGAGCTCCTCGAGAGGCACGAACCCGCGCGCCTCGTAGAAGCCCCGCGTCCGCTCGTAGCCCTCGTCCGGATCGGACGGACCGAGCGTCTTCACCTGGAGGTACTCGACGCCTGCCTCTCGGAGGTGCGACTCCGCCACGGCGAGCAGAGCGCTCCCGAGGCCCTGACCGTGCCTTTCGCGGCGGACGCCCATGACGTACACCTCGGCCGCCCGCGGGTTGTGGGTCTTGAGCGCGAGGAACGCGTCGTCGCCGACGGCGAACGTCGGCAGCTCTGCGACATCGCGGATGTACGCGGAGGTCGCCTCCTCAATCCCGAACCAGTCCGGCAGGTCGCGGAGCACGACTTCGCAGATTCGTGACCGCTCGGCCGGATCGCCGATCTCGACGACGCTCATCGGAGCGCGAGCACGACGGCCGCGACCTCGTCGACCTCTGCATCGGTGAGCGTGCGGCAGTCGAGGAGCGTGCGGCCGTCGCGGACGACCGCGACGACGGGAGGGTCTCCGAGCCGGAGCGCATCGGCGAGCTCCTCGTCCACCGCGCACGCGGCGCTCGGCAGCTCGGCCAGCGGAAGTGCGCCGCCCCCGACCCGCGCAACCGTGTCCTCCACCTCGCCGCCGACGAGCTCGGCGAGCCGCTCGGCTCGTGCGCGCACCGACTCGACCGGCTCGTGGAGCATCCGCAGAACCGGCACGGCGTCGCGTGACTCGGGATCGAGGGCGACCGCCAGGGTCCCTTCGAGCGCCGCGAGCGTGAGCTTGTCGGCGCGGAGCGCGCGCTGCAGCGGGTGGCGTCGTAGCCGCTCGACGAGGTCCGCGCGGCCGACCACGATGCCGGCCTGCGGGCCGCCGAGGAGCTTGTCGCCCGAGAAGCAGACGAGATCGGCGCCCGCGCGAAGGCTCTCCGCCGGCGTCGGCTCGTCGACGATGCGGACGAGCGAGCCCGAGCCGAGATCGTCGACCAGTGGGAGCTCGTGGCGGCGCGCGACCTCCGCGAGCTCGACGAGCGACGGCCGCTCGGAGAAGCCGACGACGCGGAAGTTCGACTGGTGCACCCGGAGCAGCAGAGCAGTCTCGGGCCCGATCGCGACCTCGTAGTCGGCTGCACGCGTGCGATTCGTCGTGCCGACCTCGACGAGCCGCGCGCCGGAGCGGGCGAGGACGTCCGGGATGCGGAACCCGTCGCCGATCTCGATCAGCTCGCCCCGCGAGACGACCACGTCGCGGCCCTCCGCGAGCGCGGCCAGAGCGAGGAGCACGGCGGCAGCGTTGTTGTTGACGACGAGCGCGG
Source organism: Gaiellaceae bacterium (assembly GCA_035764775.1). Taxonomy (GTDB): domain Bacteria; phylum Actinomycetota; class Thermoleophilia; order Gaiellales; family Gaiellaceae; genus GMQP-bins7. The sequence goes on from DASTYQ010000116.1 coordinate 3,379, forward strand.
CCTCGGCGCCGGTGAGGCGGCCGAGGAGCTCCGCGAGGTGGTCCTGTCGCGTGCCGCGCTCTCCACGTTCGAGGTCGTACTCGAGGTTCGAATATCCCCTACCGACCTCGACGACCCGCGCGATCGCGGCTTCCGCGAGCGGCGCCCGCCCCAGGTTCGTGTGCACGAGCACTCCGGTCGCATTGAGCACCCGGCGCAGCGTCGGACGGCGCGCACGCGTGAGCTCGGCGACGACGCGCTCGGCGATGACGCCCGGTTCCGTGCCCGAGCCGATCTCCAGGCGCGCCTGCGCGAGCACGGTGCGAGCGGCGGTCACGACGAGGTCGTGCGGCTCCGCCGCGAGACGCTCGTCACGCAGCAGCTCGTCGACGGACGGGAGATCGCGAAGCCTCACGCCGAGAGTGTAGGAACGAGCTCCCGGACGAGTGCCGTCACCGAGCCCGCCGCCCGGCCGCCGATCTCGAGCACCGCCTCATGGTCGATCTTCTCGGGCAGCACACCGGCGGCCATGTTCGTGACGACCGAGATGCCGAGGACGCGGATCCCCAGGTGCCTCGCGGCGATGACTTCCTGAACCGTCGACATGCCGGCGAGGTCCCCGCCGGCAGCTCGCATGAAGCGGATCTCGGCCGGGGTCTCGAACTGCGGCCCGAGCCACGCTGCATACACGCCTTCGCCGACCTCGAGCCCGATCCGAGCAGCGGCCTCTCGCGCCAGGACGCGGAACTCCGGGTCGTACGCGTCGCTCATGTCCGGGAAGCGCGGACCCAGCGACGCGTCGTTCGGGCCGACGAGCGCCGAGGTTCCCTGGAGGTTGACGTGGTCTGAGATGAGGACGATCTGCCCGGGCTCGAAGTCCGTGTTGATCCCGCCCGACGCATTCGTGACGACGAGCACGCGGATGCCGAGCGCGCCGAGCACGCGCACGCCGAATACGACGCGCTCCGCGCCGATCCCCTCGTACAGATGCGCCCGGCCGCGCATCACGGCGACAGGCACGTCGTCGAGCAACCCGAGCACGAGTGTTCCCGCATGGCCGATCGCGGTCGACGCCGGCCAGCCCGGAATCTCCGAGTACGAGATCTCGACCCCGTCCGCGAGCTCGTCCGCGAGGCCACCGAGGCCGCTTCCGAGGACGACGCCGATCCGCGGCTCGAGCGCCGTTCGCTCTCGGATCCGCGCGACAGCGACCTCGACTGTCACGGGCAAGCGCCGCGAGCCTTGCTCACGCGGAGCCCTCGGCGACACGGCGGTCGTAGTGCGACACGACGAGCTCGACGGCGTCGGCCGGCACGTCCGCGCGCAACATGCCGGCGTAGTCGTCCTGGGAGATCAGTCCGTCGTCCAGCATCTCGTCTCGCACCCAGTCGATCATCTCCTCCCAGTAGTCGGAGTCGAAGAGCACGATCGGGAAGTCGCCGATCTTCCTGGTCTGGCGGAGCGTGAGCGCCTCCCAGAGCTCGTCCTGTGTCCCGAACCCGCCGGGGAAGATCACGAACCCCTCCGCTGCCTTGACGAACATCACCTTGCGCACGTGGAAGTGGTCGAAGGTGAGCGCGAGGTCGCACCAGGGATTGATCGCCTGCTCGAAGGGGAGCGCGATGTTGAAGCCGACCGAAAGGCCGCCGCCTTCCTTGCAGCCGCGATTCGCGGCCTCCATGACACCGGGCCCGCCACCGGTCACGACCGCGAAGCCCGCCTCGGCGAACGCTCGGCCCGTCGCCCTTGCCAGATCGTACGTCGCCGACCCCTCGGCGATTCGCGCGGATCCGAAGATCGAGACCGCGGGACGGTCGATCTGCTGCACGAGCTGGAATCCGGCGAGGAATTCGGAGGCGATGAGCGATACGTCGGCGGCGAGCGGCTCGGCGCTGGCCCGGAAGATCCGGCGCGGAACCCCGGCCTTGTTCGCCATCAGAACGTCTTCTCGACGTGCGTCACGGACATCGCGAGGCCGAGAGCAGCGATCAGGCCGAGGTAGACGACCGCGACGCTGGCACGCTGGCCCACCGTAAGGCGGTAGTAGTCGCCCGCTTCGCCGCGCGAGCGCCAGCGGTTCCAGAGGTCGAGCCCGCCGAGGACGACGATGATGAGAAGGAGCGGGTTCGGCCTGACGACGACGAGCCCGACCATCATCAGCAGTCCGACGAACCACAGCGCCGGATGGAGGGCACCGGCAGCGCGGCCCCCGTCGAGCGGGACAATCGGGATGAGGTTGAAGAGGTTCAGGAAGAAGCCCGTGAACGCGAGCGCGAGGAGCAGCTCGGAGTCGGTCGCCTCACCGGCAATCCAGCACGCGGCCGCACCGACCGAGCCGAGGATCGGTCCGGCGAGCGCGACCCGCGCCTCCTTCCAGGCGTCATCGGGCAGCTCCTTCATCCCGATCACTGCGCCGAGGAAGGGGATGAACAGCGGGGCGCTCGCGGGCACTCCCTGGCGCCTGAGCTCGAGGACGTGGCCGAGCTCGTGCACGAAGATCAGGAGGACGAACCCGATGGCGAACGGCAGGCCCCAGATCCACGCATAGGCGGCGATCGAGACGAGCATCGTCGCGCCCGTGGTGACGACCTTGAGCTTCAGGAGCAGCCCGCCGAACTTCACGAGCAGGAAGCCGAAACCGATGATCGGCGCTACGAGCTTGCGGAGGAGGTCACCTACTCCGGATCGCGGCTTGATCGGCTCGTAGCCGCGCTCGCCGTGCTCCGTGGAGTCCGCGGTGGGGAACGTCGGGGCATCGGGCGCCTCGACCGGCCCGTATCGCTGCTCGTCCGGCTCTCGGTCTACGACCCCTGGCCGAGCCATTCCTCACCTCCCACGTACGTCTCCTTCTTCCACAGCGGGACGGAGACCTTCAGCTCGTCGATCGCCTCGCGACACGCGGCGAGCGCCGCCGCCCGGTGCGGCGCCGAGACGGCGATGACGACGCTCGTCTCGCCGATGTCGACGCGGCCGACGCGGTGGTGGATCGCGACCTTGCTCAGGTCGTGGCGCGCGACGAGCTGCGACGCGAGGTCGGCCATGACCTGCTCGGCCATGCCCTCGTAGGCCTCGTACTCGAGGTGGAGGACGTCGCGTCCGCGTGAGTTCGCGCGCGTCGTGCCGATGAACGTCGCGATCGCACCGGCGTCCGGGTCGCGGACCTCCGCGACCGCGGCATCCACCGAGAGCGGCTCCGGTGACAGCACGAAGTCGCCTCCCGAAACGGGAGGGATGACCGCGACCTCGTCGCCCGGGGCGAGGCTCTCCGAGCGATCGACGTAGGCCTTGTTGCGCGCGTACAGCAGTCCCGACGGCTCGTCGCCGAGATCGAGCAGCGGCCAGACGTCGCCCACCGTGGCACCGTCTGCGAGCTCGAGCTCGAGCCGTCCGGTGCCAGCCCGCTCGCGAAGAGCGGCGAACAATCGCACGTACACGTTCACGAGCTGAGCGTAGCCGCCGGTTGCCTCAACGCCCGTGACATGTTAGGTCCAGCACGATGACCGAGACGATCGCGACCGCGAATCTCAACGACCGCGTCTACGAGGTGCTGCGCACACGTGTCCTGACTCGCGAGGAGCCGCCCGGGGCAAAGCTCAGCCTGCACGTGCTCGCCGACGAGCTCGGCGTCTCGCGCAGCCCCGTCCACCACGCACTGACCCGCCTCGTCTCCGAGGGCCTGCTCACTGTGAGGCCGCGGCGCGGCTACTACGTGGCACCCGTGACGGCACGCGCTCTGGCCGAGGGCTACGACGTCCGCCTCGCGCTGGAGCTGCTCGCGGCCGAGCGTGCGCTCGGCGTGGTCAGCATCGAGCAGCTCGAGCGCTTCGGCGAGTTGCTCGACGCGACCGACGCCGCGATCTCCCACGAGGAGTGGGACGCTGCGAACGCCGCCTTCCACGAACATCAGATCGACGTTGCGGGAAACGCGCTGCTATCGCGCTTCTACCGCGAGCTGTCGGTGAACCTGATGATGCAGGTCATCCGCGGCGGCCGTGTCGAGGGCCACGCGAACCTCGTCACCGAGCACCGACGCATCGTCGAGGCCTTCGCCGCGGGCGACCTGCCGGGCGCCGTGCGGGCGATCCGCGAGCACATCGACACCGGCCGCAAGATCGCGCTCGACGCGATCGAGCGGGCAGGGGGTGTCCTCTGAGGACGCACGCGGTCGGAGCCATCCGGCCTGCCGTACGATCCGCTGTGTGGCATCCGCCGACGATCGCCGGCTGACCGACTCGGGAATCGACGTCAAGCCGGTCTACACGGCGGGCGACGTGCCACCCGGTGAGCTCGAGCTTCCCGGCGAGTTCCCGTTCACGCGCGGACCGTACGAGACGATGTACCGCGGCCGCCCGTGGACGATCCGGCAGTACGCGGGCTACGGCTCGGCCGAGCAGACGAACGCCCGCTTCCGCTATCTCCTCGAGCGTGGACAGGTCGGACTGTCCGTCGCGTTCGACCTCCCGACCCAGCTCGGCTACGACTCCGACGACCCGCTCGCCGAGGGCGAGGTCGGCCGGACGGGGGTCGCGATCGACTCGCTCGCCGACATGGAGATCCTGCTCGCCGGCATCCCGCTCGACGAGGTATCGACCTCGATGACGATCAACGCGCCCGCTTCGCTGCTGCTCCTCCTCTACGAGCTCGTAGCCGAGAAGCAAGGCGTCCCAGGCGGGAAGCTCCGGGGCACCGTCCAGAACGACGTCCTCAAGGAGTACGTCGCACGGGGCAACTACATCTTCCCGCCGCGCCCCTCGATGCGCCTCGCGACCGATCTCTTCGCGTACTGCGCCGAGCGGCTGCCGAGCTTCAACACGATCTCGATCTCCGGATACCACATCCGCGAGGCGGGCGCGAGCGCCGCACAGGAGCTCGCCTTTACGCTCGCCAACGGCATCGCGTACGGCGAGGCTGCCGTCGCCGCCGGGCTGTCTCCCGACGCGTTCGGGGAGCGGCTCTCCTTCTTCTTCAACGCGCACAACCACTTCTTCCAGGAGATCGCGAAGTTCCGGGCGGCGCGGCGCCTGTGGGCGGAGATCATGCGCGACCGCTTCGGGGCCACGAGCCCGCGCGCCCAGGCCCTTCGCTTCCACGCGCAGACGGGCGGGTCGACGCTGACTGCGCAGCAGCCGGAGAACAACATCGTGCGGGTCGCGGTGCAGGCGCTCTCCGCCGTCTCCGGCGGCGCACAGTCGCTCCACACGAACTCGTTCGACGAGGCCCTCGCACTCCCGACCGAGCACACCGCGAAGATCGCCCTCCGCACGCAGCAGATCCTCGCGGCCGAGGCAGGGACGACGGATACCGCGGACCCGTTCGGCGGCTCGTACTTCGTCGAGGCGCTGACGGACGAGCTGGCGGACCGCGCCCGCGAGCTGATCGCGCGAATCGACGACCTCGGCGGCGCGGTCGCGGCGATCGAACAGGGCTTCGTCCAGACCGAGATCGAGGCGTCGGCCTTCCGCTACCAGAGCGACATCGAATCGGGCGCGCGCGTGATCGTCGGCGTGAACGCGTTCATGGAGGAAGGAGGCGAGCCCTTCCAGCTCCTCCACGTGGATCCTGCGATCGAGCAGCGCCAGCGCGAGCGCACGGCGCGGGTTCGCGCCGCGCGCGACGCGGAGGCTGCGCGATCAGCGCTCGACGACGTCCGCAGAATCGCCGAGTCCGACGCCAACCTCCTCCCGCCGATCCGCGAGGCGCTCGGCGTGGGCTGCACCGTCGGCGAGATCTGCGGCGTCCTGCGCGAGCTTTGGGGTACATATGACGCCCAGCATGCGTAGCTCGACCCGTCTCGCGATCGCTGCGGCCGCGGTCGCCGCGCTCGTCGTGCCGCTCGCGGCGCTGGCGATGGCGCGTGACGAGACGGGGACCGCAGCCGCGCCGAGCTTCACGCGCGACGTCGCACCCGTGATCGCAGAAAAGTGCGCCGGCTGCCACCAACCCGGCGAAATCGCACCCTTCTCGCTGGTCACCGCGAAGCAGATCAAGCACAGCGCCCCTGCAATTGCCGGCGCGGTGCAGGCGGGCGTGATGCCACCGTGGCCTCCCGGGAAGCGCTCGCCGGCCTACGTCGGGCAGGAAGCGCGAGTCCTCAGCGCCGACCAACGGGAGACGATCCTTGCCTGGGCGCGCTCGGGCGCCAGGATCGACGGGCCGGCGCGCAAGCCGGCGACACGGAGAGGGCGGGAGGTGCGCTCGGGCGAGTCGCTACTCGACCTGCGCATGCAGGCGGCGTACAAGCCCGCGGCTCCGAGAGGCGTCACCGACGACTATCAGTGCTTCATCCTCGACCCGAAGCGGACAGGCGACTCGTTCGTGACGTCCGCCCGGATCGAGCCCGGGCAGCCCAAGGTCGTCCATCACGTGATCCTCTTCCGCGTGCCCGCGTCGCAGGCCGCCGAGGCGAAGAAGCTCGATGCGGGCGACCCAGGCCCGGGCTGGTCGTGCTTCGGCGGCACCGGTCTCCCGGCCGGAGACGGCGCCGGAATCGCGGACTCGCTGAACAACGCGAACTGGATCGCCGCCTGGGCGCCGGGCTGGGGCGGCAACCGCCTGCCGGACGGGACGGGCGTCCCGCTTCCTGCGGGCAGCAAGATCGTGATGCAGGTGCACTACAACCTGCTGAACGGCCGTGCCCCGGACCGCTCACGAGCACTGCTCACCGTCGCACCCACTTCCGCCGGTCTCGAGCCGTTGCAGACGGTCCTCCTGCCAGGCCCCGTCGAGCTCGCCTGCGCGAAGGGCGAGCACGGGCGGTTCTGCGACCGCAACGAGGCGCTCTTCGACCTCTCGCGCAAGTACGGATCCGGCGCGGCGTTCGTCCCCGCCGGGCTGCTGATCCTCTGCCGCGGGAGTGCCGCCAGCCCCGCGGCGGGAGCGGTCTCGACATGCGACCGGCGCATCACCACGCCCACGACCATCTACATCGCCGCTGGGCATATGCATCTGCTCGGGGCGTCGATCAAGGTGGAGCTCAACCCGGGAACGTCCAAGGCGAAGGTCCTCCTCGACATCCCGCGTTGGGACTTCCACTGGCAGAACGCGTACACGCTCCGGGAGCCCGTGAGCGCCGTGCCGGGAGACGTCGTGCGCGTGACGTGCAGGCACGACGTCCACATGCGCACGCATGGCGGCCACGGCGTCCCTAAGACGCCGCGCTACGTGCTCTGGGGAGAGGGCACCACCGACGAGATGTGCCTCGGGATCCTCCAGGTGACGCGCGGGTAGGGCGCCCTGCGCATCCTGCTCGTCTCCCAGATGTACCCGGGGCCGGAGGATCCGGACCTCGGTGTCTTCGTCGCCAACCTCGAGCGCGAGCTCCTTGCACGCGGTCATGAGATCGAGCGCGCCGTCGTCGACTCGCGGCGAGGAGGGCGGAGCCGTCACGCTGCGCTCATCCGCGACGCGCGACGTGCCGCACGCCGGTTCCACCCGGACGTCGCGTATGCGCACTTCCTCGTTCCCGCCGGCCTCGCCGCGGCGCTCGCGACACGGGCGCCGCTCGTCGTGACGGCGCACGGCCAGGACGTTGCGAACATCGGCGCGATTCCGGGGGTTCGGGCAGCGAGCCGCTTCGTCGTCCGGCGCGCGGCGGGGGTGATCGCGGTCTCCGGCTGGCTCCGCAGCCAGCTCGTGTCGAAGGTGCCCGAGGCCGAGGGCAAGACCGAGGTCGTCGACTGCGGCGTCGACCTCGAGCGCTTCGCGCCCCGCGACTCCGAGCCCGCGCGCGTGGCCGTCGGTTGGGAGGGCGACGGCACACGCTTCCTCTGCCTCGGCGGTCTCACCGAACGGAAGAACGTCCTCCGGCTCGCGCGCGCCTTCGAGCGGCGCCGCGAGGGAACGCTCGCGTTCGTCGGCGGCGGTCCGCTCGAGGGCGCACTCGCCGGACGGCCCGCCATCCGTCTCGTCGGCCGTGTCCCGCACGACGAGGTGCCGACGTGGATCGCCGCGGCGGACGTCCTCTGTCAGCCGAGCCTCGCAGAGCCGTTCGGCCTCGCGGCGCTCGAGGGGATGGCGTCAGCGAGATCCGTCGTCGCATCCGCGATCGGAGGGCCACCCGAGTTCGTGACCCCGGCGGCGGGGATCCTCGTCGACCCGCTCGACGACGACGCGCTCGTCGCGGCGCTGTCGGCTGCCTCGGCGCTTCCGCGTCCGAACCTTGCCGGCCGCGAGGCAGCCGAGGCCCACGACGTCAGGCTGCAGGCGGAACGGGTGGAGGAGATCCTTCTCCGAGCCGCCGGAGATCTGCCAGCCTGACCTCGACGAGCGGCCCGATCGTGTCCTCGAGCCCGGCCTCCCGCGCCAGCGCCAGCGCCTCCTCGTAGGTCGCCCGCACCTTCTCGTGGTCCACGCCCTGCTTGAGGCGGTTGTCGCCTGTCACGAGCAGCTTCTGGATGCGTTCGCGAGCAGCGTCCTCTGCCATCGAGGAAGCGTATTCGGCCCGGGCGCGCCGACGTAGGGCTGTCGGCCACGAGGCGAAGTGCAAAACGAGCGTCTTTGACTGTCGCGATCGGAAACGCCGCTCGGCGTTTCCGATCTGCGGAAAGAACCGGGTTGCTACCCTGGCGCGTCCATGCCGTGGCTTCAGATATCGGCGGTCATCCAGGTGCTCCTCGCAGCGGGCGTCATCACGCTCGTCCTCATGCACTCGGGACGCGAGGCGGGCATGGGTGGCCTCGGCTTCACGCCCCACTCGCAGGGCGGCACGCACGTGGTCGAGCGCAACCTCACGCGCCTCACCGTCGTGGTCGCGACGATCTTCGGGATCAACACCCTGGTGCTGTTCCACCTTCTCTAGACTTCGCACGCGCGCGCTGGTGGCGGAATTGGTAGACGCGCTAGGTTGAGGGCCTAGTGGCCACTTAGGCCGTGGAGGTTCAAGTCCTCTCCAGCGCATGAGGACGTCGTCGGGGTCAGACTTGTGTCTGGCCCCGATGCACATGTACTCGGATCTCGCGCCCTGGTTCCACCTGCTGACGCATCCGGCGGACTACTGGGACGAGGCTGCGTTCGTCGGCCGCGTCGTCGACGAGATCGTGACCGGCGAAGCCCACACGCTCCTGGAGCTCGGATCCGGCGGCGGGAACAACGCCTCGCATCTGAAGGCCCGCTTCGCCTGCACGCTCACGGACATCTCCCCCGACATGCTCGCCCTGAGCCGGACGCTCAACCCCGAGTGCGAGCACCTCGAGGGCGACATGCGCACGCTCCGGCTCGATCGTGAGTTCGACGTCGTCTTCATCCACGACGCGATCTCGTACCTCACGACCGAGCACGATCTCGGTAGCGCGATCGAGACGGCAGGCGTCCACGTCCGGCCGGGCGGCGTCGTCATCCTCACGCCCGACGCCACCACGGAAATCTTCCAACCGAAGACGGATCACGGCGGACACGACGGCGACGACGGCCGGAGTCTCCGCTACCTCGAGTGGACCCATCCGGCGACGGGATCCACCTATGAGGTCGACTACCTGATCATCGCGCGCAGCCCCGGTGAGGAGGTGCGCGTCGTGCACGATCGGCACACCCTGGGGCTCTTCCCGCGTGCCACCTGGGAGCGCCTCATCGCTGATGCCGGCCTGGAGCTCGTCGACACGACGGTCGAGAACCCGTACGAGCTCGAGCAGGCGGCGTTTGCCGCCCGCCGGCCGACTTGACGCCGTCCGAGAAGGGGTCTACCCTCGGGTAACGAACGTATGTTCGTCCACCCCCGACTCTGGAGACTCGGATGCTGACGACCCGCCAACAGGAGATCTGGCAGTTCCTCGCCGACTACGTGGACTCGCACGGGTATCCACCAACCGTCCGGGAGATCGGTGACGCCGTGGGCCTCGCCTCGCCCTCCACGGTCCACGCGCATCTCGCCAATCTCGAGCGCGCCGGACTGCTCAAGCGCGACCCCACGAAGCCTCGCGCCATCGAGCTCGTCGGCCGCAAGCGCGAGGAAGTGCCGGAGCGGACGGTGTCGGCCGTGCCGACGCTCCCCCTTGTAGGCCAGATCGCAGCCGGCGGCCCGCTCTTGGCCGAGGAGGCCGTCGAAGACCAGATCGCCGTTCCCGAGCCGCTGGGCCGTGACGCCGACTTCCTGCTCCGCGTTAAGGGCGATTCGATGGTCGAGGCAGGGATCCTCGACGGAGACATCGTCGTCGTGCGCAAGCAGTCGGACGCACGTGCCGGAGAGATCGTGGTGGCACTCGTCGGCGACGACGAGTCGGCCGACGAGGCAACGGTGAAGACGTTCCACCGCGAGCACGACGGACGGATCCGGCTGCAGCCGGAGAACGCAGCGCTCGAGCCCCTCTACCCGGAGCACGTCGAGATCCTCGGGAAGGTGACGGGAGTGTTCAGGAGCATCGCGTGAGGAGCGCAACATGAGTGTGGAATCGCTGAATCGCTCGCTCGACCAGGAGCTCGCCGCCCTCATCCGTGGTGTGAGCTTCGAGTGCCTCGTGTGCGGCGAGTTCGTCCTGCACGTGCATGGCGCATTCGCGTGCCCCGAGTGCAAGTCGATCCTGGCCGAGTCGGAACAGAAGATCGCCGAGATCGCGTTACCATCCGTGGCGCAGGCCGGGTGACCGCGGGGCGCCGCTTCGTCGCAAGTGCGGCGGCGGCGGCTCGAGGAAAGTCCGGACACCGCAGGGCAAGGACGCTGGGGAGACCCAGGCGGCGAAAGCCGACGGAAAGTGGAACAGAAAGGAGACCGCCGGTCCGGGAAACCGGGTCGGTAAGGGTGAAACGGTGGGGTAAGAGCCCACCAGCGGTCGTGGCGACACGGCCGGCTCGCCAAACCCCGTCCGGTGCAAGGTGAAGCAGGCTCCTGAGACGCGGCCCGCCGAGGAGCCGGGTACACCGCCAAGAGAGATGGTCACCCTCGACAGAATCCGGCTTACAGGCCTGCTACGGGAAAACCCTGCATTTGCAGGGTTTTCCTATTGACAAGTTCGACCGCGGTGCATCACCGGTGCATCACGCGCTTCCCGCTGAGGCCGCGACTACGCGAGATCTGCGACCGCGATCGCTTTGCTCATGCGGAATCAGTCGTCGCGGCCTCGCCGATCACGGCTGATCTGACAGTCGTTTGCTTAATGAGCGGAGTAGGACGCGGCCACTCCCTCCGACGGGCTCCGAGGGGTCATCGAGTGGACCGAACCCGCCCGGCTCTGTACGAAGCAGGCGGGTTAGTTGAAGCTTGAGTGGACGAGTTAGCCCGGGTTCCCGACGCACTCCACCCTGAGGATCTCAACCTCGCCCTTGAGCTCACCTTCCGGTCCGACGGGGATCGTCACGTGCGAAACGCCGTGGGCGAGCAGTACCGCCCCGTCGCCGTTCTGGAGTGTGAACGTCGCGTTGGTTAGAGCCAGAAAGCCTCGAAACTCACCCACGATCACTGGACCACTCACGTTCTGTCCGAAGGTGAGGGCGAACTGGCCCGAGAAGCCATCGGCCGTGGAGATGTCGCCGGTAACCGTACCCGCGAGGTGTTGACGTCCCGTCGGATCGACGTCGTCGTGGATCACGATGATCCGGTTGCTGAGCGTGAACGTGGTCAGGTTGCCCGTGCAGGCGTTCGGAGACACAAAGCTCAGATCCGGAAGCGGACTGCGCAGAGCTGGGGCCGGGAGTGCAGGACCCGCAATCGTGGCCGACGCCACGAGCGCGAACGCCAATGCGAGAAGTGTCTTCAGAGACGTCCTTGTCATCGTCGACTCCTTTCGTCCCGTGGGATCCAGCGATCGACAGAACGCAACCCCGCGGGCTTTGGCGGTCGGATCGCTTCGATGATCGGACGCAGCACTATCGACCCGCTATCGACCGCTACCAGCCCGGATCGCTTGAGACATGTGCGTACTCGTGCCACTGTTCCTGCAGGGATGTCGTCCCCCGTGGCCATCGGCTCCGTCGTCGCCGGATTTCGTCTCGACTCCCTCCTTGGCCAAGGCGCCATGGGTGCGGTGTATCTGGCCGAGGACAGGGAATCTGCAGGTCGGAAGGTCGCCCTCAAGCTGCTTGCACCTGAGCTCGCAGAGGACGGGCGGTTTCGGCATCGTTTCCTCCGCGAGTCGCAGCTCGCGGCCAGCCTAGAGCACCCGCACATAGTGCCCATCCTCGGCTCGGGGGACGAGAACGGTGTGCTTTACCTCGCGATGGAGTACATCCCGGGATCGGATCTCCGCGAACTCCTCCGCCGCGACGGCCCTCTCGAGCCGGGACGGGCGCTCCGGTTCGTCGGGCAGGTAGGCGACGCGCTCGATGCGGCCCATGCAGCGGGCCTCGTCCACCGGGACGTGAAGCCGGGCAACATCCTCGTCGCTGAGAACGAGCACGCCTACGTGTGCGACTTCGGTCTCGCCCGCCACGTGACGTCCGTCAGCAGCCTGACCGGAGACCGCGGCTTCGTCGGCACGATCGACTACGTTCCGCCGGAGCAGATCAAGGGCGCTGAGATCGACGGCCGCGCCGACGTCTATGCACTCGGCTGCGTCCTCTACGAGTGTCTGGCGGGCACACGCCCATTCGAGCGTGACAGTGAGCTCGCCGTCGTATACGCGCACCTGAACGAGCCGCCGCCGCGCCTGTCCGATGCAAGACACGACCTTCCCGAGGCGTTCGATGACGTCTTTCGGACCGCCCTGGCCAAGTCGCCGGACTCCCGCTACTCGACATGTCAGCAGCTGACCAAGGCGGCATCCGCCGCGATGCTCGGGAAGACGCTCGGACGTCGAACTCGTCGTCCGCGGCGGTTCCTGCTCGCCGGCGTCGTCCTGCTTGTCGCCGTGGGTGCCGCGATTGGCGGCGTCCTACTAACGCAAGGATCTGAGCGACCACCGACGATCTCACAGGCGGCGCTTGGCGGTGCGAGACTCGGAACCCTGGCCGGAAAGTCCCCACAAACCTGGGGTCAGCCGGGGGCGATTATCCCGCTCAAGTACCCGGACCAGTACGCCAAGCAGACGTTCGACGCCCGCAAGGTTGCCGTCTACTACGACAGCGGAATCACCGAGGCCATCCAGGACGGCCTCGTCGGCGCTGTCGAGTTCACGACGTGGAACAAGGACGACCGAACCGGGGCTGGAGTCGGACCGTGCTCGACGCTCGACGAACTCAGAGCAGCGTACGGTCCCAGATTGAAAGTGGTAGAGGCGAATATCATCGACGGCAAGCCGACCGGCTTTACGGTCGGATCGCACCTGTTCTTCGCCGTCGACCAAAGGACGGATCTCCCGCGCGTCTCAGCAGTCGCTGTGTACTCCAACTCGTTGCAGTTCGCAGGATTCAACGCCCTTGGCGACGGCCCGTGCTCGTGACGCGCTCATCACGCGTTTATCGACCAGCTGAAGCGGCTGCGACGCTCACGAGGGGCAAGGCCGCCGGGTCGCGGGCCAGCGTGCACCAGCAAGATCGGCGGACGAGCGTCGCGGACCAGTGCGTGCCTGACCGCGCCTACGCCCTCGTGCTTCCAGCGTGGGGAGATGCCGATGACGACCAGCGCAGCTCGATCGACAGCCGCGGCCAGCGCGAGCTCGCTCGGCTCGACGAGGAGCGGCTCGCTCTCGAGTCCCACGATCCGCTGAACTGCGAGTGACGCATCCGCCAGCAACCGGCTGGCATCGCGCCGGCCGGGTCGCGCTCTGAGGCCGACGAGTCGAAGTGACGCGCCCGTCGCCGTAGAAAGCCACGCCCCGATCTCGAGTGCTGCCCAATCATGTGTGCTTCCTCCAAACGGCACGTACACGCCGTCGCCGTTCCGGAGGTCGACCCCGCCCGCGAGGAGAGCGACGTCCGCGGGCGAGCGCTCGAGGATGACCGCGAGGTCGTCCGGAAGAAGGTCGCCTTGGAGGTTCCCCGGACTGTCCATCAGGACGAGATCTACGTCGTACGCACCCGCGAGGCGAACCACGTCCAGCGCTGGCTCGAGCGTCGTGAAAGCCGCACAACGCGCAGGAGCTTTCAGCTCCGTGCGTCGTGCGTTCAGGACAGACGCCGCTTCGGCGAGCTGGGTGTCGTCCGAGAGCAGGCGGGCGATAATCAGCTCTCGCCCCGGCAAGGAGGCGAGGGGCTCGCCGATGGCGACGAGCGAATCGAGCCGATCCTCGTCAGACGGAACGATGAGTACCGTTCGGTCCGGATCCACCCGCACTGCACCCTGGCCCACGCCGGGCCGCTCGAGGTCGAGTGAAGGCTCTTGGCTGAGGATCCTTCGCTCGAGGTCGCGGAGGGCGGGAGAGGGCTCGAGGCCGAACTCTGCGACGAGTGTTTCCCGCGCCCGCCGATAGACACCAAGGGCTTCGGCCTGTCGGCCCGACCGATAGAGCGCGAGCATCAGCTGTTCGTGGAACCGTTCGCGAAGCCTGTGCTCGGCGACAAGTAGCTCGAGCTCACCCACGAGGTCCGCGTGTCGACCTAGCGCCAGCCCGGCCTCGATCTGCAGCTCGAGCGCGACGAGCCGCATCTCCTCGAGCCTCTCGACGGCGAGTTGGGCGAACGCCTCGCCAGCGAGGTCGGCTAAGGGCGATCCGCGCCAGACGCGGAGCGCGTCCTGCATCAAATCGGCGGCGCGTTGCGCGTTGCCTCGATCGAGCGCCTCACGTCCTGCTTCCAAACGGCGCTCGAAGGCGTTGAGGTCGAGCTGCTCAGGGGACAGGCGAATCGTGTATCCGGGGGAGCGTGTCTCGATCGCGGAGACAGAGCCGAGTGCCTTGCGAAGCTCCGAGACCTGCCGCTGAACCTGAGTAACCGCGGTCACCGGCGGCGCACCCGCGTACAGCTCGTCCGCGAGCCGTTCGACCGGTACCACACGATTTGCATTGAGCAGCAGAATCGCGAGCGTCGCGCGCTGCTTGAGCCCTCCGAGTCGAATTGGGCCGCCATCGTCAACCACCTCGACCGGGCCCAGGATGCGGAACTCGAGCATTCGCGAGGACCGTAGTCGTTCGATAGCGCCTCGGTGGCCGCCGGTTCGATCATCGCGGTCGACTACTGGAGACCGACGCTTGTCGTCGCCACAAACGGAGGTACCCGATGCTGAGACAGGCAAAGACGCTCACGGCGCTCGCGCTCGGCTGCACTGGCTTCGCAATCCTCTTAGGAGCTTCGTCGGCGTCTGCCGAGCCCAGCGCCAAGCCGTTTACGATCCGATCGAGCCTCGACGGCAAGACCGTCCTACCGCGCAGGATCCACTGGATCGCCTACCCGTCGGCTCGAGTGCTTTTCCCCGGAGTGGAGTTCCTGATCGACGGGAAGGTCGTCTTCGACAACCGGCTAGAGCCGTACGCATTCGGTGCCGACGGGCACGACGAGGCGACAGGCAAGGTGAACACCGGTTACCTCGTCACCTCCTGGCTTTCGCCGGGGAAGCACCAGTTCACGGTCCGAGCGCGCGGACAGCGGCCGCACTGGAAGAAGCTGGCCACGAAAACCGTCGTTGCGCGCGTGCTGCCTGCCCCAGCGCCACCGGCGGCGCTCCTGGGCACTTGGGAGCGTGACCTGCCGACGGCCGTGCCGCCCGACCCGAACGTGTTGTATCGAGATGTCGTCGCCCAGCCCGGTACCTATCGGATGGTGATCGACCGGCGCCACATCCGGATCACTGGCCCGACTCCGGGGAACGTCAAGGTCGACTTCGACGCCGGTCCTAGGACGATCACCCTGCGAGGCCCGGTGTGGACGTACGAGGACGAGGGTGGCTTTTGCGAGCCATGGGGGCCCCCGGCGGTCTACTCGTGGTCGGTGAGCAACGGCACGCTGACGCTCACGTCGTCGGGCAAGGGCGACGCGTGCAAGCAGCGCGGCACGATCCAGACCGGCGAATGGACGCGGGTGAAGTAAGACGAGTCCCGAGGCCCATCCGACGGATGGCTAGCGCACCCGTGCATCACCGGTGCATCACGACGGCAGCATTCGACACCGTTGACGGCACACCAGCCGCGCACACACCCCATGGCTGAGCCGAATTAGGTACGCCTGGCGAAGAATCCGGCTTATGGGTCTGCTACGGGAAAACCCTGCACTTGCAGGGTTCTCCTATCAATGGGCGCCGGCTGTGCATCACCGGCCCTCACCGATTCCTGTCAAGCGTGCAATTCGAGAGGCGCAGGAGTGCGATCCCTCTGTTCAGGCGAAATCCGCCACAGCCATTTCGCAGATCGGGGTCGATCTGACGGTCACTTAGGGAGCACCCGGTCATCAACGAGCATGCTCGGTCACACCGAGGCGCTCGACCGGGCCGACGCTCCCCGCTCCCCGCTCGTGGCTCTCCGGGAGTCGATTCCCGAGATCTCAGCCGTTAGCGTTACGGGCGCGGATGGACGCAACCGATTTTCGGCACAGGAGCCGGGCGGTGTGGGAAGCGATGGCCTCTGGCTGGGATAGCCGCCATGCGTACTTCGAGGAGATCGCGCGTCCAGTAACGGATCTCATGCTCGAGCGTCTCGCTCCTGAGCCCGGGCAGACGATCCTCGACCTCGCAGCAGGCACGGGAGTCGCAGGGTTTGGGGCAGCTGGCCTGGTCGGCCGCGAGGGCCACGTCATCGTGAGCGACTTCGCCGAGGGGATGATCGAGGCGGCGAACCGCCATGCCGCCAGGCTAGGACTCACGAACGTGGAGTGCCGGGTCCTCGACGCCGAGCGCCTGGATGTACCAGACGACGCCGTGGACGGTGTCCTCTGCCGGTGGGGATACATGCTCATGGCTGACCCGGCAGCAGCGTTTCGCGAGACGCGGCGCGTCCTGCGGCCGAGCGGCCGTCTCGCGTTTGCTGTCTTCACAGGCCCTGATGAGAACCCGTGGGGATCGCTGCCAGCCGGCGTGCTCGTAGAGCGGGGGCACATGCCACCCCCGGAGGCGGGTGCACCGGGACTCTTCGCGCTCGCAGACCGCGGCCGCCTGAGCCAGCTGCTCGTCGATACTGGGTTCCCCCAGCCGCGGTTCGAGGAGGTTGAGTTCATGTGGAGGTTTGCCGATTCCTCAGCGTTCTGGACGTTCCTCAAGGAGGCGGCGGGAGCAATCACGATCGTCCTCGACCGTCTCGACGACGACGAGCGACGCCGCGTCGGCGAGGAGATCCGCCGGCGCGTCGAGCGGTTCGACGGTCCGAACGGCGTCGAGCTCGCGGGAGTCTCGCTCGTAGCGTGGGCCACGTAGCGCAGGCGTCTTGAGAACAGACAGCGAGCCGTGAGCTCGCGCCGCGGCGGGCATGACTGCGGTCTGGGTGCGTCCGGCGCGCAGGGTGGTCGCGGCCCGGACGTTCGATCAGGCGAGGGACGCCACGACGTCCTCGAGTAGGTCGTACGCGTCCTGCATCCCGGCCTCCATCCCGGACTCGACGATCGCGTCGCGGATCTCCTTGCTCGGAGCCTGCACGAGCGTCGTCATCGTCGTTCGGCCGTCGTTCTCGGTGAGCGTCACGGTGTTCACGGTCCCATTCTCGTCGCCACCCGGCGCACCCTCGTAGACCTCCGTCGAGACGATCCGCTCGTTCGGGACGATCTCGCGGTACTCGCCGTGGAACCCGACCTCGAAGCCGTCGTCGGTGACGCTGACATAGCGCCACTTGCCGCCGACACGCACGTCGATCTCGGCGACCGTCACCTCACCGCGGTTCGCGTGCCACCACCGCTTCACGAGCTCGGGGGTGGTGATCGCCTTGAACACCAGGTGCCTCGGCGCATCGAACTCCCGCGTGATGCGGATCTGGTCATCCGCGGGGAGCGTGACCTTCGCCGACTGCCTAGTTGACACTGACATCTCCTTCCTCCTTCTTGAGCTCCTCCAACACGACATCCAGCTGCTCGAATCGCTCACTCCACAAGCGCTCGTAGTCCTTGACCCAGTCGTGGATCGGCTTGAGCGCCTGTCCGTTCAGGCGGTACAGGCGTTGCCGCCCCTCGTGGCGCACGTCGACCGCTCCGACCTCGCGGAGCACGCGGAGATGCTTCGAGACCTGCGGCTGTGCGAGCCCGAGCTCGGCGACGAGGTCGTTGACGGGACGTTCGCCGGCTGTGAGGGCGTCGAGGATCTGCCGCCGCCGAGGCTCGGCCACGGCGTTGAACGCATCCGCAGTGGTCGCTGCTCGTGCCATGCTCGCAGCATATATGCCAATATAAGCATATGTCAATCGATAGGATCGCGGCGTGGAACGAGCCGTTCACGACCGGGGTGGATGGCCGACCGCTGCGCCGATCGACCGCTCCGAGCACGAGCTCGCCGACTGGGAGCTGCGTATGGACGCGATCGAGAACGTCCTCGAGAGGCGCGGGGTGATGAACACCGACGAGATGCGCCGCGGGATCGAGAGCATGCCTCTCGAGAGGTACGAAGCGGCGTCGTACTACGAGCGCTGGCTCTTCACCGTCGAGACGATCCTCGAGGAGAAGGGCGTCCTCACGCCGGGCGAGGTCGACGCCCGTGTCGAGGCGTGACGCTCGCGCCGGGCACGAGCGTTCGGGTCGCCGGCCGGCCACACGCCGGACACCACCGCACGCCCGCCTATCTCAAGGGCAAGACGGGGCGTATCGCCAGGGTTCACGGCACGTTCAAGAATCCCGAGACGCGAGCCTACGGCGCGGAGGGCTTGCCGCAGGTCCGGCTCTATCTCGTCGAGTTCGACGGAGCGGACGTCTGGCCGTCGTCGACCAATGCTCGCGATCGCGTGTACGCGGACCTCTTCGAACACTGGCTGGAGCCCGCGGCGTGAACGAGCATCACGACCACTCGCACGATCCGATCGGCACGGAAGGCGAGCCGGCGGCGGCCGCGCGCGTTCGCGCACTCGAGGACGCGCTGGTCGAGAAGGGCGTCCTCACACACGAAGAGGTGCGCGCCCAGATCGACTGGCTCGTCTCACGCACGCCGGCGCACGGCGCCCGACTGGTCGCGCGGGCGTGGGTGGATCCGGCGTTCAAGGAGCGCGCGCTCGACGACGCTCGGCTGGCAGCCCTCGAGCTCGGCCTCGACCCGGGCGAGGCGCCGCAGGTCGTGGCGCTCGAGAACACGGCCGAGGTGCACCACATGGTCGTGTGCACGCTCTGCTCCTGCTATCCGAAGGCGCTTCTCGGACCGCCGCCGGACTGGTACAAGAGCCTCCCGTACCGCTCGCGCGCGGTCTCGGATCCCCGGGGTGTCCTCGAGGAGTTCGGGCTCGAGGTCGCCGACGAGGTCGAGGTCCGTGTCGTCGACTCGACCGCGAATGTCCGCTACATCGTGATCCCGCAGCGGCCGGCCGGGACCGATGAGATGGACGAGGCCGCACTGGCTGCGATCGTCACCCGCGACTCGATGATCGGCGTCGCCCAGCCGGCGACTCTGCGCTGACGCTCGCTACGCAGGTCGCAAGACGACTTCGATCGCGGTCCCACGGCCGGGGTGCGAGCGCAACGTGAGCGCGCCGTCGATCGCCTCCGCCCGCGAGCGCATGTTCGCGACGCCCTGGCCCTCGAGGACCGCGGTCTCGTCGAAGCCGACGCCGTCGTCCGACACGGTCACGATCCGGCGGCCCGCACGCTGCGAGATGGACACCTCGACGTGGGTCGCTCCCGCATGGCGCCGCGCATTGCCGAGCCCCTCCTGGACGATCCGGAACACCTCGATCTGCTCGTCCGGCGCGAGCCTCACTTGCGGATCGACGTCGAGCTCGACTTCGAGCACGCCGTCGGCGGTCAGAACCTCGACGTACCGCCGGAGCGACGAGTCGAACCGCGCCGAGCCTCCCGCGGACGACAGCGCGAGCACGGCGAACCGGGCTTCCTGCTGTGCCGACGTCGCCGCACGCTTGAGCCGGGGTAGCACCTGCTCGAGGGGGGCACCACCCTCGAGCATGCTCACTTGCGTCGAGATGGCGAAGAGGTATTGCGCCAGGCCATCGTGGATGTCGCGTGCGACGCGAGCCCGCTCGTCGGCGACCGCGCGACCGAACTCTGCCTCGCCGATGGCGCGCCAGACGCCGACGAGCAGCACGCCGTAGGCGACGACACGGAGGAAGTCACCCTGCAGCACGAGGTCGCTCGACACCACCGGCGTCAGCACGAGGTGGAGATCGGCGAACACGGCAAGCGTCGCGGCCAGGCACATCCAGCTGTCGAGATCGCGCCCGTAGCGGCGGTAGCGGAGCGCGAATCCCACGAGCGCGACGAACCAGAGCGTCGTGAGCAGGAGCGCCGCGACCCGCACGTACGTCCCCTCGACCAGATCGGGCCCGAGGAGCCGTCCCTCCGGAGTGTTCATCGCGGTCGCCGCAACGACCAGGAGAACGGCAACGCCGACCCCGACCGAGATGAGCGATCGCCGCCGGCCCGCCATGCGGCCGTCGACGTAGGGAGCGATGGCGATCAGACCCGCGCCGAGCAGGCGCGCTCCGACAAGCTGCCAGGCGGCCGCCGGAGCGAGCGCGCCGCCGCCGAGCACGGGGACGAGGCCGAACGCGACCGTCCCCAGCGCGATGCTCCAGAAGCCGGCTGCGAGCAGCAGGTCGAGAGTTCGGCCCTCGACGAGGAAGCGGACGCTCGCCAGCACGCAGACGAAGGTCGCGACCACGGCGACGGCCGTGTCGAAGGCCAGCCGTGCGTCGTGCAGCTCGTATGCGGACTTCAGCGAGTCGCTCGCTGCGAAGAGCGCCGTCCCGGACGCGAGCAGGCAGACGAGCAGGACTTCGCCGAGGAGCCATGAGCGATACGTCTGGGACCGCCGGTGGTCCACGACTCACTTGTCGGCACAGCGACTCCTGCCGATAAGAGGGGCGTGGCCGAGCGGGTCCTCATCGTCGACGACCATCCGCTGACGCGCGACGCGTTGTCGGCGCTCCTCGTCCAGCAGGGCTTCGACGTCGTCGGCGAAGCCGAGGACGGAGCGGCTGCGATCTCTGCCGCAGTCGAGTTGCGCCCCGACCTCGTGCTGCTCGACCTGACCATGCCGGGCATGGACGGCCTCACCGCGCTGCCGAAGCTGCGCGAGTGCGCTCCGGAATCCGAGGTCGTCGTCCTCACAGCGTCGGACGCAGAGGAGAACCTCCTCGCCGCGATCCGCGCAGGCGCCTCCGGCTACGTGCTCAAGACGGAGCCGCCCGAGCAGATTGCCGCCTTCCTCCGCGGCGTCGCACGTGGCGACGCGGCCCTCTCGGGCGGGGTCGCGCGACGACTCCTCGACCGCGTGCGCGAAGGAGGCCGCCTGACCGGCGTTCCGGAAGAGGTCACGCGCGTGCTGTCCGCCCGCGAGGTCGAGGTGCTCCTCCTCCTCGACGAGCACCTCGGCACCGACGAGATCGCCCAGCGGCTCTTCATCTCCGAGCACACGGTCCGCTCACATGTGAAGAGCCTGCTAAAGAAGCTCGGCGTCTCGTCGCGCCGCGAGGCGCGCGAGCGCCTCGAGTCGGCGCGCGCCGCCTAGCTCGCGCTCTCGAAGCCGTCGAGAGCGGCCGAGACGAGACTCGGCAGCGCCCCGAGGTTGTATCCGCCCTCGAGCACGGCGGCCGTGCGCGGCGAGAGCCCGGCGCAGCGCCGCGCCAGCTCGCGAAAGCCGTCCGCGCTCACAGCCATCTCCGCCAACGGATCATCCCGGTGGGCGTCGAAGCCGGCGGCGACGATGACGAGCTCCGGCTCGAACGTGCGCACGGCCGGCTCGACGACGTCCTCGAACGCCGTCTCGTACTCGGCGTCTCCCGACCCCGCCGGCAGCGGGACGTTCACGATCCCTTCCGAGCTCGCGCCCGGCCCGCCGGTTCCGGGCCAGAAGGGCCACTGATGAAGCGAGACGGTGAGGACGCTCGGATCGTCGCGGAACAGCGCCTCGGTGCCGTTGCCGTGGTGCACGTCGAAGTCGACCACGGCGACTCGCTCGAGCCCGAGCTCCCTCTGGGCGTGCCGGGCCGCGATCGCGACGTTCCCGAACATGCAGAAGCCCATTGCCTCGGCGCGCAGCGCATGGTGGCCGGGCGGCCGAACGAGCGCGAAGCCGCCGACCTCGACCGCGCGGATCGCGCACCCCACAGCGAGGAGAGCGGCCTCCCACGTGCTGCTGTTCGCGTACGTGTCGGGATCGAGCCACACCTCCCGGTCGATCGCCTCGATCGCGTCGACGTAGACGGGGTCGTGCAGGGACTCGAGCTGCGCCCGCGACGCCGCTTCCGCGACGACGAAATCGGGGAAGCGCTCGTGGAGGCGCTCGAGCCGCGCGGGAATCTCGGCCTGGCCGCTCGTCTCGGGCACGTGCAGCGATGTGAAGCTCGGATGGCTGATCACGTCCACGCGAGCGCCTCCTCGAAGCGGCGAGCCACACGGGCCGCTCCCAGCTTGGTCGCGTGAGCGGCCGCCGACGTCCAGTCGGGGTTCGCATCGGGGAGCGGGGGAAGCGGCGCGTCACGGTCCATGGTCGCGATGCGACGGTAGAGCCGGAGCATTTCCGCCTCCGTCGCGAAACGACCTGCCTCGAGCATCGCGTCGAGCGAGCCGTACTGCGCGAGCAGCTCCGCGCCGCGCTTCGGCCCGATCCCACGCGCGCCCGGAATCCTGTCGGACGGGTCACCGCGCAGCGCGATGAAGTCCGGGACCTGCGCGGGATCGACGCCGTAGCGCTCGCGCACCTCGGCCGGGCCGATCCGCGCCGCCCCACCCTTCGCCGGCTGCAGGACGGTCACGCGATCCGTGACCAGTTGGAAGGCGTCGCGATCGGAGGTCGCGACGAGCGCAGTTCCTCCGGCGGCCTCCTCCTGCGCGGCAGCCGCGGCCAGGAAGTCGTCGGCCTCATAGCCGGGTGCCTTGGCCGCCGCGAAGCCCGTGGACTCCACCAGTCCGGGGAGAAGGTCGAGCTGCGCGAGGAGGTCGCCCTCGAAGACGCGCCCGCTCTGGTACGCCGCGAGCGCCTCGTGCCGGTACGTGGGTACGTCGAGCGAGTCCCATGCGACGAGCACGGCGCGCGGCCGCTCGTCGCGCCACAGGCGAAGCATCATGTCCGTGAATCCGAGGAGCGCGTTCTCGGGCCCTCCGTCCTGCCGCCGCATCGACCCCGGGAGAGCGTGATAGGCGCGGTGGGCGAAGGAGTCGCCGTCCATGACGAGGAGCGGCCTCATGCCAGGCCCCGCTCGAGCTCGGTGATCGCGTCGCGCAGCCGCTGTGTGGCGACGCGTGCGGCGTCGCCAAGCTGTAGCTCCGAGAGGTCGTCCGTCGCGATCGGCGCGCCGTATGCGACGCGGAGCGGGCCGAGGCGCGCGAGACGCTCCGTGCCCGCGATCCCAGCCGGGACAAGCGGAACGCGGGCCGTCAGCGCGATCCGCGCCGCACCCGAGCGCCAGCGCGCTTCGTGTCGCTTCCGGACACCTTTCCGCCGGCGGGTTCCCTCCGGGAACATCACGACGGCGTACCCCTCGCGGACGAGCTCGATCGCCGTCGAGATCGCCTCCCCGTCCGACTCGCCGCGGCGCACCTTGAACGCACCGCCCGCGCTGATGATCCCGCCGAGCGGGAACCAGAAAAGCTCGGCCTTGGCCATGAAGCGAAGGAACCGGTGCGGGAAGAGAGGGATCGCGAGCGGCCAGGGATCGAGGTTCGACCAATGGTTCGCGGCGAGGACGAAACCTCCAGTCGTCGGGAGGTTCTCGGTCCCGGTCGCCCGATGCCGAAACACGAGCTTCACGACAGGCACGCTCACGGCGCCGATCAGGAGGTAGAGCCAGCTCGGACGAGTCGCCGACACCACAGGCGGCAGTATCGCGCCCTGGCGCCCGCGGAATCCGACGCTAAGGTGTCGCGCCGATGGGCAAGAGCCTCGTGATCGTAGAAAGCCCCGCGAAGGCACGGACGATCGCCGGCTACCTCGGCGACGGCTACGTCCTGGGCTCGAGCGTCGGGCACGTGCGCGACCTCCCGAGCAAGGCGTCGGACGTTCCGGCAGCTCAACGCAAGCGCTTCGGCGCGCTCGGTGTGGACGTCAAGGAGGGATTCGAGCCGTACTACGTCGTGTCGCCCGAGAAGAAGAAGACGATCAGCGAGCTGAAGAAGCATCTTGCGGATGCTGACGAGCTCCTGCTCGCGACGGACGAGGACCGCGAAGGCGAGGCGATCGCCTGGCACCTCGTCGAGGTGCTGAAGCCGAAGGTCCCCGTGCGGCGCATGGTGTTCCACGAGATCACGAAGGACGCCATCTCGAAGGCGCTCGACGAGACGAGGGCGATCGACGACCGCCTCGTCGATGCGCAGGAGACGCGACGCATTCTGGATCGTCTCTACGGCTACGAGGTGTCGCCCGTCCTGTGGAAGAAGGTCACCCGCGGACTCTCCGCCGGCCGCGTCCAGTCCGTGGCGACGCGACTTGTCGTGCAGCGCGAGCGCGAGCGGATGGCGTTCCGTTCCGCCGAGTACTGGGATCTCCTCGCGACGTTCGATCCGGGCTCGTTCGAGGCGCGACTCGTCTCGGTCGGCGGCGAGCGCGTCGCACAGGGCAGGGACTTCGAGCCGACGACGGGCGATATGCGCGAGGCCGGCGTCGTCCGCCTCGACGAAGCTCGCGCGCGAGCGCTCGCGGAGAACCTCGCCGAGTCGTCGTTCAACGTCCGCTCCGTCGACGAGCGGCCCTATCGCCGGAAGCCCGCAGCGCCCTTCCGCACCGCGACCCTGCAGCAGGAGGCGAGCCGGAAGCTCCGCTTCTCGGCGCAGACGACGATGCGCGTCGCCCAACGCCTGTACGAGTCGGGCTACATCACGTACATGCGAACCGACTCGACGACGCTGTCCGAGTCGGCGCTGGCTGCGGCGCGGGCTCAGGTCGTCGAGCTCTTCGGCAAGGACTTCGTCCCCGCGAAGCCCCGCGTCTACGGCCGAGCGGTCGCGAACGCCCAGGAGGCGCACGAGGCGATCAGGCCGGCCGGAGACACCTTCAGGACGCCGAAGCAGCTCGCGGGCGAGCTCAATCGCGACGAGCTGGCGCTGTACGACCTCGTCTGGAAGCGAACGCTCGCCTCGCAGATGGAGGACGCCCGCGGGCAGACGGTGTCGCTGCGTATCGGCGCGACGAGTACGAACGGCGAGGACGTCGAGTTCGGCGCATCAGGGACCGTCATCACGTTTCGCGGGTTCCTCGCGGCCTACGAGCCGGGGAAGGACGAGCCGACCGACGACGACGAGGAACGGGTGCTCCCGCAGCTCGCCGTCGGCCAGGACGTGACGCTGGTCTCGCTCGAGCCCGACGAGCACGCGACGGTGCCGCCCGCGCGCTATACGGAGCCCACGCTCGTCCGGGCCCTCGAGGAACGCGGAATCGGTCGGCCCTCGACCTACGCGGCGATCCTGTCGACGATCGTCGACCGCGGCTACGTGTTCAAGAAGGGGACCGCGCTCGTGCCGACCTTCGTCGCGTTTTCCGTCGTGAACCTCCTCGAGCGCCACTTCGAGCAGCTCGTCGACTTCGACTTCACGGCGCGCATGGAGGACGACCTCGACCGAATCGCCGCGGGCGCCGAGGCGCGGAACGAATGGCTCGATCGCTTCTACTTCGGCAACGGGAGCGACCCCGGCCTCCACCACCTCGTCACCGAGCACCTGGACGAGATCGACGCCCGCGCCGTGAACTCGATCGCGATTCCGGGATCGGAGGCGGTGGTGCGGGTCGGGCGCTACGGGCCGTACCTCGAGCAGGGAGAACGGCGCGCGAGCCTGCCGGCCGACCTGGCGCCGGACGAGCTCTCGCCCGAGCGTGTCGAGGAGCTCCTCTCGCAGCCCGACAACCGGCCGCTCGGTACCGATCCCGAGGCGGGGACCGACATCGTCGTGCGCTCTGGACGCTACGGGCCGTACGTGACCGAAGTGCTCCCCGAAGGCGCCGAACACAAGCCGCGCACCGCGTCGCTCTTCGCGTCGATGTCGCCCGAGACGGTGACGCTCGAAGAGGCGCTTCGCCTGCTCTCGCTCCCGAGGGTCGTGGGCGAGCTCGACGGCGAGGAGGTGACCGCCCAGAACGGCCGTTACGGGCCGTACATCAAGAAGGGATCGGAGTCACGCTCGCTCGGGAGCGAGGAGCAGCTCTTCACGGTAACGCTCGAGCAGGCGCAAGCGTTGCTCGCCGAGCCTCCGCGCCGGCGCGGCCGTCGAGCCGCGCGCGGCCCGCTCAAGGAGCTCGGGCCGGACCCGGCGAGCGGAAAGCCCATCGTCCTGCGGGAAGGACGCTTCGGACCATACGTGACCGACGGCGAGACCAACGCGAGCCTGCGCCGCGGCGACACCCCCGACGTCATCACGCTCGAGCGCGCCGTCGAACTGCTTGCAGAAAGACGCGCTAAGAGCGAGTAAAGGCTGTCCGGAGGGGGTTTTTTCCGTCCGTTCGACCGGTCATGATCTAACTCGACCCGAGGCGGACACGTCTCAGGTTGAAGTGAGCCGGATCAGGCTCGTCGACGTTCGCCCGTGAACCGCTGACGCTTCAGCGACGGAATACCGAGAGAGGGCACGAGCGTTTACGAGCTTGTGACAGCAGGTCGCCGTGGATCACCCTGGAAATCGCCAGAAATCAGCAATAAACTCCGGAAGTTTGTCGCATTCGCAGACGGGTCACGAAAGGACTGAAACAGGACGTTGACGCAGAACCAGCTCATAGATCTCTTCGAATCGGAGCACGTGAAGGCGCTCATCGAGCGCGCCGAGGAGCACGGAGGCCAGCTGGAGGCCCCTGAGCTCGAGGCATTCGTGCTGGAGCACGACATCGGCGAGGAGGATGCCGAGCTCCTGCAGCGCGAGCTCGAAGCGCACAACATCGAGATCGTCCAACCGGACGCAGACGTCGAGAAGGAGGACGCCGTCGCCGGGAAGCGCTACGAGGCGGGTCCCGTCTCCGGCGCGGCCGACAGCCTGCAGCTCTTCCTCGCGGACGTCGGGCGGCACAAGCTGCTCACGGCTGCTGAAGAGGTCGCGCTCGCGAAGCGCATCGAGCGGGGCGACCCGGTCGCGAAGCGCGTGATGATCGAGTCGAACCTCCGCCTGGTCGTGTCGATCGCGAAGGGGTACCGCGGTCTCGGTGTGCCGTTCCTGGATCTCATCCAGGAGGGGACGCTCGGCCTCAACCGCGCGGTCGAGAAGTTCGACTGGAGGCGCGGGTTCAAGTTCTCGACGTACGCGACGTGGTGGATTCGCCAGTCGGTGCAGCGGGCCGTCGCAAATCACGCGCGGACGATCCGCGTGCCGGTCCACGTCGTCGAGCGACAGCAGAAGCTCTCCCGCGCCGCGCGCCGGCTCGAGGTCGAGCTCGGTCGCGAGGCGACCAAGGAGGAGCTGGCCGAAGCAACGGGTCTGCCGCTCCAGCACGTCGACGAGGCGCTCGGAGCCGCACATGCATCGGTCTCGCTGAACCAGACCGTCGGTGCCGACGACGAGGGTGAGCTCGGCGACCTCGTCGCCGACCGCGAGGCCGCGGACCCGGACGACGAGGCCGAGGAGTCGCTGCGCCGGCAGAGCATCCGCCGGGCACCCGACGCTCTGCCCGAGCGCGAGCGCCGTATCCTCGAGCTGCGCTTCGGCTTCGAGGGCGATCCGTGGACGCTCGAGGCGATCGGCGCGGAGCTCGGCCTCACGCGCGAGCGTGTACGCCAGCTGGAGGGCCAGGCCCT
>DASTYQ010000117.1:0-22738 GCA_035764775.1 Gaiellaceae bacterium
GGGGCGCGTGGGGGAAACATGGTTTCCCCCACGACCGCGAGCCGAAGGCGAGCGGTGCTCACGCCAGCGACTCCTTCGCGCGCTCGTAGTAGGCATCCTGCGCGTCGAGCTCGAGCGCGCGCCAGTCGTCACCGGCCGCGCCGGCGAGCTCGGCGGCGAGCTCGACCCGCGTCGTGAAGCGCTGGGTCGTCGCGCGCAGCGCAAGCTCGGGATCGACGTTGAGACGCCGCGCGACGTTGACGACCGTGAACAGGAGGTCGCCCACCTCGTGCTCGACTGCAGCATCCGGCTCCGTCTCGGGTGCCGGCGCCCCCGCCTGGCTCGCCGCGTCCTCGAGCTCGTCGAGCTCCTCGCGGACCTTCGCGAGCGGGCCTGTCAGGTCCGGCCAGTCGTACCCGACCGTGGCCGCCCGCCGTTGCACCTTGCGCGCCTGGAGCAGGGCAGGAAGCGACTGCGGAACGTCGTGGAAGATGCCCTCACGCCCTTCCTGCTCGGTCTTGAGCGCCTCCCAGCGCTCACGAACCCGCGACGGCGTGCGCGCGTCTGCGTCGCCGAAGACGTGCGGATGACGCCGGACGAGCTTCGCATGCACCTCCCGCGCCACGGACTCGAGATCGCCCTCGCCGCGCTCCTCGAGCAGCAGCGAGAGGAAGTAGACCTGGAAGAGGAGATCGCCGAGCTCCCCGTGCAACGCATTCGCCTCGCCGGCGAGAGCCGCGTCCGCGACCTCGTACGCCTCCTCGACGGTGTGCGGGACGATCGTCCGCTCCGTCTGCTCGCGATCCCAGGGGCACTCCCGGCGCAGGCGTCGAGTGAGTTCCTGGAGGTCGAGAAGCGCCTCCGCCAGGGCCATTGGCGAGACCCTACTGGGTCTCGGTGGGTGCCTCGGGCACCTCGGCCGGCTCGTAGCCGACGGCGTAGCTGACCTTGCCCTCGTAGTCCTTCTTCTGGTCCTCGACCCACGCCTGAATCGCTTCGTTTCGCTTCTGCTGGAGCAGGGTGGTCTTGATCGAGGCCTTGACCTTGTCGAACGGCTGGACGGTCGCCTTCTTCGCATCGGAGAGCGGCTCGATGATGTGGTACCCGTACGTGGTCTTGACGGGCTTCGAGACCTCGTTGGTGGAGAGCTCGAACGCCGTCTTGTCGAACTCGGGCACGGTCTGGCCACGCGTGATCGTCAGCTTGCCGCCGACCTTGGCGCTGCCGGGATCCGCCGAGAGCTGCTTCGCAAGCGCGGCGAAGTCGGCGCCGCCCTTGATGTCGGCGTACACCTCGTCCGCTTTCTTCTTGCTGGCAGCGAAATCGACGCTCCCGTCGCTCTTCTTCTCGGCGATGAGGATGTGGCGCACGTCACGCGACTCGGGCGTTCCGTACTGCGACTGATTGGCGGCGTAGAACTCGAGGATGTCCTGGTCGGTCACCTCGACGTCCTTCGTGACTGCGTCGAAGATCTTGGACGAGAGGACGGCGTACGTGTATGCCGTCTTCCGGTACTGCTCGGCCGTGTAGCCGGCCTTCTTCAGCGCCTTCTCGTACTCTGCGCGGTCACCGTCGAACTTGCTCTTGATCGTCTCGTTCTCGAGCTTGTCGATGTCCGCCTCGGTCACCTTTACGTCGAGATCGTCGGCCGCCTGCTGCAGCTGGACGAGCTCGACGAGGTAGGCGAGGTTGCGCGCCTGGAGGTTCTGGTACTCCGGCGTGCCCGCCTTCGGGAAGGCCTGGTTCGTCCGCTCGTAGCCCTTCTTCGAGAGGTCCATGTACTCGTCGAGCTGGGACTTGGAGATCTCGGTCCCGTTCACGACGGCGACAGCGCCTGCTGGGACACTGTCGGAGCCGCCGCACGCCGTCGCGACCAGGGCGAGGGCGGCGACGAGCAGGGCAAAGAGGGCGCGCGCGGACGTCATCGGAGCTCGTCCCTTATAGCCGAGGCGGTGTTAGGCACAGGTTCAGGACTGTTCAGAAGCTGGGGCGTCATGACGGCCTACCCATGAGAAAGGCCGCATCTAAGCGGCCACGCGGGCCTCGACGATAGCATCGGGCAGCCCGAGCGCCTCGGAGAGCGAGTCGACGCGCAACGACACCTCTCGCTTCTGCGTCGAGTACACGAGCGTCGGCGCGACCGCGACGAGCGAGCGCACCTCGACGGAGCCGAGCGCAAGCGGCCCCACGGTCACCCGGCCGCCGCGGTACACGAGGTAGTCGGCCCCGAGGCGGGCGAGCTTCAGCTTCGCCTCCTGGATCGCGAACAGGTTCTCGACGGGTTCGGGCAGGGGCCCGTAGCGATCCTCCGTCGCGGAGACGAGCTCGCGCAGCTCGTCCTCGTCCACGGCAAGGGCGATGCGGCGGTGGAGGTCGATCTTCAGCGCCTCCGCAGCGACGTACGAGGCCGGCACGAACGCGTCCACCCGCGCATCGACGCGAACCGGCCTGGCGGCCATGCGCCTGCGGCCCGTGAGCTCCGCCACCGCCTCGTCGAGCATCTCGACGTAGAGCTCGAATCCGAGAGCGGCGACGTGACCTGACTGCTCCGGCCCGAGAAGGTCGCCCGCGCCGCGAATCTCGAGGTCGCGCATGGCGATCTGGAAGCCCGAGCCGAGCTCGGTGTGGTCCGCGAGCGTGGACAACCGGGCGCGCGCCTCCGGCGTCAGCTCGGAGGAGTCGGGGTAGAAGAGGTACGCGTACGCGAGGACGTCGGAGCGTCCGACGCGGCCGCGTATCTGGTACAGCTGGGCGAGCCCGAGCGTGTCGGCGCGTTCCACGACGAGTGTGTTCGCCTGCGGGATGTCGATGCCCGACTCGATGATCGTGGTCGAGACGAGGACGTCGGCGTCGCCAGCGAGGAACGCGTGCATGCGCTCCTCGAGCTCCTTCTCCGACATCTGGCCGTGTGCGACGAGGAAGCGCAGGCCGGAGCACAGCTCCGCGAGCTTCTCCCGGATCTCGTCGATCGACTCGACCCGGTTGTGGAGGTAGAAGGACTGCCCTCCGCGCGCGTGCTCGCGCTCGAGCGCCATCTTGACGAGCTCTTCGTCGTACTCGCCCACCGTGGTTCGGACCGGACGTCGTCCTGACGGCGGCGTCTCGATGATCGAGATGTCGCGCAGGCCCGAAAGCGACATGTGCAGCGTCCGCGGGATCGGCGTCGCGGACAGGGCGAGCACGTCGACCTCGAGGCGGAGCGAGCGCAGGAGCTCCTTCTGCGCGACGCCGAACCGCTGCTCCTCGTCGAGGACGACGAGGCCGAGATTCTTCGGGATGACGTCGCGCGACAGGATCCTGTGCGTCCCGACGAGGACGTCCACCTTCCCGTCGGCGAAGTCCGCCAGAACCTGCTTCTGGTCGGCACGGCTGCGAAAGCGCGAGACCATGTCCACCCGCACAGGGAAGTCGCGGTATCGCTCCCTCAATGTGTTCCAGTGCTGCTCGGCGAGGATCGTCGTCGGACAGAGGACGAGCGTCTGCCTGCCGTTGAGCGCGACGCCGAACGCGGCGCGAACCGCCACCTCCGTCTTGCCGAAGCCGACGTCGCCGCACACGAGACGGTCCATGGGGCGGTCGGCTTCGAGATCCTCCTTGACCGCCTCGATCGCCTGCTGCTGGTCGTCGGTCTCGCGGTACGGGAACGAGCTCTCGAGCCGCTCGAACCAGTCGTTCGTGAGGTCGAGCGCGTGCCCGGGAGCCTGACGGCGCTGGGCGTAGAGGGCGAGGAGCTCGCCGGCGAGCTCGCGAACCGACGCGCGCGCACGACTCTTGAGGTTCTGCCAGGCCTTGCCGCCGAGCTTCGAGAGGGTGGGCGCCTTGGCATCGGCTCCGATGTAGCGCGAGACCTTTGCGATCTGCTCGTGCGGGACGTACAGCCGGTCCTCGCCCTTGAAAGCGAGGAAGAGGTAGTCGCGCGTGACACCGGCGACGTCCTTCGTCTCGAAGCCGAGGAGCCGACCCACGCCGTGGTCCTCGTGGACGACGTGGTCGCCGACGCGAAGGTCGGCGAAGGACTGAAGCGCACGGCCCAGACGCGCGTCCGCGCGCGGCGGCCGCTTGCGGAAGACCTGGGCGTCGGGCAGCAACGCGACCCCGAGGTCGCGCCAGACGAATCCCCTGCGGGCAGGACTGACGACGAACGCGAGCGAGGGGTGAGGCGCCAGTTCCTCGACCCGGTCGGTGACGTGGGCCTCGACCTTGCGCAGAAGCCGCTGCGTCCGCAACGCCTCGCCCTGGTGTGGAAACGTGACGAGCACGCGTCGGCCCTGGCGAACCATGCTCGCGAGCTCGTTCTCCGCTTCGGCGAGGCCGCGGGCGGCTATCGCCGGACGCTGCGCCTCGAAGACGTGCTGCTGCGATCGCGGCAGGGCGTCGAAGCGGGCGGCACCGGTGATCTCCGGCGGCGACAGGCCTTCCTCCTCCCAGACGCGCGCGACGTCGTCGAGCTGCCAGACGAGGTCCGGTGCACGGTCGAGCAGTGATACGAGCTCGTCACTGGTGGACTCTTCGAGAGCGGCGACCTCGGGATCGAGGTGCTCGCGCTCGCGAGCCGGAAAGACGACGGCCTCGTCGATCACGTGCAGCGCGCGTTGCGTGAACGGCGAGAACGCGCGAATCTGCTCGAGCTCGTCCCCGAAGAACTCCACGCGAAGGGGTTCACGCCCCGTGCTCGGGAAGACGTCCACGATCCCACCGCGCACTGCGATCTGGCCGCGCTCCTCCACCCGCTCGACCCGCTCGTAGCCGGCGAGCGCGAGCGACTCGACGAGCTCGTCGAGCCCGGTGCCTTGCGTCCTCGAAAGCACCACGACGCTCGGCCGTACCGATTCCGGCGGGATCCCTTCGGCGAGCGCCCGGGCGGAGACGCACACGAGCCCGCCGCGCGCGAGCACGTCGAGCGCCCGCGCGCGCTCGCCGACGAGATGGGCGGGAGGTTCGAGCCCGGATCCCGCATGCACGCCCCGACTCGGTAGGAGCGCGACGCGATCGGAATCGGCGTACCAGCCGATGGCCTCGGCGACATCGCGTGCCTCCTCGTCGTCTGCGAGCAGGCAGACGAGCGACCCTTCGAGCTGATCGTGCACGGTCGCGAGCAGAAGCGGGAGCGCCGGTTCCGACACGCGCGCGTTGGTCGGAAAGTCGTCCGCGAACGCGCGAAAGCGCTCGCTCGAAGCGAGCGCATCCACGAGGCCGGCGAGCGGTGAGGCGACTGGGTCCATACGACTGGCGGGATCCGCGTCCCGCGGGGTGATCGTAGCGTCGTCGCTGCTACCCACCGTCGGCGCGAACCCAGAACGACCCCCAGGGGCACTCCCGTGTCCCTTCGTTCACGGTAGCCGCGACCAATTCACAGATGGGAGACGCAGCTGTGACATGTATGCGCCGGTCCATCCACAGAGCAAAGGGGGGCGCGCCGCGGTGGAGATCGCCTCTGGGCCGTTCAGTTGAAGCGACGCTGCGTTTCTTCGAGACCCTCGCCTACCACCGACTCGACCGCGTCGCCGGCCCGCGTGACCAGGGCGCCTGCATCCTCATGCAGGTCGAACGGGGCGAGCACGAAGTCGGCGACGTCGCGTGGGTCACCGCGCCCCGGACGCCCGATGCCGATACGCAAGCGCAAGAAGCCTGGATCGCCAAGCGCCTGGGATATCGAGCGCAGCCCGTTGTGTCCTCCCAGTCCGCCTCCAGCACGCGCCTGCAGCCGGCCGAACTCGAGGTCGACGTCGTCGTGGACGACGAGCACCAGATCGATCGGCGACTTGTAGAAGCGCATTGCAGCCGAGATCGAGCGGCCCGATTCGTTCATGTAGGTCTCCGGCTTCAGCAGGGCAACGCGGCGGCCGTCGATCCGCACGTCGGCGAGACGGCCGTTGAACTTCGACTTGAACGAGGCATCGTGCCGGCGCGCCAGCTCGTCGACGACCATCCAGCCGACGTTGTGGCGGTCGCTCGCGTGGCGCGCGCCCGGGTTGCCGAGACCCGCGACCAGCAGGTCGAGCGTCGAGGCGGACTCGCCCCGACGAAAGAGACGCACGACTACTCCTCGGGCTCGGAGCTCTCGTCGGCCGCCTCGTCGGCCTCCGCTGCGGGCGCCTCGCCCTCCTCGCCCTCCTCCGCCGCAGCAGCCTCGGCCTCCGCGGCCTCGGCCTCCTCGAGCTCGGCGAAGCCGCGCGGAACCGACACAGTGGCGATGACGGTCTCCTGCGGATCGTCGAGGAGCGTCACGTTCTCGATCGCCCGTATGTCCGCGAGGCGGAGGACGTCGCCGACCTCCATGTTCGTGACGTCGACGTCGATGTGCTCCGGAACGTCTGACGGCAGCGCTTCGACGTGAACCTCGCGCGTGACCAGCGAGATCATGCCGCCCGACTTGACCCCGACGGCCTCCCCGACGAGTTGGATGGTGACGGTTGCGTGGATCGTCTGGTCGAGGCGCACTTCACGCAGGTCGATATGCGAGATCGTGCCGCGAATCGGGTCCTGCTGGTAGTCGGCGAGGATCGACGGGTGCACGGTCTTCTGGCCCTCGACGACGACGTCGAGAATCGCGTGCAGCCCAGAGGCGCCCGTCATCGCAGCGCGAAGCTCGCGCTCGGCTATCACGATCGGGCGTGCGTGGCCGTTCCCGTAGAGGACGCCGGGCACCAGCCCCCGCGAACGCAGACGACGCGTGCGACGCGAGCCGAGATCCTCCCGCTCGCGCACCTCGAGCTTCAGCCTGTCTCCAGACACGGCGGCGGATTGTAGCGACGACTGCAAGCTCGTCGTCCGGTGGTGGGGGGACAGGCGCGGCACCTCTCCGTCGACCCCGAAAAAGACGTGTGCGCCCCCCCGGTCATACTCGTCCGGTGGACCGACCCTCCAGCGTCGCGCCTGACCTGACTCGATTCCCGCAAGTCATACCCGATTCCGCACCGGCCTAACCTCGGCGAGTCGGGTCTCTTAGAACACTCTTAGAACAGCTGGTTCTCGCCGCCGAAGATCGCCGAGACCGAGTCGTCGGCGAACACGTTCATGATCGTCTCGGCGAGAAGACCGGACACCGTCAGCACAGTGAGGTTCCCCGGCCGCTCGCGCGCGTCGATTGGAACCGTGTCCGTTACGACGATCCCGGCAATGTCCTCCGTTGCACCGAGGCGCTCGAGGCCCTCCTCGTTCAGGAGTGCATGCGTGACGTAGATCCACACCTCCCGCGCACCCTGCTCGCGGAGCGCCCGTGCCCCCGCGATGAGCGTGCCGCCCGTCGTGGTGACGTCGTCGCCGACGATGCAGATCTTGTCGCGCACGCGGCCCGTCACCTCCGTTATGGGCACGTCGTCATGCCGAAGCCGCGTCTTGTTCATGATCGCGAAGTCGGCGTCGATCATGTGCGCGAAGCGCACGGCATTTGTCGCGCGCCCTGCGTCCGGCGCGACCGAGACGACGCCATCGCCCGTGAAGCCGAGGTCGTGAAAGTGACGGGCAAAGAGCTGCTGCGCCGTCATGTGATCGACCGGGATCGTGAAGAACCCCTGGACCTGCCCCGCGTGGAGGTCCATCGTGAGTACGCGGTCGGCTCCCGCACCCTGGATCATGTCGGCGAGGAGACGGCTCGAGATCGGCTCGCGCGGCTTCGCCTTCCGGTCCTGCCTCGAGTACGGGAACCATGGGATCACCGCAGTGATGCGCTTCGCCGACGCGAGCTTGGCCGCCTGGATCATGAAGAGGAGCTCCATGACGTTCTGGTCGACCGGTCGGCAGCCCGTCTGGACGATGAACACGTCCGCACCTCGGATCGACTCGCAGTAGCGACAGTAGGTCTCCCCGTTCGCGAACGTCGTGAGCTCGATCTCGCCGAGCTCCACCCCGAGCCTCTCGGCAATTCGCGATGCCAGCTCGGGATGAGACCGGCCGGCAAAGACCATGAGCCGCTTCTTCGGCGTGAGCGGGATCGCGTGGCCCGTCGCCATCGCTACGTCTGGAATGCCCGCCGACTCGAGCCCCGGCAACGTCTGCTCAATCGTCCCGCTTTCCACCGCGCCCTTCCTTGTTCACCTGCTTCGCCCGGGCAATTGCGAGGGCGCCCGCCGGTACATCCTCCGTTATCACTGAGCCCGCTGCAATCCATGCGTAGTCGCCGATCGACACGGGGGCGACGAAGGTATTGTCGACCCCCGTCCTGACGTTGCTGCCGATCGTCGTCCGCTCCTTGACGCGGGTGTGCTCCTGATTGGCGGTGATGTTCCCGGCGGCGATGTTCGTGTCGGGCCCGACGTCGGCATCGCCGAGGTACGTGAGATGCGGCACCTTCGTGCGCTCGCCGACCACCGAGTTCTTGATCTCGACGAACGTCCCCGCCTTCGCGCCGGCCTCGAGAATCGTTCCGGGGCGGAGGTAGCAGAAAGGCCCGACGAGGGCCCCCTCCCCGATCGCGGAGTCGACGACGACCGCGTGCGGTCCGACCTCGGCCCGCGAGGCGACCTTCGACGCGCCGCGGATGACCGTGAACGGATGGATCACCGCGTCCGCCTCGAGGGTCGCCTCGGCGTCGATCCACGTGTTCGCGGGATCCACGATCGTCACGCCGGCGAGCATGTGCGCTTCGTTGATGCGGTCGCGCAGCACGCCCGCGGCCGCGGCCAGCTCGATTCGTGTATTCACGCCTTCCGTCTCCACCGGATCGCCTCCCTTGTGCACCGCGACTCGTTCGCCCTCCGCTGCGAGGATGCCCACCGAGTCGGTCAGGTAGAGCTCGCCCTGGGCGTTGTGCGGCGTGAGCCGGTCGAGCACCGGCCACAACTTATCTGCTCGGAACACGTAGATCGACGAGTTCACCTCACGCACTGCGCGTTGGTCCTCCGTCGCATCGCGATGCTCGACGATCGCCGCGAGCGTCCCGTCGGGCGAGCGCAGGACGCGGCCGTACTGCTTCGGGTCGTCAGGCTCGAACGAGAGCACCGTGGCGACGGCGTTCTCGCGGCGGTGCGTGTCGACGAGATCGCGGAGGAGCTCGGTCGTCAGGAGAGGCGTGTCGCCCGAGAGGACGAGAACATCGTCGGCCTGCCCCTCCAACGCACCGCGCGCGCAGCGCACGGCGTCGCCGGTTCCGAGCGGCTCCTCCTGCACCGCGACATGCACTCCGTCGAACGCTGCCGCGGTCGTGGCCGCCGCGACGACGACGGTCGGATCCACCCCGAGTCCGTTCGACGAAGCGAGCACCCAGTCCACCATCCTCCGGCCGAGGATCGGGTGCAGGTGCTTCGGGACCTCGGAGCGCATGCGCGTGCCGAGCCCGGCCGCCATCACGACGGCTCCTAGCTTCCGTTCATCGTTCGCCGCCACGGAGGCTGGGGCGCCAGGATTCGAACCTGGGATCACGGGACCAAAACCCGTTGCCTTACCACTTGGCCACGCCCCAACAGCGAGGCCATCTTGCCACTCACTCGAGATCGCCCGCCTCGACCGGTCGTGCGACGAGCACTCGGCCGATGCTCGAGAGCGCCGCTGCCGCCTGTAAGGCGGCGCCGTGCTCCTCGAAGAGGCCGTAGACCGCCGGCCCAGCTCCTGACACGTCGGCTCGAAAGGCGCCGGCGGCCTCGAGCTCGGCGGCGAGCGGTGACGAGGCGAGGTCGTTGCGGGGAAGCTCCGCGAGATCGCGGACGGACCGCACCGCTGCGAGGGAGCTCGTCAGGGCGGAGACTCGTTCGTCGAAGCCGACATCGCCCCGGCGCGAGTCGAACTCGGCGTACACGGCGGCGGTCGACGCCTTCACTTCGCCGGTGGGGACGACGAGCACGATCGAGTACGCGGTCGGGAGGGAGACGGCTTCGAGCTCCGTGCCGTCGCCACGCGCCAGCTGTGTCGCCGGCGCGAGGAAGAACGGAACGTCAGCGCCGACGTGCGCGGCGATCTCGTGGAGCTCTGCGGGTGCAAGCGGCCGCTCGAGCAACGCGTTCGCGAGCGACAGCGCCGTGGCCGCGTCGCTGCTGCCGCCGCCGAGACCGGCGGCGACGGGGATCCGCTTCTCGATGAGGACGCGCCAGCGCGGCTCACATCCTGCGGCTCTCGCGAGCAACTCGAGCGCAGCGCGGACGATCGTGTCCTCGGCGAAGCCCTGGACGACCAGAGCTCCGTCGGGGTCTATCGAGATCGTGTCGTAGAGGTCGATGCGTTGCAGCACCGTGGCGACTTCGTGCTTGCCGTCGTCGCGTCGGCCCCCGACGACGAGCGCGAGGTTGATCTTCGCGTGCGCACGCGCCGTGCTCACCGCAGTGCGTCCGCCAGACGCACGAATTCCTCGGGTCGGAGCTCCTCCGCACGGGCGGTCGGCGGACGCCCGATCGCGGCGAGCGCCTCCCCGGCGGCGTCTCGCGTCGCAAGCCCAGAGTGAGCGAGCGCGTTGGCCGCGGTCTTTCGCCGGTGCGCGAATGCGGCCTCGACCACGCCTCTGACATCGGCGATCGCCGCGACCTCTTCGCGCTCGAACGCCACGAGGGCCGACTCGACGCGCGGCCTCGGCCGAAACACAGTCGGCGATACCGCATGGAATCCCGTCTTGCGCGCCGAGAGCTGGACGAGCACGGACACTGCGCCATATGCCTTCGTCCGCGGCTCGGCGAAGAGGCGATCGGCAACCTCCCGCTGGACCATGACGCACCAGTGCACGAGCGACCGCGCATGCTCGAGGGTCTCGACGACCAGCGGTGTTGCGATGTTGTAGGGGAGGTTCGCTACGAGCTTCGTCGGCCGTGGGCGCAACGTGCCTAGGTCGACGCGCAGCGCGTCGTCCCAGATCAGCCGGACGTTCGGACGTCCCGCGAGGTTCTCCCGAAGCGTGCGCTCGAGTGAGCGATCGACCTCGATCGAATGGACGACGCGGACGCGATCCGAGAGGTAACGCGTGAGAACGCCGAGCCCCGGCCCCACTTCGACGACGACGTCGGCGGCATGCAGGCGGCTCAGGCGGCCGATCACTCCGAGGACGTTCTCGTCGACGAGGAAGTGCTGACCGAGCGACCTCCTGGGCTCGATCGTCATTCGAGCCCGAACGCGGACGCGGCGTTTGCGTGCGTCCGCGCAGCCAGCTCACCCGGGTCCTCACCGCGCGCCTGTGCCAGTGCGTGGATTGTGTGGACGACGTTCGCAGGCTCGTTCGGTCGCCCCCTGACCGGCTGTGGCGCCAGGTACGGACTATCCGTCTCGACGAGGATCCTGTCGGCCGCGATCCTCGTGGCAGCATCACGCAGCGAGCCCGCGCTCGGGTACGTCGCGTTGCCCGCGAACGAGACGTAGTAGCGCCGCTCGACCGCCAGAGCGACGAGACCGGGCGACGAGAAGCAATGGAGGATGACCGTGCCGGTGAACGCCGAGAGCGCGGCCGCGGTGCCGTCATCCGCCTCGCGGTTGTGAATGACGACGGGGAGCCGCAGCTCGTCGGCGAGCTCGAGGTGCGCCTCGAACAGCGCGCGCTGCTGCTCTCGCGTCGCGAACTGCCTGACCGTGTCGAGCCCGGTCTCCCCGACGGCGACGGCTTTGGGATGCCGCAGGAGCCCGCGCAGCTCGTCGATCCGATCGGCCTCGGGCTCGGCGGCTTGATGCGGGTGGATCCCGAGGGCGGCGTACACGCCCGGATGGCGCTCCGCCACGTCGAGGGCGCTGCGACTCGAGTCGATCCCGGTACCGATGGTGACGATCCGCGTGACCCCCGCATCGCGCGCCCGCTCGACGAGCATGTCGGCGGGCTCGTCGCACGCGTCGAGATGCGCGTGCGCGTCGGTCACGTGTTCGCGGCCTCCATCCGCTCGAGCTCCTCGGCGACGACGCGATCGGGGTCGAGCTTCACGAAGAGCGGTGCGGGCTCGCGGAGTGCCTGCCCCGGCGGGAGCGCGCTCGGCTCCCAGCGGCCGGACCACGAGCCGTAGTCGCCCGTGAGCACGACGTGCTCGACGCCGTCCTCCTCGACGGTGCGGAAGTCGAGCTCGCCGGCGATCACGTCGTGGTGGCCGAGCAGCTCGTGCAGCCGCTGCGCGGAGAACGGCAGGAACGGAGCGAGCAACACCTTGAGGCTGTCGATCACTCGCAGCGCCACGTAGAGAATCGTTCCCGCGCGTTCGCGCTCGGTCTCGAGCTTGGCCCACGGTGCCTGCTCGGCGACGTACTGGTTGCCGAGTCCCGCCAGGCGCATCGCATCCTGCAGCGCGTTGCGGAACCGGGCCGCCTCGATGAGCGACCCGACGGACTCGAAGCCCTGTGCGACCTCACGCAGCAGTGCCTCGTCCTCCGCGGTCAGGGCCCCCGGCGTGGGGACCTCGCCGAAGTTCTTGTGGGCGCTCTGCAGCGTGCGGTTGACGAGGTTCCCCCACGTGGCCACGAGCTCGTCGTTGTTGCGGCGAACGAACTCCGACCACGTGAAGTCCGTGTCCTGGGTCTCGGGGCCGGCGATGGTGAGGAAGTACCGGAGAGCATCCGGGTCGTAGCGGCTGAGGAAGTCGCGAACGAGGATCTGGACGCCGCGGCTCGCGCTGAACTTCTTCCCCTCCATCGTCAGGAACTCGCTCGAGGCCACGTTGTCCGGGAGGTTCAGCGCACCCCTTCCAGCGCCGTACTCACCCCCCTCCCCGTAGCCCATCAGCATGCTCGGCCAGATCACCGTGTGGAAGACGATGTTGTCCTTCCCCATGAAGTAGGTGTGCTCCGCCGCCGGGTTCTGCCACCACTCACGCCACGCGTCCGCCGTCCCGCGGTTCTGCGCCCACTCGATCGAGGCCGAGAGGTATCCGATGACCGCGTCGAACCAGACGTAGATCCGCTTGTCGTCACGATCCTCGTACCCCTCGACCGGGATGGGAACGCCCCAATCGAGATCGCGGGTGATCGGGCGCGGCTTCAGCTCCTGGGCGAAGTTCAACGAGAACCGGCGCACGTTCTGCCTCCACCCGGTCTGGCCCGAGATCCAGTGGGTGAGCTCGTCCTTGAAGGCGGGGAGGTCGAGGAAGAGGTGCTTCGTCTTATGAAAGACGGGAGGCGTTCCGTCGATCCTCGAGCGCGGGTCGATCAGGTCGGTCGGGTCGAGCTGGTTCCCGCAGTTGTCGCACTGATCCCCCCGCGCACTTGAGAAGCCGCAGATCGGACACGTGCCCTCGATGTAGCGATCCGGGAGCGTGTGGCCGGTCGTGGCGGAGAACGCACCGAGCGTCTCTTGTTCGACCACGAAGCCACTCGCATACAGCGTTCGGAAGATGTCTTGCGTGACGCTGTAGTGGTTCCTCGTCGTCGTTCGCGTGAACAAGTCGTACGAGAGCCCAAGGGCCTTGAGGTCCTCACGGATGAACGTGTTGAAGCGGTCTGCGGTCTCACGCGGTGACTCCCCGGCCGCGTCGGCCGCGACCATGACGGGCGTACCGTGCTCGTCCGTTCCGCTGACCATGAGGACGTCGTTCCCGCGAAGCCGGTGATAGCGGGCGAAGGTGTCCGAGGGGACTCCGAAGCCCGCGACATGGCCGATGTGCCTGAGGCCGCTCGCATACGGCCACGCCACTGCGACCAGGATCTTCTTCGGATTTTCCGGCCCGTTCACGGGCGCCAATCATAGGGAGTCCCCTTCGAGCGACCCGGCGCGCTCCGAGGCCCGCAGCACCGACGGAGGCAAGCAGCGCGACAAGCGCGATCCATGTGAGCTCCGAGGTCCGGTTCGCAGGCGCGCGCACGGGGGCGGGGACGGACACTGTCCAGCTCCCCCGCACCGCGTCGGCCGAACGGATCGCGGGAACGCGCGCAGACCGGGCTTTCGTCGTCGGCCGGGGTGACCCGGCTGCAGAGCTACGCGCGATCCTGCGGACCGCTGGGCCGACGACCGGTCGCGCACGTCGCGCAGATGCGTTCCGGCTATGGCCGCTTGCGGCCACTACGTGTCCGCGAGCGCCTCGGGACGGGTGGTCAGCGCTCGTCCGCTCGCGAGTCGGCAAGGCCGAGGGCGTCGAGCCGATCTCGATGCCACCTCCGGCGTCATGCCCGTCAGGGCCTTCCCCGGCCGTCGTCGCCGGCGTCGCGACCGGTGCGGATCCGGTCGTCGACTCCGGCGGTGGGGGCGGTTCGGCAGCCAGGGTCGGCGGGCTCGCCGCAGTCGGGGGAGCAGGCTCAGGATCGGACTGTGGTGCGGGCGGCGCCTCGGGCGCGGAGGGAGGGATGGGTGCGCCCCGAGGCGGAAGGAGCGTGAGCGGATCGACGTACGCCTCGCGCGGGCCGACGCGGACGCCGAGATGGACGTACGGAATGGCATGTTCCGCTTCGCCGGTCGGACCGGCGTCGGAGATCACATCGCCTTCCGAGACGAGAGCACCGCGCCGGACGCGCAGCGCCCCGAGGTGCGTCAACGACACCTTGTTGTCCTCGAATTCGATCGTGACCGTGAGGCCGTGCGTCGGGACCTGGCCCGCGAAGGTGACGGCACCCCCGACGGGCGCGCGCACCGACCTCGCGCCCCCGAAAGCGATGTCGATCCCGCGGTGCTGACCCGCGGCGTACGTGTCTTCACTGACGGAGAATCCGTGGAGGACCTGCCCGTCCGCCGGCCATGTCCACGCCCACGCGGGTGCGCCGGCCACGAGCGCCCAGCTCAAGGCGACCCCGACGCAGGCCGTCCACCTCCAGACCGTGCTCGTTGCCCGTCGAGCGAACATGCAACGACGGTAGCGCGCGCTCGCGCGGGCGGCAATGCAGTGTGACGGTCTTGTTACAGAGACTCGCGGTAGAGCCGGTTGCGGGACGTCCCGGTCAGGCGGGAGACGACGTCGGCAGCCGTACGCCGACCCGATCCTGCGGCGACGAGCTCGGCCACCGCGGCTCGGGCCGCCTCCTCATCCTCCTGGGACCTCTGCACCGACGCCGGGCCGACGACGAGCGTGATCTCGCCCCGCGGGGGCTCGGCGAACCGCGCGGCGAGCTTCTCGAGGGAGCCGCGCTCGACCTCCTCGTAGCGCTTCGTGAGCTCCCGGCACACCGCGGCGGATCGCGCCGGTAGCTCCTCCGCGAGCACGACGAGCGATTGCGGGAGCCGACGCGGCGACTCGAACGCAACGACGGCTCCTTCCCACCGACGAAGGTCGACTGCGAGCGAACGCAGCTCGCCGGGCCGTCGCGGGAGGTAGCCGACGAACTGGAACCGCTCTGCCGCGAGCCCACTCGCGACGAGCGCGGTCTCGACTGCGGAAGCGCCCGGGAGGACGGTGAGTTCGATGTCCGCGGCGACCGTAGCGGCGATCAGACGCGCGCCCGGATCGTTGACGCCCGGCAACCCGGCATCGGAGACGAGCGCCACCCGCTCCCCGGCGCGCAGGCGGTCGAGTACCTCCCCGGTACGTGCGGCCTCGTTGTGTCGGTGATAGCTCAGGAGCTGCGCACGGATCCCGTGCCGCTCGAGCAGCACGCGCGTGTGTCGCGTGTCCTCGCAGAGAACGACATCGGCGGATCGAAGCTCCTCGAGCACGCGCAGCGTGACGTCGTCGAGGTTGCCGATCGGCGTGGCACAGATCGCGAGCGGCATCAGCGACTCGTCGAGACCTCGGGAGCCACCACGGCGGGGGCTACCATAACGCCCCGCATGGCCGAGGGAACGAAGCCCTACCGGCTGTATCGCGGCGGCCGCAAGAAGGGCAAGGTCCCACTCCAACGACCAGCGCGCCCCACGACGCAGCCGAAGAA
This sequence comes from Gaiellaceae bacterium, assembly GCA_035764775.1. Classification (GTDB taxonomy): domain Bacteria; phylum Actinomycetota; class Thermoleophilia; order Gaiellales; family Gaiellaceae; genus GMQP-bins7. Next base: position 15,661 of record DASTYQ010000117.1, read on the forward strand.
CGCGCCGGGAACTCCGAAGCGCCGTCGCTGGTGGCTCTGGGGAGTGCTCGCCGTGGTCGGACTCCTCGTCCTCGCGCTGCTCTGGGGAATCCTCGGCTACCGGTCGTTCGCGAGTGGCGTGGACAAGGCGAACGCGCGACTCTCCCGGAACGCCAAGGCACAGCTCGCGAAGCGTGACCGCTCGATCCTGTCGGAGCCGACGACCGTTCTCGTCGTCGGGACGGACGGAGGGCGTGGACGCGGTGCCGCGCGCGCGGGCGCGAATCGCTCGGACTCGCTCATGCTGCTCCATCTCGATCCGGAGACGCACCGCATTTCGTACCTCTCGATCCCGCGAGACCTTCGCGTCGAGATCCCGGGGTACGGGTCGTCGAAGATCAACGCAGCGAACCAGGTCGGCGGCCCGGCTCTGACGCTGGCGACGGTCAAGGAGCTCACCGGTCTTCCGATCGACCACGTCATCGTCGTCGACTTCGACGGGTTCGAGGAGCTGATCGACGCCGTGGGCGGCATCGAGGTCGACGTCCCGAAGCCGATCCTGTCGAAGCCGTTCGACTGCCCCTACAAGCCCGCACGCTGCCGCAACTGGGAGGGGTGGCGGTTCGAGAAGGGGCCACAGCACATGGACGGCCGGCGCGCGCTCGTCTACTCGCGCATCCGCACGAACCAGCTCGACCCGTCCGACACGGACATCAGCCGCGGCAACCGCCAGCAGATCGTGGCGGACGCGGTGGGGGACAAGCTCGCGAGCTTCGGCACCTTCCTGCGGCTGCCCTTCATGGGCGACGAGCTCGCCGCGCCGCTCGCAACCGATCTGTCGGCCTGGGAGCTCGCGCAGATCGGGTGGATCCGCTTTCGCTCATCGGGCTCGTTGCGCTGCCGCCTCGGCGGCGAGCCGAGCTCATACGGCGGCGAGTCCGTCCTCCTCGGGTCCGAGGACAACGTGAACGTGATCTCGATGTGGCTCGGCCAGTCCGCGCCCCTGCCTCCGCCCAAGGGGACGCTCTACGGCGCGGGCTGCACCAAGCGTTAGTCGGACGCCGGCTTGGGCTTCGTCTCGGAGGACGACTTCTCGGCGGGCTTCTCCTTCGGCGTGTCGCTCGAGGTCGACGCCTCCCCGTCCTTCGCCTTCGTCTTCCGCGAGCCGTAGTCCGTCGAGTAGAACCCGGATCCCTTGAAGTGGACGGCGACGGGGAAGAGCAGCTTCTCGACGGGTCCGGCGCCGCACGTCGGACACGTCTCCGCGGGCGGGTCGCTCATCTTCTGGAAGAGCTCGAACGTGTGGCCGTTCGGGCACCGGTACTCGTAGATCGGCACAGTGGGCGGGAAGGCTAGCGCCCTAGGAAGCGGACGATTGGGCCCGATCGCGCTCGCGCTCGAGGAGCTCCAGGTAGCACGGAGCGCTCTCGAACGCCGCCAGGCCACGCGGACGGCCGCGACGGCGTTGGGCATGCCGACGGCGGTTCACGGCTGCGATCGCGGCCGACGCGCCGACGATCCCTCCGAGGAGGAACGTCCGCGCCCCGCGACGCCGCTCACCGCCTTCCATGCGTCGGATCTTACGATCCCCTCGCGATGCTGGTCTGCACCCTCGGAGATCTCACGCTGGACGTCGTCGTCCGGCTCGCCGGCCCCATCGCCGCGGAGGGCGACGTCGACGCCGAGATCCGTCTCGGAGCGGGGGGCCAGGCGGCAAACGTCGCTGCGTGGGTCGCCGCGCTCGACGTGGAGGCGCGGTTCGTCGGCAGGACCGGCGCCGACGACGCAGGAGCTCTCGCCCGCACGCGGCTGGCGGAACTCGGGGTCGAGATCGTCGGCCCGATCGGCGGCCGCAACGGGACGATCTGCTCGCTCGTCTCACCGTCGGGCGAGCGTTCGATGGCGTCGGATCGCGGGACCGCGACCGAGCTCCGGCCCGAGGACCTCCAGCCGGAGTGGCTCGTCTGCGACCACTTCCACGTCTCCGGATACGCGCTCATGCGAGAGCCCGTGCGAACGGCGGCCCTGCGAGGCGTCGAGCTCGCGCGCGGGCACGGGGCTCGCGTCAGCGTCGACCTCTCGTCGTGGAGCGCCATTCGCGACAGCGGTGAGGAGGCGTTTCGAGAGACAGTTGGACTGGCCGCACCGGACGTCGTCTTCGCCACCGAGGACGAGGAGCGCCTTGTTGGACGATCGCTCGTCGACGCCTTCTGGATCCTCAAGCGGGGCGCGCGAGGCTGCTCGTTCGACGGCGACGAGCGGCCGGCGCTGCCCGTCGCCGAGGCCGTCGACTCGACCGGCGCGGGGGACGCCCTCGCAGCCGGCTGGATCGTCGGCGGGCCCGACCTCGCGCTGCAAGCTGCCGCGCGCTGCGTCCAGCACCTGGGCGCGATGCCGATACCGTCCGCGTCGTGAACGAGCTCGTCGACGTTTCGGACGATGTGCGCGGCGCGCTCGACGCGGGCCGAGCCGTCGTTGCACTGGAGACGACCATCGTGGCCCACGGATTCCCCGCTCCTCACGGCGTCGAGGTTGGGCTCCAGATGGAGAGCGCCGTCCGCGAGACGGGCGCGATCCCGGCGACGATCGGAGTCGTCGACGGCCGGATCCGGGTCGGGCTGACCGAGTCCGAGCTCGGGCGTTTCGACTCGACCGCACGCAAGCTCGGGCCGAGGGACCTCGCAGCGTGCGCCATCGCCGGCGACGTCGGCGCGACGACGGTGGGCGGCGTCCTCACGGTGGCAAGGCTCGTCGGCATCCGCTTCCTCGGAACGGGTGGAATCGGTGGCGTCCACCGCGGCTATCCGTCGCCACCGGACGTCTCCGCGGATCTCGTCGCACTCGTAACCGCACCCGTGGCCGTCGTGTGCTCCGGAGCGAAGTCGCTTCTCGACATCCCCGCGACGATGGAGCAGCTCGAGACGCTCGGCATCCCGGTGCTCGGCTTCCGCACGGATACCCTGCCGCTCTTCTACACCGCCACCGGCGGCCCGCCCGTGACCCAGCGCGTCGACGACGTCGAGACGGCGGCTCGAGTCGCCGCCGCACACTGGAGCCTCGGTGCCTGCGGGCTGCTCCTCACCAACCCGCCACCGGAGAGCATCGAGGTCGGCGAGCTGATCGAGGAGGCTGTGGCCGAGGCTGCGCGCCAGGGCGTCTCGGGCCAGGGCGTCACGCCGTTCGTGCTCGCCCGGCTCCACGAGCGCTCGGACGGGCGCACGCGGGAGGTCAACCGCGCGCTCGCCGTCTCGAACGCCCGGCTGGCCGGTGAGCTGTCGGTAGCGTTCGCCGGCCGGTGAGCCTCTACGAAGCCGTCCGCGACCTTCCGCTGCACGTCGAGCGCTACGAGCTCGAGCTCCTCTCGCTGCAGGCACGGCCCGACTTCCTCCGCAAGACGACTGTCGTGCATCTCTTGGGCGAGGGCGAGGAGGGCGTCGGCGAGGACGTGACTTACGAAGGCGAGGAGCACGACCGGCTCCAGGCGCGAGGGCCGGACCTGCCGCTCACGGGGACCTGGACGCTGCACACCTTCTCCGAGCACCTCGCGACTCTTCCTCTCTTCGAAGCCGAGCCCGCGCAGCACTCGTATCTCGACTACCGGCGCTGGGGCTTCGAGAGCGCCGCGCTCGACCTCGCGCTCCGCCAGGCTGGATGCTCGCTGGGAGCAGCGCTCGGCCGCGACGCGCGGCCGGTCTCGTTCGTCGTCTCGGGAGGCCTCGGCGATCCGCCTTCGACGGCGAGATTTCACGAGTGGCTTTCCCTCTACCCGGGCCTGCGTTTCAAGCTCGACGCGAACCCGGGCTGGAGCGACGAGCTGATCGCGGAGCTCGCCGACTCGGGTGCCATCGACTCGATCGACTTCAAGGGTCAGTACCGCGGAACCGTGGTCGACACGCCGCCCGATGCGGATCTCTACCGACGCGTTGCCGAAGGCCTGCCGGAGGCGTGGCTCGAGGATCCTGGGCTCACGGAGGAGACCATCGCGGTGCTCGAGCCACACCGCGACCGCGTGACCTGGGACGCGATCATCCACTCGGTCGACGACATCGGATCGTTGCCGTGGGCTCCAAAGACGGTGAACGTCAAGCCGTCGCGGTTCGGCTCCGTCGGGCGGCTCTTCGCTGCGTACGACTACTGCGAGGCGAAAGGCATCGCCGCGTACGGCGGCGGCCAGTGGGAGCTCGGCCCCGGCCGTGGACACATCCAGCTGCTCGCCGCGCTCAACCACGCCAGCACGCCGAACGACGTCGCGCCGCGCGAGTACAACCTCGATCCGCAGCCGGGGCTCCCCACGAGCCCGCTCACGCTCCGCCCGCGCGAGACAGGGTTCCTGGCCCTGTAGAGAGTCGGAACGCCGCGGCCGCGGAGCGGCCGCCTTCGGGGATGCTCGCGCGATCGGAACCCGCGCGTCAGCGGGTTCCGATCATGCGCACAGTTCAGTCCAGGCTCGACAGGAAGTCGTCGACCGGGATGAGCGGTAGCGACTCGAGCTTGGCGCTCCCGCGAGCTCCGAGCGCGATCGACACCTTCGCGATCGTGAGGTCGTCGGGCGCCTCCACGATGTTCACGAAGTCGTACTCGCCGAGCGCCGCCCATTGGTGGAGCACCTTCGCGCCCATCTCCTCCACGTCGCGGTTGACCTCGGCGAGACGCGCCGGATTGGCGTGAAGGGTCTGGACCCCCTTCTCCGTGAGCGTGGTCAACATCAGGTAGGTCGGCATCTCACTCCTCTCGTCGCTCGTCGCGCGAGCCTAATCGAGCCTCCTGGTCGACGTAGAGGAGCGCGCTGCCGAGGAACACGACGGGAGACACCACGAGCGCGGCCAGAGCCGCGGCGATCATCCGCGTGTTGTCCGCGTACTCCCGCAGGACGAAGTAGAGGCTGAACTGCGAGATGACCACGACGAGCGCGAGCGTCGCGAGCCCGCCGAGGACGTGGACGAAGTCCGCGCGGGCGAGCGCGAGCCCACGGCGGATCGCCGCCCGCGCCCCGAGGCCCTCGACGAGCACGGCCGGAACCGCAAGCCCGAACAAGGAGAGCCAGACGAGCCCCGGGAGGATGAACACCGCGACGAAGAGCGGGAACGGCAGGAAGATCAGCACTGCGAGCACGTAGGCGACGAGCCCTCGACGCGAACGAACCGGGACGCCGTTCACACGCCCGATCGCGAGCACGTAGCTGATCGAGATCAGGAGGGCCGTCGGGAGCAGCAGGGCCAGCTCGAGTTCGTCGGAGGACTGACGCCACACGAGCACGTTCGCGAGGACGACGGGAATGCCGAGGGCGAGGCCCTGCCAGAACTGCGCCCCGTACGCGCGAATGGCCTCGCCGACGAGCTGGCCGACGGTGCGCTGGGCCGGCGGCAGAGGGGGCGGGAGCGGTCGCTCCTCGCGCTTCTGCCTCGCTGCCATCCGCGAGGAGGCTACTTCGCAGCGGCCTGGAGCACGTCGGGGAGCACCGCCGAGAGCGCTTCGAGCGCGCGCCCGATGCGCCAGCGCGAGCGATCGTTCTCGGCGAGCTCGTTCGAGATCGCGCGGATCTCGACCGCCGGCACGCCTGCGAGCGCGCACGCCCGAAGGACGCCGAACCCCTCCATCGCCTCGACGCGCAGCTCTTTGGCAGTGAGCGCTCCGACCGCGGCACTCGTTCCGATCGGCAGCACGAGCGCGTCGGGCGCCGCCTCGCGCACCCGTGCGAGCAGCTCGGCGTCCGGGTCGACCCGGTCCACGACCGGGATCTCGGCGGAGAGGTCGACGTAGACAGACGAGCTGCCGATCACCAGCCCACCCGGCGTGATGCCGTGCCCTCCGGCGAGCCCGACGTGCACGACGGCCCTCGGCGGGCTCGTCGCGAGCTCACGGGCGGTCGTCGCGGCGGCCTCTACCGGGCCGACGCCGCACGCAAGGCCGGGCCGGTCGCAGAGCTCGATGTCCGTCGCGGCGACGAGCAACACGTCTGCCATGGGCTGATCCTACGACGCTCCCGGAACGAGGCGGAAGACGGGGTGGCGGGGCGCGTCGGCCAGCCATTCATCAGCGGACGAGTCGAGCGTGACCGCGAAGAACGCGCGCGTCACACGACTGGCGCGGTAGTACTCCCGCAGGACCGGCACCGCCTCTGCGGGCATGAGCTCCTCGACACCGAGCAGCTCGCGCCGACGGCCGCGCCGGAGCTCGACCTGGCGTGCGGCACGTGCGTTCTTGACCCAGTTCCGGTCGCCGTAGGGTGCGACGAGCCAGCGTTCGTGGTCGTTGCGGACGATCGAGACGGGCGTCGACCACGGCTTGCCCGTCACTCGTCCGGGGACCGTGAGGAGGTGCGTGCGTGGACCGGTGAGACCTGCACTCGCGAGCGGTCTGACGAGCGCGTTCAGCGCTCTGCGCCACAGGCTCTTGCGATACGGCCGCGGGCCGTCCACTGCGTTGACGCTACCCGCACGCGCCGCGACCGCTCCGGATGGAGCGGTCGCGGTCGGTCGGGCCGAGGTGAGTGACCCGGATCAGTGAGGCAGGATGCGGGGCCGTGTTGCCTTGAGCGAGAGCCCCAGGTGGACTGCCAGGGCGATCTCGATGCGGAAGCCGATTCCGACCTGCGGCCACTCGATCTCGCGGCCGGAGCTGGCGACGGGCACGGACTCGGGGGTCGTCGGGATGTCGACGCGCTCGTTGGCGTCCTCGTAGTTGACGGTCGGCGCGAACTCGCCGAGGCCGTACATGCGGTTGAGCCCCTCGCTGCGAAGCCGCTCAGCCCTCACCGACTGCGGCTCGACGACGCGCTCGTTCGCGTCCTTGTAGGTGCTCACCGGGCTGACGGCGAACTCGCCGAGCCCGTACTTCTTGTTGAGTGCCTCACCGCGAAGCCTGTCGGCCCGCAGCGCCGGCGACTCGGGCGTGTTCTCCGACACGATCGCCGGCTGGCTCGAGTTCGACGTCATGGTCGCCCGCTCGTTCGCGTAGAAGAACTGCACTGCGTCCTCCCCCGTCCAGATCGGGGCGGGCTTGGCGAACGCGGTGGGAACGGCGACGAGCGCAACGACTGCGATTCCGATGATGAGTGAGATCGTCCGGGTCATCTCTCGTTCTCCTCTGCTCCGGGTGG
>DASTYQ010000118.1:0-5414 GCA_035764775.1 Gaiellaceae bacterium
GCGTCGGGCGCGATGTACTCGAAGGTGCACCAGGGCTTCGACCAGCTCCTCGACGTCGGACTCGTCGAGGGGACGACGCCGCGCCTCTACGGCGGACAGGCGGAAGGCTGCGCACCCGTCGCCTCGGCGTTCGCCGAGAACCGCAAGGTGATCCCTCTGAAGCCGGACACGGTCGCGCGCTCGCTGGCGATCGGCAATCCTGCCGACGGCGACCTCGCGGTCGCGACCGCGAAGGCGTCGGGCGGCTGGATCCACGCGGTCGCGGAGGACGAGGTCGGCGAGAACATGGGACTGCTCGCCGAGACGAGCGGCGTCTTCGGCGAGACCGCTGCCGGCGTGACGCTCGGCGCGCTCCGCGAAGCCGTTGCAGCCGGATCGATCGGCGAGCGCGACACGGTCGTCCTCCTCGTGACCGGCGACGGTCTGAAGACGCCGCAGCCGGTCGCCCACCGCCTGCAACCGATCGAGGTCGAGGCAGACGCCGACGCGCTCCTGGAGCGCCTCGGCGTCGCAGTCTGAGTACGCTCGCACGATGACGCACCGCGTCGTCTGTCTTCCCGGAGACTGCATCGGGCCTGAGGTCATGGCCGTCGCGAAGCGCGTCCTGCGAGCGCTCACGCCCGACGTCGAACTCGAGGATCACCTGTTCGGCGCCGACGCGATTCGACAGACGGGCGACTCGCTTCCACCAGAGACGCTCGACGCCTGCCGCACGGCCGACGCCGTGCTCAAGGCGCCCATCGGGCATCCCGAGTTCGACGCGGCCGACATCCGCCCCGAGCAGGGAATGCTCCGCCTGCGCGCCGAGCTCGACGTCTACGCGAACCTGCGCCCGGCGCGCGAGGGGGAGATCGACCTCGTGATCGTCCGTGAGCTCGTCGGCGGCCTGTACTTCGGCGCACACGGAGTGCGCGAGGACGGGACGGTCTTCGACACGTGCGAGTACCACCCGAGCCAGGTCGAGCGTCTCGCGCGCCGCGGCTTCGAGCTCACGCGCACGCGCGGCGGAAAGCTGACGTCGGTCGACAAGGCGAACGTGCTCGAGACGTCGCGGCTCTGGCGTCGCGTCGTCCACGAGGTCGCGGACGACTATCCGGAGGTCACGGTCGACGACATGCTCGTCGACAACGCCGCCATGCAGCTCGCGAGCGCTCCCGAGCAGTTCGACGTCGTCGTCACCGAGAACATGTTCGGGGACATCCTCTCCGACCTCGCGGCGGCGATGACCGGCGGGCTCGGGCTTGCGCCGTCGGCGAGCCTCGGCGATGGAGGCCCGGGGATCTTCGAGCCCGTCCACGGCTCGGCGCCCGACATCGCCGGACGCGGCATCGCGAATCCGGCGGGGATGCTCCGCTCGACCGCGCTCCTGCTCGAGCACGGGCTCGGCCGGCCCGAGGAAGCCGACGCGCTCGCTTCCGCAGTCGAGAGCGCTCTCGTCGCGGCTCCGACACCGGATCTCGGCGGCCGCGCGACGACCTCGGACTTCGCGGATGCGGTGCTCACCGCCCTCGAGCGAACGTGAGCGTCTGGAACGAGGGCTCGGAAGGCCTCGAGCAGCCGATCGTCAGCGAGGTAAGGCACTCGGAAGACGAGGTCGTCTTCGACCTGAGCGGGCTGCCCGACCGGCCGGGGATAGCGGCCACGATCTTCGAGGCGATCGCAGCCGCGGGCGTCAACGTCGACACGATCCTGCAGGACGTCGTGCACGGATCGGCGACGGTGTCGTTCTCGGTGCCGACGGGCGACGTCGCGGCGACTCGACGCGCGCTCGAGCGCGTCCACGACGGCATCGGCCCGTTCGAGGTGGACGAGATCACCGACCTCGGCAAGATCGCGCTCATCGGCGCCGGCATGCGCTCGCACCCGGCCGTGACGGCGCGGATGTTCCGCACGCTCGCGGACGAGCGGATCAACCTCCGCATGATCTCGACGTCGCCGATCACCATCTCCTGCCTGATCCCGCGCGACGACCTCGGGCGCGCGGTCGCCGCGCTCCGAGCCGCCTTCGCGCTCGACTCAGCTTGACCCGTCGAACGCCGTCGCGACGGCCTCCTGCGCGGCCCGCAGCGCCTGTGCGCGGTTCGCGGCGTTGAGCACGGCGCGAAGCGACGCGGTGACGATCGAGGGGTGGATGCCGACGCCCCACACGACCTCGCCTTGGACGTCTGCCTCGACGTAGGCGGCCGCGTTCGCATCCTCGCCGCGGCTCATCGCGTGCTCGTGGTAGTCGACCACGTGCAGCTCGATGCCGAGCCCACGGCCGAGCGCGTTGACGAGTGCGTCGATCGGGCCGTTCCCCTCGCCCTCCACGATCCGCTCCTCGCCGTCGACGAGGAGGTTCGCAGCGATCCGGTCGGCGCCGCCCTCGCTCGAGTGCGAGTGCCCGACGAGCTCGAGTGGCCTGACGTGATCGAGATACTGCTCCTGGAAGGTCTCCATGAGCTCGGTCGAGGTCAGCTCCCCGCCGCGGACATCCGCGATCGCCTGCACCTTCTGCGCGAAGTCGACCTGAAGCCCGCGCGGAAGGTCGAGGTGGTGATCGGCCTGCATCAGATACGCGACGCCGCCCTTTCCCGATTGTGAGTTGACGCGGATGATCGCTTCGTAGCTGCGCCCGAGGTCGTTCGGGTCGATCGGCAGGTACGGAACGTCCCACACGTCGGAGCCCGAGCGCTCCTGGGCGTGCATGCCCTTCTTGATCGCGTCCTGGTGCGAGCCGGAGAACGCCGTGTACACGAGCTCGCCGACATACGGATGCCGCGGATGGACGGGGAGCTCGTTGCACTCCTCGACGATTGCGCGCGCCTCGTCGATCGCCGAGAGGTCGAGCCGCGGGTCGACGCCCTGGGTCAGCAGGTTGAGCGCGATCGTGATCAGGTCGACGTTGCCCGTTCGCTCGCCGTTGCCGAAGAGCGTGCCCTCGACGCGCTCGGCCCCCGCCATCAGGCCGAGCTCGGCCGTCGCGACGGCGGTGCCGCGATCGTTGTGCGGGTGAACCGAGAGAATCGCCGAGTCCCGCCTCGAGAAATGCCGCCCGAACCACTCGATGCGGTCCGCGTAGACGTTCGGCGGGAACTGCTCGACCGTCGTCGGCAGGTTCACGATCATCTTCTCGTCGGGCGACGGCCCCCACTCCTCCGCCACGGCCTCGCAGATCTCGAGCGCGTAGTCGAGCTCGGTGTGGTGGAAGCTCTCCGGCGAGTACTGGAAGACGACCTCGCCGGACGCGTCGGCGGCACGCTCCCGGCACAGGCGCGTGCCGCGGACCGCCAGCTCGGTGATGCCGTCCCGATCGAGGCGGAAGACGACACGCCGCTGCGTGACCGACGTCGAGTTGTAGAGGTGGACGATCGCCCGCTTCGCGCCCGCGATCGCCTCGAACGTCCGCTCGATCAGCTCGGGCCGCGCCTGCGTGAGCACGGCAATGGTCGTGTCGTCCGGGACGATCTCCTCCTCGATGAGGAGTCGAGCGAAGTCGAAGTCCGTCTTCGAGGCGGAGGGGAAGCCGACCTCGATCTCGGGGATGCGGAGCGCCAGGAGCAGGTCGAAGAACCGGCGCTTGCGCGTCGCGTCCATTGGGTTGACGAGCGCCTGGTTCCCGTCGCGCAGGTCGGTCGAGCACCAGATCGGCGCGGCGTCGAGAACGCGGTCGGGCCACGTGCGATCGGGCAGATCGACGGTCGCGTACGGGCGGTACTTCCAGTGCGGCATGGACATGGGCTGGGCTCCTTCTCGGGGACTGACACGGGATGTCGAACGACGCGGCGAGCGCCTTCGCAGTTCGCGCGCCCGGAATCCGCGCTCGCGGATTCCGGGCTTGCGCAATCGGATCGACGGCGCACCACGGGTGCGGACGGCTCGTGTATGTCGACGCGTGGCTTCCCCTAGCGGGGAAGGAGGATGAGGAGGAGCGCCAGCCGGCGAAACGACGGGAGGGATGCGGCCGAGCCGGGCATGGGCGCACGATACACCGGAAGCGCGGTTGACGTGACGCACCGGCGGGCCTAGCCTGTGGGCTCGATGTCGCGCGCACGCACGAAGCTCTTCGTCTTCGGCTTTACCGCGCGCATCTTTGCGCGCTAGTCGGCGTTCCGCACCCGCCTCCGCCGGCTAGCTGACGAATCGAGGCGGACCCTTCGACTCATCTGGACGGACAGATGCCCGAACGCACCACGACAAGGACCATCGTCGGCTACCCCGGACGCGACGGCGCGCACAGTGCCGCCGCGTGCGACCGGCTGTTTCCCGAAGGCGTCGAGCTCGTCCCGCTGCCGAGCTTCGCCGCGGTCACGCAGGCGACGGCCGACGGGACGATCGACGTCGGCGTGCTGCCCATCGAGAGCTCGCTCGCGGGTCCCGTCGCCGAGACGCACGACCTCCTCTACGACTCACCCCTCGCGATCACGGGCGAGACGGTCCTGCCGATCCGCCACTTCCTCGTCGGGCCGGAGAAGGTGCCGCTCGCGCAGGTGCGGGCCGTCCACTCGCATCCGGTCGCGCTCGACCAGTGCCGCATGCTGCTCGCCGCGATGCCGGACGCAACTCTGATCGCGGCCGCCACGACCGCCGACGCGGCGGCGTACGTCGCGGAGCACGGCGATCCGACAGAGGTCGCGATCGCGAGCGAGCGAGCCGCACGCCTCCACGGCCTCGAGGTCGTCGCCGAAGACGTCGGCGACCACCCGGAGGCGTTCACGCGCTTCGTCTCCGTCGCGACCCACATGCGGCTCGACGTGAACGGCAAGCCCTGGCGCACGGCGTTCTCGTTCGTCACCGACCACCAGCCGGGAGCGCTCCACCGCGCGATCGAGCCGTTCGCGCGCCACAGGATCGACCTGCTCCAGCTCGTGTCCCGCCCCATCCCCCAGTCGCCGTGGCGCTACCGCTTCGATGCCGTGCTCACGGGACATCCACTCGACCCGATCGTGCGCGAGACGCTCGCCGAGCTGCGCGCGCGCACGAGGCTCCTGCGCGTCTTCGGCTCCTATCCTGCGGAGGTCATCCATGACTGACCCGACCGTCCAGCGCCTGCGCGACGAGATCTCCCAGCTCGATCGCTCGATCCTCGAGGCCGTGAACGGCCGGCTCGAGCTCGTTGCGGCGCTCAGACGACACAAGCAGGAGGTCGGTCTTCCGTTTCTCGATCCCGACCGCGAGCGCCAGCTGCTCGCGGACCTCGCGAGCGCCAACTCCGGGCCGCTGTCGGAGGAAGGTCTCCGGGAGCTCTTCTCCGAGCTCCTCGACCTCACGAAGCGCGAGGTCGCGGGCGACGGCGACGCAGCCGCCGCGTAGCGCGCCTCAGAGCGCGGTCGTTGCGACCGGCTGCCCGGTCCGCGCCTCGAACTCCCCGATAGCCGCTTCGTTCTGGAGCGTGAGCGCGATCGAGTCGAGTCCGTTGAGCAGGCAGTGGCGGA
>DASTYQ010000119.1:0-16270 GCA_035764775.1 Gaiellaceae bacterium
CACCGGGACGCCCGGCAAGTACGTGAAGCTCGAGGACACGATTCGCTCGTTCCGCGAGATCATCGAGGGGCAGCACGACGAGCTTCCCGAGTCGGCCTTCTACATGGTCGGCACGATCGAGGACGCGGTCGAGAAGGCGCGCGCCGCCGAAGCGGTCGCGGCGTAGGCGGCCGTGGCCGAGTCGCACCCCAGGTTCGACGTCGCGCTCGTCACGCCCGACGGGGCGGCGTTCGACGGGGAGGCGGAGATGGTCATCGTCCCGGGCGCGGCAGGAGAGATCGGCGTCCTCGCACGGCACGCTCCGCTCGTGGCCACGCTGCAGGCCGGCTCGACGCGCATCCACTTGAGCCCGAACGAGGTGCTCGAGTTCGCGACCGGCCCCGGCTTCTTCAAGGTCGAGCTCGACCGCGCGCTCGCGCTCGTCGACGACGCGGTGAGCGTGAAGGAGATCGACGACGAACGCGCCCGTACCCAGTTCGAGACTGCGAAGGCCGAGCTCGAGAGGGTCGAGGCGGGGGAGTCGACGGCCGATCGCTGGCAGCTCGAGCAGCGCATCAAGCACGCCGAGAACCAGCTGTCGGTGTCGGGCCGCACGACCGGCTGAGCGATGCGGGTCGCGGCGCTCGCCGACGTCCACGGCAACGCGCCCGCGCTGGCGGCGGTGCTCGAGGAAGTCGAGCGCGAGCATCCCGACCTCGTCGTGTTCTGCGGCGACCTCACGTGGGGCTCACTGCCGCAGGAGACACTTGCGCTCGTGCGCGCGCTCGAGATCCCGGCGCGCTTCGTACGTGGGAACAGCGATCGCGCGGTCACGGAGCTCTCACGTGGCGAGCACGCGGAGCCCACCCCTCGTGAGCGGTGGATGGCGGCCCGGCACACAGATGCCGACCTCGCCTTTCTGTCGACCTTCGAGCAGACGGTCGTCGTCGACGTCGCTGGCCTCGGCACCACATGTTTCGCTCACGGATCGCCCCGCTCCGACGAGGAGTGCGTCACGGAGCGAACGCCGCCGGAGCGGGTCGAGGAGTTCATGCACGGCGTCGATGCGAACGTCGTCGTGACAGCCCATGTCCACGTCCAGTACGACCGCGTCCTCGGCGAACGGCGTCTCCTGGGACCTGGAAGCGTCGGTCTGCCGTACGAAGGCACGTCGGGCCATGCGTACTGGGCACGCCTGGGTCCGGACGTCGAGCTCAGGCGAACGGCCTACGACGTCGACGCTGCGGTCGCGAGGATGCGCGAGACCGACGACCCGAGCGTGGAGACGATCGTCGAGCTCATGCTGGATCCGCCCGCGCGCGTGGATGTCATCGCGGATGCCGAGGAGCGTGTGTTCGCCGGCTGAGGCTTGTACGCTCAGGCGGTGGAAGAGGTCGTCCCGGGTGTGTGGCACTGGAGCGCCGTGCACCCCAACATCAAGATCGCCGTCCACTCGTACTACCTGGAGAACGAGCGCGTCCTCGTCGATCCGATCGAGCCCGAAGGCGGGGTCGGCTGGTTTGCCGAGCACGGCTCCCCGACGGACGTCCTCCTGACGAACCGCCACCACTATCGCTCGAGCGCCGCGTTCGACGAGCATTTCGGCGTCACGGTCCACTGCTCGCGAGCGGGCCTGCACGAGTTCGAGCACGGAGAGGAGGTCGAGCCCTTCGATCCGGGTGACGAGCTCCCGGGTGGCGTCGTCGCGCTCGAGGTCGGGGCCATCTGCGCCGACGAGAGCGCGCTTCACGTTCCCGCGCATCGCGCGCTCGCGCTCGCCGACGGTGCGGTTCGTTGGGAGCCCGGAGGTCCGCTGCGGTTCGTCCCCGATCACTTCATGGACGAGCCGGAGGCGACGAAGGCTGGTCTGCGCGCCGCGTACCGACGCCTGGCGGATCTCGACTTCGAGCATCTCCTCCTCGCGCACGGCGAGCCGTTCGTCGGGAACGGGCGCGAGGCGCTCGCCGACTTCGCGGGCAGGACTTGAGCGTTTCCGACCGTATTCGCTAGCCTGAGAGAACCCCGGAGAGCTTTGAACGGCAGCTTGGCGACCGGGTTACCAAACGCCTAAAGAGCCTCGCGAGCCTCCCGGCTCCCGACCTCTTAGGCGGGAGCCGAATTCGTGACGAACGTCCGCGCACAACTCAAGGATCTGCTCGCCGAGAGGATTCTCGTCCTCGACGGCTCCTGGGGCGTGCTCATCCACCGGCGGGAGCTCTCGGAGGACGAGTACCGCGGTGAGCGCTTCGCGTCGCACACGCACGACGTCAAGGGCGACCCCGACCTCCTCAACCTGACCGCGCCCGAGATCGTCTCGGAGATCCACCACGCCTACTTCGAGGCCGGAGCGGACATCGCGACGACGAACACGTTCACCGCGACCTCGATCGGTCAGGCGGACTACGCGCTCGAGGGTGCGGCCGCCGAGATGAGCCTCGCGGGTGCCCACCTGGCACGCGCTGCAGCCGACGTGTGGACCGAGCGCACGCCCGAGAGGCCCCGGTTCGTCGCCGGCTCGGTCGGGCCGCTCAACGTCACGCTGTCGCTCTCGCCGAAGGTCGACGACCCGGCGTATCGGGCGGTCAGCTTCGACCGGGTGCGCGAGGCATACGAAGAGCAGATCGGAGCGCTCCGCGACGGCGGCGTCGACCTCCTGCTCATCGAGACGATCTTCGACACGCTGAATGCGAAGGCGGCGATCGTCGCGGCCCGCGCCGTCGCTCCCGAGCTGCCGCTCTGGCTCTCATTCACCGCGATCGACAAGAGCGGGCGCAATCTCTCCGGACAGACCTCGGACGCCTTCTGGGTCTCGGTCGAGCATGCCGAGCCGTTCATCGTCGGCGTCAACTGCTCGCTGGGTGCCACCGAGATGCGGCCGTTCCTCGAGGGGCTCGCGAACGTCGCCTCCACATACGTCTCCTGTCATCCGAACGCCGGGCTTCCGAATGCGCTCGGGCTCCACGACGAGCAGGCCGCCGACACCAGCCGCTACCTCCGGGCGTTCGCGGAGGACGGTCTCGTGAACCTCGTCGGTGGGTGCTGCGGGACGACGCCGGAGCACACGCACGCGATCGCGCGCGCCGTCGAGGGCTTGCCGCCACGGCGTGTGCCGGCGCTCTCGGCGCAGCCGCGCTTCTCCGGTCTCGAGCAGTTCGTCATCAGACCGGACACGGGGTTCGTCGTCGTCGGGGAGCGGACGAACGTGACCGGATCGGCGCGCTTCCGGCGACTGATCGAGGCGAACGACTACCAGGGGGCGGTCGACGTCGCCCTCGAGCAGGTGCGGGGCGGGGCCAACCTGCTCGACGTGAACATGGACGCCGACCTGCTCGACGCCGAGCAGGCGATGACGACGTTCCTCAACCTGGTCGCGACCGAGCCCGAGGTGGCGCGCATTCCGATCATGGTCGACAGCTCGCGCTTCTCGGCACTCGAGGCCGGCCTCAAGTGCCTGCAGGGGAAGGGCGTCGTGAACTCGATCTCGCTCAAGGAAGGCGAGGAGCCGTTCCTCGAGCATGCGCGAATCGTCCGTGCGTACGGGGCGGCGGTCGTCGTCATGGCGTTCGACGAGCGCGGCCAGGCCGAGACGGTCGAGCGCAAGGTCGAGATCCTCGGGCGTGCATACGACCTCCTCACAGGAACCGCGGGCTTCGCCCCCCAGGACATCATCCTCGACCCGAACATCCTCGCCGTGGGGACGGGAATCGAGGAGCATGCACAGTTCGCGAAGGCGTTCATCGAGGCGATCCCACTTCTGAAGGAGCGCTGCCCCCACGCCCTCGTCTCGGGCGGCGTCTCGAATCTCTCGTTCGCCTTCCGCGGAAACGACGCCGTGCGCGAGGCGATGCACGCGTCGTTCCTCTACCACGCGATCCGCGCCGGGCTGGACATGGGCATCGTGAACGCGGGGCAGCTCGCGGTCTACGAGGACATCGAGCCGGAGCTGCTCGAGCGCGTCGAGGACGTCCTCTTCGACCGGCGCCCGGATGCGACCGAGCGGCTGGTCGAGCATGCCGGCACGGTCTCCGGCGGTGCGACGAAGCGGGAGCTCGATCTCTCCTGGCGCGAGGCGCCGGTCGGGGAGCGGCTCGCACATGCGCTCGTGCACGGCGTCGTCGACTTCATCGAGGAGGACACGGAGGAGGCGCGGCAGGCGGCTGCCCGTCCGCTCGACGTCATCGAAGGCCCGCTCATGGACGGCATGAAGATCGTCGGCGACCTCTTCGGCTCGGGGAAGATGTTCCTGCCGCAGGTCGTCAAGAGCGCGCGCGCCATGAAACGCGCGGTCGGCTATCTCGAGCCGTACATGGAGGCCGAGAAGACCGAGCGGTCGTCGGCCGCCCGCATCGTGCTCGGCACCGTCAAGGGCGACGTGCACGACATCGGCAAGAACATCGTCGGCGTCGTGCTGGGCTGCAACGGCTACGAGGTCATCGACCTCGGGGTCATGGTGCCGGCCGACAGGATCCTCGACGTCGCGGTCGAGGAGGACTGCGACATCGTCGGTCTCTCCGGCCTCATCACGCCGTCGCTCGACGAGATGGTCTCCGTTGCGAAGGAGATGGAGCGCCGCGGATTCGAGCTGCCGCTGCTCATCGGCGGAGCGACGACCTCGAGGCAGCACACGGCCGTGCGCATCGCGCCGGAGTACGGTCAGCCGACCGTGCACGTCCTCGACGCGTCTCGTGTCGTCGGCGTCGTGGGAGACCTCCTCGACCGCGATCGCCGCGAGCGCCTCGACGTCGAGAACCGCGCGGATCAGGAGCGTCTGCGGGCGCTGCACGCCGAACGAGGCCGGAAGCCGCTCCTCTCGCTGCGGGAGGCGCGCGAGCGCCGGACGCCGATCGACTGGCACGTGGACGACCTGGCGGTACCGGCCTTCGTCGGCGTCAGGCAGGCCGAGGAGGACATCGCGACGCTACGCGGCTACGTCGACTGGACGTACTTCTTCCACGCGTGGGAGCTCAAGGGGCGCTACCCGGCGATCCTCGACGATCCCGAAAAGGGGGAGGTCGCGCGCGATCTCTTCGACGCCGCCAACGAGCTCCTCGACGAGATCGCGGCGGCCGGCTCGCTGACCGCACGCGGGGTCTACGGCTTCTGGCACGCGCGTGCGGAGGGCGACGACCTCGTCCTCGACGGCGGCATCCGCTTCCCGATGCTCCGCCAGCAGGCAGACCACGAGGACTCGCGTCCGAACCGCTCGCTCGCGGACTACGTCGCGCCTGCGGAGACCGGGCTCACGGATCACGTCGGCGCGTTCGCCGTCGGTATCCACGGCAGCGAGAGCCTCGCCGACGAGTTCGCGGCCGATCGGGACGACTACCGGTCGATCATGGTCCGCGCGCTCGCGGACCGGCTCGCGGAGGCGTTCGCCGAGCGGCTGCACGAGCGCGCGCGGGATGAGTGGTATGCGCCCGGCGAGGCCCGCTCGAGCGAGGAGCTCATCCGTGAGAACTTTCGCGGCATCCGGCCGGCCTTCGGCTACCCGGCGTGTCCGGACCATTCGGAGAAGGGCACGCTCCTGACGCTTCTCGATGCCGAGAGCGCGGGCATCGGCCTGACCGAGTCGTTCGCTACGACGCCCGGACCGAGCGTGAGCGGCCTCTACTTCGGGCACCCGCAGGCGCGCTACTTCTCGGTCGGCCGTCTCGGCCGCGACCAGGTCGCCGACTACGCGGAGCGGAAGGGAATGTCGCTCGCGGAGGCCGAGCGCTGGCTCCGGCAGAACCTCGCCTACGAGCCGTAACGGTGCGTACTCTGAGACGAGTGCTGCGAATCGTCTCGCTCGTGCTCGCCGTCGCGCTGGTCGCGACGGGCGTCGCGCTCGCAGCGCGTGGAGATCCGAAGGAGCGCTTCACGCCGGCTGACCAGGCACGGGCGCGCGCGATGCTCCTCCGCGCGGCCGACTTCAATCCCGCATTCGTCGCCCGCCCGTCCTCGCAGAGCGACGGCGACTTCTACTGCGCCACGCTCGACGAGTCCGATCTCACGCTCAGCGGACGGGGAACCTCGCCGAGCTTCGCGGCAGGCACCGAGTACGTGACGTCGACGTCGTCGGTGTACGCGACCCAATCGGACTCGAACGCATCGTGGGCGCGGGGCACGAGCAAGGCCGGCGAGACATGCCTTCGGCTCGGCCTTCGCCGCGAGCTCCAGGGAAGCGTCGTCCGGCTCGCATCGTTCGGGCGCATTACGTTCCCGCGGCGGGGGACGCGGTCCGTCGCCTACCGGGCGGTCGCGACCGTGCAGGGAGTCCGCGTGTACGTCGACCTCGTCGCGATCCAGGTCGGACGCGCGGAGGTCGGTGTCATCTACGTCTCCGCTCTCACACCACCGCCGGGAGCCGAGCTTCGCCGACTGACGAACGTCGTCGCGAAGCGTGCCGCGAAGGCGATGCGCGGCGCGTGACTCGCTTGTAGGCGCGCCGTCGTCGGCGGCGAATCCTGCGTCCATGCCTGACCAGATGTCCTGTCGGGACACGGCCGAAAGCGCCGTAGTCGGAATCGAGAACAGGTGCTAGCGTCACTTGCGGTCGTGAAGAGCTCAAGCCGTCTCGGCCTACTCCGTCGCTCGCCGGACTTCGGGTACCTCTTCTTCGCCACCGCGGGGTCGAGCTTCGGGACGTACCTCGCCGCCGTCGCGCTCACGTTGCAGGTCTACGACGCGACCGGGTCCGGCATCTGGGTCGCGGCGCTGCTCATCGCGGACTTTCTCCCGATCGTGGTCATCGGCTTCCTCCTCGGACCTCTCGTCGACCGCCTCTCCCGCCGCCGGCTGATGGTTGCCTCCGATCTCGTCCGCTTCGGCGTGTTCGGCGCGCTGCCGTTCGTCGACGGTCCCGGTGCTCTCGTCGCGCTCGCGGCCGTCGCCGGCATCGCGACCGGCTTCTTCCTCCCCGCCGCGAATGCCGCAATCCCGAATCTCGTGCCCGAGGATGAGCTCGTCAACGCGAACTCGCTCGTCGTGACCGTCGAGACCCTCTCGTGGATGATCGGGCCCGTCGTCGCAGGGCTCATGGTCACGGCCTGGGGGACGACGGTGCCGTACGTCGTGAACGCGGTCACGTTCCTCCTCTCAGCAGCGCTGGTCGCCCGGATCCCGGACCGGAGCCTCCGCTCCGAGGACTCGCTCACGCGCGGCCACTGGCGTGACGTCGCGGACGGCCTGCGGCTGGTGTTCACCGCGCGGCCGTTGCGAACCGTTCTCATCGTCTGGAACGTCGCGCTGATCGGGTCGGCCGCCGTCAACGTCGCCGAGGTCGTTTTTGCGAAGGAGACGCTCGGGGCCGGGGACGTCGGCTTCGGGGCGCTCGTGGCGGCGAGCGGTGTCGGCCTGGCGTTCGGGAGCTTCCTGAGTGCGCCCGCGCTCGGCAAGGTGGGCTTGCGGCGCACGTATGTGAGCTCGCTGGTGCTGATGGGTGTCGGCTGGGGCGCAGCTGCGCTCACCGGCTCGATCTGGCTCGCGGTCGCCTTCGTCATCGGCGGGTCCGCGGGAAACGGCTCCGTCATCGTCTGCAACCGGCTCCTCGTCCAGCGCGGAGCACCCGACCAGTACCGGGGTCGCGCGCTCGCGACGATCATGAGCTCGAACTACGCCGTCCTCGGCCTCGCGATGGCCGTAGCCGGGGTTCTCACGGACCAGTTCGGCCCGCGGGCCGTGTGGATCGGCGCCGGGGTCGTCTACCTCGTCGCCTCGCTCGTCGCACTCGTGCTCACACGCTGGCTCCCGGTCGCCGTCGCGGAGGAGCAGGGTGCGTTCGAGGCGAGCTCCGAGTCGGCTGTCGCTGCGCTTCCGAACGGGAACGGCAAAGGCCAGGCGCCCGTGCCCGCCGAGGACGGGAGGCCCGCGAGCGGTCTCGAGCGCATTGCGACCCTGCTCGAGGAGATCGAGGCGAGGCGCGAAGCGGAAGCTCGCCGGCCTGTGCCGAGCTCGAGTCCGGAATCCGCTGATCCGCGGATGCCGGACGCGCAAAACTCCTGACGGCGTCCGCGTCGCGGCCGCCGCCTGAGCGACTGCTCGTCGCCTCTAGAGTCCCGGCGTGGCTCGCAGGGAGCTGACGCTCGAGGAGCTCGTCGCCGGTGTGCGTGCGGGCGATCGTCGCGCCCTTGCGCGGGCGATCTCGCTCGTGGAGGACGGTGATCCGCTCGCGTACCCGCTCGTCCGCGACCTCTATCCCGAGACCGGTCGCGCGGCGATCGTCGGGGTCACCGGACCGCCAGGCGTCGGCAAGTCGAGCCTGATCGGCGCGCTCGTGGGGCACATCCGCGACGGTGGTCGCACGGTCGGCGTCGTTTCGGTCGATCCGTCCAGCCCGTTCTCGCGCGGAGCGCTCCTCGGCGACCGCATCCGGCTCGCCGACCACTTTCTCGACCCTGGCGTCTACATCAGGTCCATGGGTACCCGAGGTCACGTGGGCGGTCTTGCCGAGGCGACGCTTCAGGCGGTCCTCCTCCTCGACGCATCGGGGAAGGACGTCGTGTTCGTCGAGACGGTCGGAGCCGGTCAGAGCGAGATCGAGGTAACGGGCATCGCGGACACTGTCCTCCTCGTGCTGATGCCCGGGTCCGGCGACTCCGTCCAGGCGTTGAAGGCCGGGATCATGGAGATCCCCGATGTCATCGCGATCAACAAGTCCGACCACCCGGCGGCGAAGACCATGCTGAACGAGGTGCGCTCGATCGTCGCGCTCGCCGAGCCGGACCGGCGTCCGGCGATCCTCCTGACCGAGGCCCTCCACGGCGAGAACGTGCCCGAGCTGTGGGCGGCGATCGAGGAGCATCGCGCGGGGCTCGAGCGTAAGGGGCAGCTCGACGAGCGCCGTCGCCGGAATCTCGCCGCCGAGGTCTTCGCCGTCGCGTCGAGTCGCGCCGGCGCTCACCTGCGTGCCGCGGTGGCGGAGGACCCGGACCTCCGCGCGGTCCTCGCACGGGTCGAGAGCCGCGAGCTCGACCCGTTGAGCGCGGTGCGCGAGATCCTGGAGGAGGTGTTCGAGCTCGATGGCGCCGACGATCGCTGACGTCGAGGCTGCCCGCGAGCGCCTGACCGGCGTCGCGCGCGTGACGCCTCTGTACCCGACGGAGACGTTCTCGCGGCTCAGCGGGCGTCAGGTCTTCCTGAAGGCCGAAAACCTGCAGCGGACAGGGTCGTTCAAGATCCGCGGTGCCTTCAACACGATCGCGACGCTCGGCGAGGCGCAGCGCCGGGCGGGTGTCGTCGCCGCGAGCGCAGGAAACCACGGCCAGGCGGTTGCCTGGGCGGCACGCGAGGCGGGGATCCCGGCGACCATCTTCATGCCGGAGGACGCGCCGATGGCGAAGGTCGAGGCAACCCGGTCGTACGGTGGGCAGACGGAGCTGAGCGGTGGGAGTTTCGAGGAGGCGGTGGCAGCTGCGCAGGCGTACGTCGAGAGCACCGGGGCGACGCTCGTGCACGCGTTCGAGGACGAGCGTGTGATCGCGGGCCAGGGCACGATCGGCCTCGAGCTCGCCGAGCAGGTTCCGGATGCCGAAACCGTGCTCGTCCCGATCGGCGGTGGCGGCCTCGCGGCCGGGATCGCGCTCGCGCTGAAGGAGCGCCGTCCCGAAGTGCAGGTCGTAGGAGTGATCTGTCAGCCGGGCTACACGATTGCGGACGGGATCGCCGTCAAGCACCCCGGCGCGCTGCCGTCGTCGATCCTCGAGCACGCGCTCGACGACACCGTGCAGGTGTCCGACGACGAGATCGCAGAGGCACTCGTCCTCTGCGTCGAGCGGACGAAGCTCGTGGTCGAGGGGGCGGGGGTCGTCGGTCTGGCGGCGCTGATCGCCGCCCGCATCCCCGGAAGCGGGTCGGTGGCAGCCGTGCTCTCGGGTGGAAACATCGACGCGACGACGCTGATCTCCGTGCTCCGGCACGGCCTCACGCAGGCGGGTCGATTCCTCGCGATCCGTCTTCTCATTCCGGACCGCCCCGGTCAGCTCCGCGACGTCCTCGACCTGATCGCGCGCGGCCGTGGCAACGTCGTGTCGGTCGATCACCACCGCGAAGGGCGGACGACGAGCGCGCTGCAGACCGAGATCGAGCTCGTCGTCTCGACGCGCGACGAGGATCACTGCCAGGAGCTCCTCGCCGCGATCCGCGACGCCGGCCACACCGTGGAACGTGTTGGTCCTCCTTCGTAGACTCGCGGAATGAGCACGTGTCCCTCGTGCGGGTTCGAGAACGCTCCCGGCGCGAAGTTCTGTTCCGAGTGCGGCTCGCAGCTGGCCCTTCCGCCGCGGAGTCGCAGGGAGGAGCGCAAGGTCGTCACCGTCGTCTTCGCCGATCTCGTCGGCTCGACCGCCCGCGCCGAGCAGCTCGATCCCGAGGACGTCCGCGCGATTCTCCTTCCCTATCACGATCGTCTCCGCACCGAGCTCGAGCGCCACGGCGGCACGGTCGAGAAGTTCATCGGCGATGCCGTCGTCGGCGTGTTCGGCGCGCCGGCCGCGCACGAGGACGACCCGGAACGCGCGGTTCGCGCCGCGCTCGCCATCCAGGATGCGATCGCGGAGATGAACGACGCGGATCCGGGCCTCGCGCTCGAGGTGCGGATCGGCGTGAACACGGGCGAGGCCATCGTGGCGCTCGACGCCCGACCGGAGCTCGGTGAGGCGATCGTCGCCGGCGACGTCATCAACACCGGCGCGCGGGTTCAGTCAGCGGCACCGCCGGGCGGGATCCTGGTCGGGGAGCAGACCTACCGGGCAACCGACCGCGCGATCGAGTTCGAGCCGCACCCGCCGGTGGCCGCCAAGGGAAAGGCGCAGCCACTCGCTGTGTGGCGGGCGGTGGCCAGACGCTCCAGCTGGGGGATCGATCTCTCGGATGCGCGGACGCCGCTCGTCGGGAGAGAGGAGGAACGCGAGGTCCTCGCGGGCGCGCTCGCGCGAGCACGGTCGCGGTGCGAGCCGCAGCTCGTGACGGTCGTGGGAGTTCCCGGCATCGGGAAGTCCCGTCTCGTCCGCGAGCTCTTTCGCATCGTCGACGAGGACCCGGAGCTCATCGTCTGGCGCCAGGGTCGGTCGCTGCCGTACGGCGAGGGCTCGGCATTCTGGGGTCTCGCCGAGATCGTGAAAGCGCAGGCCGGCGTCCTCGAGACGGACGCGGCGGACGAGGCCACGGCCAAGGTGTCCGCGGCGGTGCGGGACGTCCTGGCGGAAGGGACGGAAGCGTCTTGGGTCGAGCGCCACCTGCTTTCGCTGACCGGCGCCCAACAGGTGAAGTCGTCGGGAAAGGCGAACCTCGAGGAGTCGTTCGCGGCGTGGCGCCGCTTCCTCGAGGCGCTCGCGGACGTGCAGCCGGTCGTTCTCGTCTTCGAGGACCTTCACTGGGCGAACGACGCGCTCCTCGACTTCGTCGACGCACTGCCCGATCGCGTGACGGGCGTCCCTTTGCTCGTGCTCTGCTCCGCTCGACCCGAGCTCCTCGAGCGTCGGCCGGGCTGGGGCGGCGGCAAGCGGAACGCCGCGACCGTCTCGCTCGCTCCGCTGTCCGACGCGGACACGGCACGCCTGCTCGCCGGCCTGCTCGAGACGCCGGTGCTCCCGGCCGAGCAGCAGGCCGCCCTTCTGCAACGCGCCGGCGGGAACCCTCTCTTCGCGGAGGAGTACGCTCGGATGCTCGCCGACGGAAGCGCCTCCGCGGCGACGGTACCCGAGACGCTCCAGGGCGTGGTCGCTGCCCGTATCGACGTCCTTCCGAGCGAGGAGAAGGAACTCCTGCAGCTTGCCGCGGTGCTCGGGAAGGTGTTCTGGACGGACGCGCTCTCGACGCTTGCGGGCATCGATTCGTGGCAGCTGGAGGAGCGTCTGCATGCGCTCGAGCGCAAGGAGTTCGTGCGACGCGAGCATCGGTCGGCCGTCGCCGGCTCGAAGCAGTACGTCTTCGTCCACGCGCTCGTTCGCGACGGTGCCTACGGGCAGATGTCGCGAGCCGCGCGGGCGGACGTGCACCGTCGTGTCGCGGACTGGATCGAGACGCTTCCCGCGGATCGCGCGGACGACCGGGCGGAGATTCTCGCCTACCACCTGCTCGAGGCGATCGAGCTCTCCCG
Source organism: Gaiellaceae bacterium (assembly GCA_035764775.1). GTDB lineage: Bacteria > Actinomycetota > Thermoleophilia > Gaiellales > Gaiellaceae > GMQP-bins7. The sequence goes on from DASTYQ010000119.1 coordinate 12,056, forward strand.
TGCCGCGGGCCTTGACGCGGCAGATCTGGTGCCGAGGGCCTCGAAAGCACTTCGGGAGTCGGGCGACCGAGCGTGGGCCATCGGCGCCGTGGTCGCCGCGGCCGACTTCTTCACACGGCTGCGTCAGCTGGATCCCTCCGTCGAGCGCGATCCCTACTTCCTGCTCACCGCTGGTCTCACGTTCGGAGCCGCGTTCGGCTACCAGGATCGGGGAGCGGACGAGCTCGAGCGAGCGGCCGAGGCACTTGCCGAATCGGATCCGGCGTCGGCTGCGCAAGCGACGATGACGCGTGGCGAGTTCGTCTGGCAGCGTGGCGACCAAGAGGGTGCGTTCGCTTACTTCGATCGGGCGAGGGAGCTGGCAGAGGACGCGCCACAGTCGCCTGGCAAGGCGTACGTCACCGTGGAGCTCTCACGGTTTCTCGCGCTCGCCGGTCGCTACGACGAGGCCGGGGAGCTCGTCGAGCGGGCGATTGCAATGGCCGGAGAGCTCGCCGACGACGAGGTCCTCGCGGACGCTCTCAACAACCGTGGCATCGTGCGATCGTCACGCGGGGATCCCGGATGGCAGGACGACCTCGAGCGGAGCCTCGAGCTCGCGTTGCGCCGGAACTCGTTCCGCGCGGGCCGTGCGTACATCAACCTCGGTTCGACCCTGGCGGACGCCGGCGGCGACATCACTCGCGGTGAGGCGGTGACCCGCGAGGGTCTCGACTTCAGCCAGAGGATGGGGTTCTCGATCACGGCTCTCCGCTGGTTCTACGGAAACCTCACCGACTTCACGTATCTGCGCGGCGCCTGGGACGAGGCGCTCGCTCTCGCCGAGGAAGACATCGCTCGAGCTGCGCACTACATGCAGCAGGTCGCCTACGCCACCCGGGCGGAGATCAGATTGGGGCGAGGCGATGCGTCCGGTGCACACTTGGACGCCGAAGCTGCCCTGCGTGCCGCGCGAGCGATCCGCGACCCACAGGCAGTCGAACCGAATCTCATTGTCGCCGCCAAGGTCGCGTTTCGCGTGGGCGACTCGGCCAAGGCGCACGCGCTGCTCGACGAGCTCGGCGCTCCCGAGCGGGCGGCGGGGACCTGGGTCGTGGAGGCTGCGCTCCTCGCCAACGAGCTCGAACGCGAGCTCGCGTTCGTCCTCGCGGATCCGGACGGAGTGCCCACCGTGTGGCGCCGGGCGGCGCAGGCGGTCGCGCACGGCGAGCTCGCTGCAGCGGCGGACATCCTCGAGCCCACCGGCGCTCGCACGCTGGAGATGGCCGCTCGCCTGCGAGCTGCCGACCTGGCGATACATGCCGGTCGCCGCGCCGAGGCGGAGCCGCACCTCGCCGCGGCGCTGGCGTTCTACGGCGAGGTACGGGCGACCGCGTACGCGCGCGAGGCGGAGCAACTCCTGGCGCGAGCGAGCTAGCCGCCGCAGCGGCGGAACTCGACGGTCGGCTTGCCGGCGGCCATCCAGGCGTCGATGCCGCCGTTCACGACCGGGTGCGCGTCGAAACCGTGCGCGGCGAGGATGCTCGCCGCGATCGCCGCGCGCGGCCCGGTCTCGCAGATCGTGACGATCGGCTTGTCCCGCGGGAGGTCCGTCTCGCCGAGCGCGAGCAGGCGGTACGGGATGTTCCGGCTGCCCGCGATGTACCCGGTGTCGCGCTCGTCCTTCTCGCGGACGTCGATGAGCTCGGCGCCCTCCTCGAGGAGCCCGTCGAGCTGCTCGACCGAGACGAGCTCGAGCGCTTCCGTACCGCCGCCGAGCACGTATCCCGCGATGTCGAGGTGCCCGACCGACCGAAGCGCGCGTATCGCGCGCGTTGCCTCGGCGTCGTCCGATGCGACCACGACGACCCGACCCTGACCAAGGACGAACGCCGCCCTGGTCGAGAAGCGCGTCCCCGAGACGGGAACGCTGAGCGCGCCCGCATAGTGGCCGGCTGCGAAGACGTCGATCGGACGGACGTCGAGGATCTGTGCGTCCGCTGGCGGAGCGGGTAGCTCGGGCGGGTCGGGCTGCGCGCCGAGGAACGGGCCGCGGTTCATCTCCACGATCCGCTCCATGTTCGGCGGACGCGGGGCCGAGATGCCGATCGACTCGGCAACGAAGAGCGAGACGTCGTCGTGCGCGAGCGCCGGGTTGAAGCGGCGCTCGAAGCCGATCGTCGTCGATGCCTTCGAGCTCATCGCCTTCCCGCACAGCGAACCTGCAACGTGACCGGGATAGACCTCGACGCCGTCGCCGAGCTCGACCAGGCGGCGCAGCGAATGGAAGAGCCCCTCAGCTCCCTCGCGTGCCTCGACGGCGAGGTCCGGCCGCGCCGCGTCCCCGACGAAGAGCGAGTCGCCGGTGAGGACGATCCACGGATCCGGGCTGCGGGTGAGGTCGGCGACGGCGAGGCAGCAGTGCTCGGGCCGGTGTCCGGGCGTGTGGATGCAACGCAGGACGAGGTTGCCGAGCACGATCTCGTCGCCGTCCTCGAGCGGGTCGTGCGGGTACTCGGCGTTCGCGGCCGGGTGGACGCTGACCGGGACGTCGTGCTCGAGCACGAGCCGGCCGTGCCCGGACACGTGGTCGGCATGCGTGTGCGTCTCGACCACGCGGACGATGCGCACGCCCTGCCGCTCCGCGTCCTCCAGGTACTGCTCGATCGCAAAGGCCGGATCGACCACGACCGCCTCTCTCGTGCCGGGATCGCCGACGAGGTAGGAAGCACATCCCAGCGCGTCGTCGACGAACTGCGTGAAGATCATGGCCGCGCGCGACCGTAGCAGCGCGCTCCGCTATTTCTCTTGAAGTGTTGGCGGCGAACGCGCAGGACAGGATCAGCGGGCGGGAGCGGGCGCGGCTACTCACGAGAGACGCTCGCGAGGCGACCTGAAGGCGCAAGTTCTGCTGCTCTTGCGCATCTCTCAGGGTGATCGATCACAAATCCCTCCCGGGAAGGAGACGTTCATGAAGGTCAAGCTGTTTCTCGCAGGCTTGGCTGTCGCGGGTCTCGCTGTTTCTTCTGCGGTGGCAGCGCCCCCAGAAGGAAAAGGCAAGCCGAGGACCGGCGAAGGCTGCAAGCCGAAGGTCACGGTCGTGCTCAAGGGCACGCTCACCGCGGCACCCCTCACCGTCGACGTGACGAGTTCGAATCGCTGGGGGCGCGCCTATGCCGCGGGTACGGCGACGACGCCGATCGCCGTTGATTCACACACGAAGGTCCGGCGCCAGGGCAAGAAGCTCATCACCGACCTCGTGGTCGGCGACCGAGTGCTCGTCCAGGCACGCGTCTGCAAGGACGTGCTCAAGGACAACAACATGCCGACATTGACTGCGACGAAGGTGATCGCGCATCCGGCGAAGGCTCAAGAGGAGGACGACGACTAGACGGGTTTCCCTGGGAGGGAACCGCAGGGGTAGACAGTGGCGTGGCGGGCGACCGTCGCGCCACTGTCACTTCTCGGGCCGTTGGCAGGGCAGGTCACGCTAGGTGTCGTCGCCCGGCGAGCCGGGAGTCGATCGCCGGCGCCACGCGAACACCGCGACCGCCACGACCACGAGCACCCCGATCAGGCCGACGACGCCTGCGAGCGCGAGATTCTCGGACGGGCTCTCCTCAGCCGGGGTGACCGTGAGCGAGACCGGCCACTCGACGACCGCGCCCGAGTCGTAGCCCTGCTTCGCCCCGAGCGTCACCGTGCCCGGCGCGACGTCCGCCCTCAAGGTGATTCCGAGCGTCACCGTGGCCTTCGCCGCGAGCGAGCCCCCCGTCCAGGTCGCGGCGCCGTCCTCGACCCTACCGTCCCATCCCGGGACCGCGTGTGCGTGCTCGATCACGAGCCCGTCGGGGGCGGTGAGGGTGAACGACGTCATCGGGTCCGACCGCTCGTTGGGCACCTCGAGGCCGATCGACACGGAGCTCTCGCTGGCGAGGAATGACGGCGTCGCGACGACGTGTGCTGCCGCGGGCGCCGGCAGCGCCAGCGCTAGCACGAGCGCCGGGACGAGCGGGCGGGACAGGTCCCGCCCCTACAGACCGAGATGGCGAGCGATGACCATCCGCTGCACCTCATTCGTGCCCTCGCCGATCTCGAGGATCTTCTGGTCACGGTAGAAGCGCGAGACCGCCGCCTCCTCCATGTACCCGAACCCGCCGTGGATCTGGAGCGCGGCGTTCGCGACCCGGTTCGAGAGCTCACCCGTGTAGAGCTTCGCCATCGCGGCCTCGCGCG